>DZBD01000025.1 GCA_022729795.1 Sulfuricurvum sp. | reverse complement strand
AATATTTCAAAAGCTTCTTGTCCGTTCGTCGCTACAAAAGTGTTTTTAAAAAATTTGCCCAGAGTATTTTGCATACTCTCCCGTAACATTGCCTCATCTTCGGCATATAAAATATTTAATGCCGAAGTGAGCTCTTTGAGCTCTTTTGCCCCAGTCATTGCTGCTCCTGTAGAGTTTTATTTTTCTTTTGCTAAGTATTCAAAGCGGACAAAACACATCCACTCTTTCGCATCTGATTTTTCACAGGTGCAGCCGACATTCATATCTTGAACATTATAATTTTCTTTAGCCTGCGTTTTTGCACTCTCACAAGCTTCTGCTTTCTCTTTAGCGCTTGCACTCTCAATCCCGCCGATTAAGAGTGCATCAGAAAACAAAAAAGTGGATAAGGTTATTAGTAATAATTTTTTCATGCAAAGATTTTACATTAGAGTTACTATACTTTTGCTTACAAGAAAAAAACTATTTCTAATTTTAACCGTTTGCTTTGAATGAAATAGCATTGGCATGTGCAAACGGAACAATATGAGCTAAAATAGAACACCTCTATCTATAAAATAAATAGACTGTTCCATCTAGTTCATTTGACATCCATGTTTTTAATAGATACAATTCAGTATCTACTCTTTGGAGCTTATTATGTTTAATACCGGAAGTCCTGTAAAGGGAACGGCCTTTATAGATCGGACTAAGCATCTTCCTCTTTTTAGAGCGTTTATCGATAATCATCAACACTTTATGATAAAAGCTCCACGACGCTTTGGTAAAACATCGGTTGTCAAACATATTTTTGAGCATGAAGGCGGCTACCGTTTTATTTATGTGGATGTAAAAAAAACTCTAAGTATTCAAAAACTTGCCCACAACATCATTGACCAAGTTTATCAATTTTTAGGAGTTGAAGGGTTTGTTCGTAGTGTAATCGATAGCTCCAAAGACTCTTTTGTCGGATTTTTAAAACGGCTGCAAAGTGTTAAAATAGATTCCGTAGGGGAAATAACGATTCAAGAACTCTCCTCACAAAAAGATGCAATTGAACTTCTGCTTTATGCACTGGATTTAGTAAACAGCGTGGCTACAAGATTGGACTCCCAAATTTATTTTATTTTCGATGAGTTTCAGGATATTATCTCACTCAGTGATAAAACGGTACTTAGTCGTATGCGTTCCACTATCCAACATCATGAGAGAGTTACGTATATCTTTCTTGGAAGTATTGAAACCATTATGAACAAAATTTTTCAAGAAAAAAAATCTCCTTTTTTCCATTTTGCCAGAATCGTAGATCTTCCGCCATTGGATGTGAGTGAAGTGTTTGCGTATGCACAGAGTATTTTTAGTGCAAAAGGGGTAAAAAATCCAGAGATGATTCAGCCCATCCTCGCCTTTACTCTAGGGCATCCAGATTATACGATGCAGGCCTTGCAACGACTTTATTTTACGGTTATTACCCAGCAGATAGTAGAGTTGAGTGTTACGATTATTATTGATACTTTGTTGGAGACAATCGCTTCAAATGAAGCATATATAGTTGAACTTATTACTTACGCAAAACAAAAAAAACACCATTTGGAAGTACTAAGCGATATTGCCAACCAAAGAACTTCCAAAATCGAAAGCAAAACCCTTTATAATGTAAGAAGCTCGCTCGAAAATATGGGATTTATTATACGGGTTGGGCTTGGTACGTATAGGATTAACGATATTTTACTCTCACTTAATTTTATAGAAGAGTATGATTCCAAGCCTTACCACTATTTACAAACGCATCTCTTTACAGATAAAACGGTTTGAGATAGGTCAGGTATTTAATATTCTAATTTTTCCCGTTGAGCATACTTGATATAAGTCCTTGCTCGTCACGGTTGTCTGCAATAACAACACCTGCGATATGTAAAGGGACAAAAATTAAAATGACGGTATAAACAAATTCATGCATCTCTTTGAGAATATCACTAAAATCGTTTGTCAATCCAAGCTCCTGATGGAAATGCATAAGAAGACCGCTGATACTCATAAACAACAAAGCCCCGTAAAACACGTAATAGAGGAATTTTACCCCTTTTTTGTGAAGAGATAATGAGGTGAAATCCTCTTTTTTACTCTTATCCCTAAAGTATAAGACTATTCTAAAAAGTACTAAAAATGCCAAACCGTATCCCAAAATAATATGCCATTCCCACATGCCGGCACGGATTGCTTTTGCAAGAATTTTTGCTTGTGCCTCCGTTATCTCCATTCCCATTCCTGAGAGTTTTGCCATTAAAATTTCAGAGTTTGTTTTTACATTTAAAAAAGTGCTTCTCAAAAAAACGGTAGCCAAAAGAGCGAGTACTATAAGTGCATTCAACCAATGCCACAGCCTAAAACCAAGTGAGTATTTCATAAAAGCATCCTTTTGAAACGATAATTTTGCTATTATATCAGAATATTGAGAGTGAGGTTTGCCTTGTGAAAGATGTGAAAGAATTACGATCCCAAGCAAAAGGATTCAGCGTTTTGTACGTAGAGGACAATGATGCACTTAGAGTAAATGCTTCTAAAGTATTGAAGCAATTTTTTGAGCAAGTGTATGTAGCGTGTGACGGTAGAGAGGGTTTGGAATATTTTAAAAAATACCATCCCGATATTGTTGTTACAGACGTAGTTATGCCTTATGTAAGCGGATTGGAGATGAGTCGCCATATTCATATGCTCAATAAAGAGACGAAAATTATTGTTATGTCCGGAGATGACAGCCCGCAATATCTTTTTGAAGCGATAGAGCTGGGGATTTTTAGATTTTTAAAAAAGCCCGTCAATGTTTTGGATTTGAAAAATGTCTTGTCTTTGGCTGTACAAGAGCTCAAAGAGCAATACGATGCAAAACTTTTTTATACTCATCTCAAAAGTATTTTTAATTATCAAAGTTCCATGGTTATGATGATAGACGGGATAACCCCAGTGCTTGTTAATCAGGTATTGTTAGATTTTTTCCATGTGGAAACAATGGAAAAATTTATCCAAAACTATAAAGATATAGGAAGTTTATTTTTGCCTCACAGCGGTTTTTTGTACAACAAAGAGGGCTCTTATTGGTTTGATGCAATACGCGATGGTGAAAATAAACTTTTTCACGTTAAACTTGAAAGTCTAGAACATGTAATTCAACATTATATTTGTAAATATCAAAGAATTCCGGATAAGCAAAATTACGGAATTTTGTCTTTTGATGATATTACGGAGCTGCATTTGCTCAAGCTTTTTGATGAAAAACAGAGTAAAAATGATGAAAATCTTCAAGATACAAAAGCACTGTTTTCGCTGCTTGAAGTGCTTCAAAGAAATAGCGCAAAACTCAGTCTGCATAATTATTATAAGGGTCTTAGTATTACCAATAACGCCTTGATTGCGGATTTACAAGAAAATACTCTTGTCTTAAGAGAGAAAAACAGTTCGTATCATTCCCGAGGAGAAGCATATTGTTTCCCTTTTTATCAACGATAATAAATTTCAAGGGGATATACACATAGAAGACCTCTCTTTGGATGCCGTAAAATTAGCACTCAATGCTTTTCCTGCGGGATTAAAAAAGGATGATGAGGTTGTCATTGATATGGTTTTAACTATGGACAAAAAACCTTTGATTCTTAATACTAAGGCGGTGATGTTTAGAAAAAGTGAGACAAGGTACAACTTTAGCGTAGTATTTTTATTTCAATTTGCCCCCGGACAAAGAAACAAATTGGTACAATATATAACGCAAATACAGATGAGCATTATTCGAGAATTTAAAGGATTGTAAAATGGACAATGAAAAAATTCTATTTGACAACGGGACGCATAAATGCGTCATGTTTAGTTTTGATGATGAATCGCACGAAGATGCTTTTCTCTCCGTCAATCAATATCTAATAGTGCAAAACGGTCACGGTATTTTGATTGACCCCGGAAGTTCGGCTGTATTTGATGAACTGTATGAAGCCGTATCTCGGCATGTGGAAGTAGAGAATATCAAGTTTATTTTTCTCTCACATCAAGACCCCGATGTCTCAGGTGCAATCGCACAGTGGAGTATCAGTACTCTGGCTAAGTTTATTATGTCGGGTTTATGGACACGCTTTATGAGCCATTACGGGTTTATGAGTATGGATAGAGTTTTGCCTCTTGGAGATCACGGGGCAAAATTAAAATTCGGGCAAGATTCTCTCTGGTTTGTTCCGGCACATTTTCTTCACTCTCCGGGGAATTTTTCTTTGTATGACTCTTGCTCAAAAATCATCTTTTCGGGAGATATCGGTGCTGCCATACTCAATACGCCCGAATATTATAAAATAGTGGAAAATTTCGAAGAACATAAAAAACATCTCTACGGGTTTCACAAAAGATATATGGGCTCCAATAAACTTTGCCGTGCTTGGGTAGGGCATGTGGAAAAGTTGGCAGTGGATATGATTGCTCCTCAGCATGGCTTTATTTTTGAAAAAGAGAAGGTCAAAGAGTTCTTAGCGTGGTTTAAAGAGCTTCAATGCGGCAGTGACTATATACAAGAATTATATTAAAGGCTAAGGTATGAAGAAGCTTGATACTAGGTCACTTCGCAGAAGCGTTACTTTTTTTATCGCGCTGGCAATGATAATACTGGCGATAGCAGCCATGGGGACTACTGCACTTATCCAAAAACAGCGACAAAATCAAACGCAAGAGGAATATGCCAAACTTGTTCAAAACGGCGTAAATTATGTTATAGACTCTTTTACAAAACAGTATACGTATTATATTGAGCATATAGTAAAAATGCCCGATATTATAAAAATGCTCAAAAATGAAGACAGAGAAGCTTTATACCGTTTGCTCAAACCAAAATGGGAATTGATGCGTAATCAAGAAAAAAACTTTAAAGTGATGAATGTTTACCTTAGTGACGGTACCACTTTTTTACGGATGCAAAATCCTACGGAATTTGGGGATAATCAAGTAGATATGAGACCAATGATAAAAGAACAGGTGCGCTTACATACCGTCATTGCAGGCTATGAAAATGGAAAGCGCGGCGTACTTTATAGGATAATATCGCCTTTATTTGACGAAAATAATGTGTATATAGGAGCCATTGAGATTGGGGTATGCCCCGTATTTATTTTGCGTGATATTTATGAAGTCAGCGATTTTTGCGGATTGATGCTTACAAAAGAGGAAACCCCGACCCACTTTCCCCATGTGGGCGATAAAGTAATCGACGGGTATAAGGTACACTCTGAGTTAAGCCAAGAAACTGCATCTATCGTGAATGCATTGGCTCTATTGCCCCATTTAGAAGATGCCCTAGAGATAGAATCAAATTCAAAAAGATATAAAATGCATCTGTTTGAATTAAAAGACTTTCAGCAAGAAACGAATATAAAAATAATCTTTTTTCAAGATATTACAAAAGCCGGAATGCACCGTGAATATTTTCTTTTTGGTTTATTGATACTTATTTCGGTTATTTTGCCTTTACTTATTTGGTTTATTTACCGTCGTATCGAGTGCTATGAAAGAGATGTTTCTAGGGTGTATCAAGAGCAAATTCGACAACTTGATGAGAGTGAAGCTTTGCTTTTAGAATCACGAAGATATCTTTTGAATCTTTTTGATGCGATACCCAATATTATGGTTACGACAGACGGAAAAATCATAGAAAACAGCAACTTGGCTATGCTTGATTTTTTTGGTTATGCGACATTGGAAGATTTTAAAAAAGAGCATCATTGCGTATGTGAATATTTTATAGAAGACGAGGGATGTATGCGAGCCCAGATGAACGGAGTCTCTTGGCTGGAGTATATTTTTTCTAAACAAAATGAGCTTCAAAAAGCATGTATGATGAAGGGAGATAAAAAACATAGTTTTATCGTCTGGGCACAGATGCTTGAAACGGATGATAAGAAGCACGGACTGGTAGTTTTTAATGATATTACAGAGCTTGAGAGTGTTAATAAAGCGCTTAGAGAAAAAGATGAGATAATGATAGCACAGTCCGGTCACGCAGCGATGGGGGAGATGATAAGCATGATAGCGCATCAGTGGAGACAGCCTGTGAGCGTTGTTGCAATCGGGGCGATGAATGTTATGATGGATATTGAACTTGGTTTATTGGATGAAAAAGTTTTAAAAACAACAATTCATGAAATATTGGAACAGACTCAGGAACTCTCTGAGATCATCGATGATTTTAGGGAGTTTTTCAGACCTCAAAAAACGGCAGAAGAAATTTCGACCAAGGAAATTATTGAAGATGCTTTTCGCATTGTGGGAAGTTCTTTAAAAAATAGTAATATCGAGATTATTACCCAATTTTACGACGGTAAAAAGATTTATACCTATTCAAGAGAACTGATGCAAGTTATTATCAATATACTCAAAAATGCCAAAGAAGCCTTGGACGGCAGAGTAGAAAAGAAAATTTTTATTTTTATAGAGGATCAGGAGGATGTTGTCATGATTAAGATTTGCGACAATGCAGGGGGAATAGAGAAAAATATTTTGGATAAAATATTTAATCCTTATTTTACGACCAAGGGACCGAGTGCAGGAACAGGCTTGGGACTTTACATGAGCAAAACCATAGTAGAAAAACATTTACAAGGCTCACTTAGCGCTTACAATAAAGACAAGGGTGCTTGTTTTGAAATAAAAGTACCTTATAAAATAAAAAATTTGGGAGAAAAATATGAGTGATATTCAGGGATTGCGAGAAAAATTAAAAAATTTAAAAGTGCTTTTTGTGGACGATGAAGTAAGTATTCGAAGCGGGATGGGTGTCCTTCTTGGAAAATTTTTTGATGAGATTATTCTTTGCCGTGACGGGGAAGAGGGTTTGGCAGAGTTTATGAAGAGACAAGATATTGATATCGTGATTACTGATATTATCATGCCAAGAATGAGCGGCATTGTTATGGTAGATAAGATTAAAAAAATAAATCCTGAAATATTCACCGTCTTTATAAGTGCTTCCAGAGATGCACAAAATTTGGAGGCAGTATCTGATAGTCTTTATCTTAAAAAGCCTATCTCTTTTAAAGATATTATTTTTGTGATGGAAAAAATAGGGGAACAACAAGAGCTAGCAAAGCTTGAAAAGTCGATATAAGTGGAGTAAAGATGGAAAATGTATATATAGGAAGACAACCGATAGTCGACACTCAAAATAAAATTTTCGCTTATGAGCTTTTGTATAGCGACGGAAATCAAGAAAGTGAAATCGATAGTAGCCGCTTTGCCAGTGCCTCGGTAATTAGTAATGTCTTAAATAGATTCGGCACCAAAGCTCTCCTTGGCGGAAGGATGGCATTTGTAAAGATAGATGAAAAGTTTTTGATGAGTGATATTATTTTTTCGATTCCAAATAATTTTTTTATTTTTTCTTTATCGGAGAATATTCCTATGAAAGAGAGAGTAGTAGAGCGGATAGAACAACTTTATGATAAAAAATACACTCTTTCGGTGGATGATATTTTTTTGGACACGGAAAAAATAAAAAAATATGAACCTGTTTTGAAGCAGTTGTCCTATGTGAAGATAATTTTCGATAGTGACAAAAAAAGCGACGATATGAAGAGGCGTATCGCCTTGCTGCAAGCTCAAAACATAAAAATCGTTGCTACAGAGATAGAAAATCAAAAAGAGTATGTTTTGGCTTTAAATTTGGGCTGTGATTTGTTTCAGGGCTATTTTTTTGCCACACCCAATATTCTTGAAAACACAAAGAATGATGCCTCGCAAATGCATGTTTTGAAACTTTACAATTTGCTGATGCAAGATACCAATATCGATGAAATCACCGCAGAGTTTGAACGCAATCACGCTTTAACGGTACAGCTTTTACAGTTTATCAACTCTGCTGCTTTTCATTTTCGGGGAAAAATATCTTCTATCCACCATGTACTTACGCTTGTAGGTCGTCAGCCGCTTGCTAAGTGGCTGATGCTGATGATTTATTCCAAATCTGTTTCCAAAGCAGGTATATATTCTCCTCTGATGCTTATGGTCAAAAGCCGCACGGAGCTTATGGAAAATTTTCTCAAAGCAATAGATTTGAATGCAAAAAGTAATGCTCTTGGAGAGGCGTATTTTGTGGGTGTATTATCGCTTGTTGATACGATTTTCGGCGCTAAACTGAGCGATATTTTAGACCAGATGTACATCTCGGATGCAATCAAAAGCGCTTTACTAGAAGATAAAGGCGTTTTGGGCGAATTGTATGTTTTGGTGAGGGATATAGAAGCTTTTAATCTTGCAGCAATAGAGGCTTTTTCCGTGAAATACAAACTCTCGCATGCAAAACTTTATGGGATAATTACAGAGAGTATCGAAAACGTAAATAATTTTGAAAACGAACGCCTTTAGAAACCGATGCCTTGGCTTTCAAAAGTTTCAGTCGATTTTTAGCAGTGTGCCCATTAAAGAATGGGCATCTGACTAAAAGACCATATCTAAGTGAGGTGAAAATGTAGGTATATTTACACCTGCATCCTCATATACAGCCATGTGATGTGCGAATGCGCTAGAAGTCAAAGCCCCGATTAAGAGTGCTACAGTAATTAATTTTTTCATTTTGTTTCCTTGTTTTGAATTACGATATTGTAACGCTCAAATGTTAGCTCAGTGTAAGCGAAATGAACTCATGATATACTTCCCAAAAAAGAATTGAACATGAACCCTACAAACTTTTCAACCCTTGCCTTATCTGCACAAATGCTTCATAACCTCAACGAGATAGGCTATACGGAGATGACACCTATTCAGGCGCAGAGCCTTCCTTATATTTTAGAGGGGCGAGACGTTATCGCTCAAGCCAAAACAGGAAGCGGTAAAACTGCGGCATTTGGTATAGGACTGCTTCATAAGCTTGATGTCAAAAAATTTCGGGTGCAAGCGCTTATCCTTTGCCCTACGAGAGAGTTGGCAGACCAAGTGGCAAAAGAGCTTCGCATGCTTGCTAGATTTGCACATAATATTAAAATTCTCACCCTTTGCGGCGGTGCTGCCTTTGGACCGCAACTAGGCTCTCTTCGTCACGGAGCGCATATTATCGTAGGAACTCCCGGAAGAATACTCAAACATTTGAACAAAGAGACTTTAAATTTTGACAATCTCGAAACGCTTGTTTTGGATGAGGCGGATAGAATGTTGGATATGGGATTTATCGAAGAGATAGATAAAGTCTTGGAATATGTTCCAAAAGAAAAACAGACACTTCTTTTTTCTGCCACCTATACGGATGAGATTGTGGGGATTAGCAATGCCCTTCAAAAGAATCCCCTTAGCGTGAAAACTGTTTCTACGGAGATTGCAAACAAAATTACGCAACTATTTTATGAAGCGCAAAACGGAAATAAAATGGAGACTTTGGTAAATATCTTTAGCACTTACAAACCTGAAAATGTAATCGTTTTTACCAATACCAAACTCGAAGCAAAAGAGATTGCCGAGTATCTACAAAAAAATAGAATTGATGCATTGGCAATCCACGGTGATTTGGAACAGTATGAGAGAAATGATGTTTTAGTACAGTTTTCCAACAAAAGTTGTCCTGTTTTGGTGGCAACGGATGTTGCAGCACGCGGTTTGGATATTAAAGAGCTCTCTATGGTGGTAAATTATGATATTCCACATGCCGAGGATACTTACACTCACCGTATAGGACGTACGGGACGTGCGGGTGCTGCGGGACTTGCTATTACACTTTACAACACCTACGAAGTGCAAAATGCTTTAGAATATAAAAATGAAAACCGCCTTTTTAAAGATTCTTCTACTTTGAAAAAAGTGCATGGTTTTGAGATGCGCCCCCCTTTTATTACCCTTGTTATAGAAGGGGGCAAAAAAGAGAAGGTGCGTGCGGGAGATTTGCTTGGAGCACTCACGGGTGATGCGGGACTCTCCGGTGATTCTATAGGCAAAATCGATATTTACGAGCGTCAAAGTTATGTAGCAATAGAGAGTTCTTTGATTGATGAAGCGCATAAAAAACTTCAAAACGGAAAAATTAAGGGCAAGAAATTTTCTGTTTGGATACTTTAGAAACAAGGTTTTTAGAGTGAAAGAACTGAAATATCTCCATCATTACAACAGCCATACGCAAGCGCAGGTACACAAACTTATAAAAGAAGATAAGCTTGGTTTGCACCTTCTTGAAAAATATAAAAATCCACATGCCGTAAAAAATGACAAAGCTCTTTTTTCTTATGTCTCGTCGCTCAAAAACGAACATCTCAAAAATGCTTCCCCCTTAAGTAAAGTGCTGTACGACGGTAAAATTAACGTGATTCATAACGCTCTAGGCACACACCATTTTATTTCACGTGTGCAGGGCTCAAAGCTCAAAGCCAAAAATGAGATTCGTATCGCCTCGATGTTTAAGAGCGTTCCCGAGGAGTTTTTGAAGATGATAGCAGTCCATGAGCTAGCACATTTTAGAGAAAAAGAGCATAACAAAGCTTTTTATAAACTCTGCGAATATATGGAGCCCTCGTACCATCAGCTAGAATTTGATTTAAGACTTTACCTGACACATTTAGAACTCTCAGGCAAGATAGAAGCTTGGAGTTAAAGCCGATTAGTTGCAAACGACCTGATTTCTGCCGTTTTCTTTTGCCCTATAGAGCCGTGCATCTGCGGTACTGATAGCAGCTTCTATATTATCATCTCCTAACGCCACTCCTATAGAAGCGGTTACATGAAATGTTAGAGCATCTACATCCAAAACAAGATCTTTTTTTTCAATAAGGAGTCGGATTCTTCGGGCAAAGTTACACAACTCTTCAAAAGTAGATTTTTGCACCAAAATCAAAAACTCTTCTCCGCCCCATCTGCACACGATATCGGACTCTCTTGCGGCTTCTTGGAGTGTTTTTGCAATCTCTACCAGCGTAAAATCCCCTGCATCATGCCCGAAAGTATCGTTGACTTTTTTGAAATAATCAATATCAAGCATAATCACTCCGTATTGATAATTTGTTCTTTTTGCTTGTGCCTGTACATGTTTGATTGTAGAGAAAAAATAATTTCTATTATAGAGTTTGGTCAAAAAATCTGTTGTCGCCATAGCTTGAAGTTTTTCTATAAGCGCCTGATTTTCTTTGTAAAGTCTTGATTGCTCAAGAGTCATGTTGATGCGCGTTAAAAATTCTTCATTGTAGAGAGGTTTGCTGATATAGTCATTAGCACCTGTTTTGAGAAGCTGTGCAACCATAGAACTTTTCTCTGAGCCGGAGAGCGCTAAAATAGGGAGTTCATTGAAATTATATTGAAGTCGGATATGGCGGATGAGATCAAACCCGTCCATTTTCGGCATATTGACATCGGTGATAAGTAGGTCAATAGGATGCTTGTTTTTCACGACATATTCAAAAGCTTCTTTACCGTCAAAGAATTCTACAAAGGCAAGATTTTGATTCATAATAGGCTGCTTCATTAGCATTCTCGCAGTTTTTGAATCATCACATAGTAGTATTTTTGTAGCCATAAACTGAGTGTTCCTCTTTGATAATAGCGAATTGTATAAGATTATCGCTTAAAATTATTGCTTAAAATGCGTTGGCTATTTCAATTAAGCTGAGTCCTATTTTCCCTTTTTCAGTATCGATAGAGATAACCTCTATTTGAGGGAGATACTGATTGAGCGAAAGCACTTCCAGTGGATGGGAGATACGCTTAGCACTCATCTTGGAGATATGAATCATCCCGTCATTTTTGAGCCCGATATCCACAAAAGCACCGAAATCGGCGATATTTCGTACCACGCCTGAGACAAAACTGCCCACCTGAAGCATCTTTATATCGGTTATTTCCTCCTTAAAAGGGATGGCGGGCAACTCCTCTCTTGGGTCAAAGCCGGGTTTGCGAAGCTCTTTGATAATGTCTTTGAGGGTTTCTTTTCCCACATGCCAAGCCTCAGCTTTTTCATCTACGTTGAGTGTACCCAAGTCCAAACCATCAAGCTTCTTTGCAATAGGATAACTTTCCGGGTGGATTCCGCTGTTGTCAAAGATACTTTTTCCCTCTTTGATTCGGATAAATCCAGCCGCCTGCTCATAAGCTTTTTTGCCTAAACCTTTGACTTTTAAGAGCTGTTCTTTACTTAAAAATTTTCCGTTTTCTTCTCTATAAGCGATAATATTCTGCGCTACTTTTGCACCGATTCCTGCCACGTAAGAAAGAAGAGAAGCCGAAGCAGAGTTGATGTCCACACCGACTCTGTTTACCAAATCCTGAGTCACATCGGTGAGCTTTTTTTCTAAAAGTTTTTGGTCGACATCATGCTGATATTGCCCTATCCCTAGAGATTTCGGGTCGATTTTGACAAGGGCTGCCATCGGGTCTCTGAGTCTTTGGGCGATTGAGATTGCTCCGCGTATAGTGACATCAAGATTCGGATATTCCTCTGCGGCAATTTTGGAAGCCGAATACACCGAAGCACCCGCTTCTGAGACTACGGTATAACTGAGTCGCACACCCTCCTCTTTGTTGAGGCGGGCAAAAAACTCCTGCGTCTCTCTTGAAGCGGTTCCGTTACCTATAGCTACGCCGGTGATTTGATATTTTTTTGCAAGGGCTAAAACCTTTTGTTTGGAATTTTCATAATCTCTTTTGGGCTCGGTCGGATAGATAACGGCAGATTCTAAATAGCCTGCGTTTTCATCGATAACGGCGAGTTTGCAGCCGCTTACAAATGCGGGATCGACACCTAAAAGCACTCTTTTTGTCACGGGAGGGGTCATAAGAAGCTGAGAGAGATTTTTGCCAAAAACATTGATAGCAGAGATATCCGCTTTTTCTTTGAGCTCTGTTTGCACCTCACGCTCGATAGAAGGGAGCAAAAGGCGTTTGAGCCCGTCTTTATAGGCTTCAAAAAGAAGTTCTTTGGAGCTCGAGGCGTTGCGGGGAATTTTGTATTGTTTGATATTCTCCTCGATACCTTGCGTATCGATAGTGATTTTGGCTGAGAGTTCTTTCTCTTTGACTCCTCGCATCACCGCCAAGTATCGGTGAGAGGGGATAAATGCAATTTTTTCCCCTTTAGTATCTTTTGCTCCGAAGTTTTTAAAAGTACCGTTTTCATCAAAGTTTTTTGTTCTTTTTATCTCCAAAATCCCCTGACGCATCATGGTGTTACGGATAGCCTCACGCTCTTTAGGAAGGTCGGCATAACGCTCTGCCAAAATATCTTGCGCACCTTTTATCGCCTCTTCTTCAGATTCAATATCTCCTTGCACAAAACTCTTGGCATGTGGAAGTAGTTCCTCCAAAGAGAGTTTCGCACCCTCTAAAATATCGGCAAGAGGGGTTAATCCGTTTTCTACGGCGGTGAGTGCTCGGGAGTTTTTTTTCTCTTTATAAGGGCGGTAAATATCTTCCAAAACTCTAAGGCTCTGTGCCTCATCTATACTTTTTTTGAGTGCCTCGGTGAGTGTGGCTCTCTCACCGATAAGCCTTAATATCTCCTCTTTACGTTCAAGGAGTTTTTTAGAACTGATGTAAATAGTCTCAAAGTCGCGTAGCACTTCATCATCTGCTCCGCCCGTCATCTCTTTGCGGTAGCGGGCGATAAAAGGGATAGTAGAGCCCTCTTCAAGAAGCTTTAAAATATTGACGATATGCTCTTTTTTAAGCGCAGTTTTTTTTGTTAAAAGGGTGATTAAATCTTGCATGTGCCTCTTTATATTCTTTAATTATCGGTGTCCGTCGGTTTATTCAACTTGAGAGATTTGAAATATTCCATCTCGTGGTGGCTGATGATACGAATCATATTCGTAGAACCTTCTACCCCAAGCGGGTCTCCTGCGGTGAGAATATAATGGTTTTGCATATCTAAAACTCCCCGTTTGAGACCGTCGTGTACCAGTTCATTCATCATAGCATCGATGTTTTTATTGCATACGGAAAAAGCGGGAACAACTCCCCAAACTATAGTCAAAGATTGCGCTACTTTTTTGGAATAAGTTACCGCATAAATCGGTCTGTTTGGACGGTAGCGTGCTATTTTTTTGGCGGAATTTCCCGTGGATGTGATGGTAAGTATCCCTGCCGTGTCCAAACTCTGCGAGAGCCTTACTGCTGAATCGTTGATTCTATCGGCATTGTCGTTCATTTGGAATTTTGTCATTTTATGAAAAGGGTAGTTTTTTTCCGCCGCTTTGATGGTGTTGACCATTGTTTCTACCACCAAGACGGGATTGTGCCCCATAGCACTCTCTTCAGAGAGCATTACTGCATCCGTTCCGTCCAAAACGGCATTTGCTACGTCGCTAATTTCCGCACGTGTGGCGGTGTCGTTTTTAGTCATAGAGAGGAGCATTTGCGTTGCCGTGATAACGGGCTTGCTTAAATTATTTGCTTTTTTGATAAGCATTTTTTGCACGTTTGGAACGTCATAGTAGGGAATCTCTATCCCCAAATCTCCACGTGCAACCATAATTCCGTCGCTTACTTCAAGTATCTCGTCTATCTCTTCGACCGCATCAAATTTCTCAATTTTGGCAAAAAGCTGCACATCTCCGCCATGCTCTTCTATAATTGCACGGGCAACTCTCATATCTCCTGCATGTTGTACAAAAGAGATAGCCATAAAATCCACTTTGTTTTGGATTCCCCAAAGCATATCTTTTTTATCTTTTTCTGTAAGAACTTCAATACCGAGTTTGGTGTTTGGAAAGTTTAACCCTTTTTTAGAGCTGAGAATCCCGTCGTTTTCTATACGTACTTTGACGCCGGAATGTGTTGCTTCTATTACTCTGGAGCGGATAATCCCGTCATAGAGATAGACATATTCGTCCACGCGCAGACGAGGGATAATAGATTTTTGGTTGGTGGATAAAATATAATGCCCCTCTTGAACTTTTTTACCGATAATATCCTCTTGAACAAACTCTACAATATCTCCTCTGCGGAGCATAAAATCCTCTTCAAGGGTGCCGATACGCACTTTTGGACCGCTTATATCTTGCAAAATACCTGTGATAAGCCCCGTTTTTTCAATAGCGCTGCGTATTCTTCCAAGAACCTCGGAATGGTACTCGTGGGTGCCGTGGCTGAAGTTGAGTCGAAATACGTTTACCCCAGCTCTCATTAACTCTTCTATCTTTTCCTGCGTGTCCGAAGCCGGTCCTACCGTCGCTAAAATTTTGGTTCTTTTTTTCATTGTCTTTTCCTTTTGAAATAGTTAAAGAGCGAACTCTTCTAAAATCCATGGCCATTCGCCATAACCGCTTTGTGCATTGATATGTCCCGCATTTTCCAATACAAGAATGGGTACACCGAGCATTAGCCCTAAATTTTGCGCCTCTTGTAAACTCATATAAGGATCATTTGTGGATGCCACGAGAAGAACTTCTTTGGCATGTGGATTTGTAGGGACTTGAACGGGGAAAAAACTTGAAAGCTCCTTTACTGTGCAGTTTAATGTCGGTGGAGCAACTAAATAGAGCTTTTGTACTGCTTGAAATTCCTCTTCATTGCAGAGATGAAACCAAAGGATATTTGCTAAAGAGTGGCAGATAACGATGTCGGGAGAAAATGTATGCAAATGTTCTAAGAGTTCTTTTTTCCACATGCCGAGATTGGGAAAATCAGGATTACTAAGTTGTAAAAAACTCACCGTCCCATAGTTTTTTGCAATCTCTCCCGCCAGCTGGCTTTGCCAATGGGGAAAGTCGCTCCCGCCCCAGCCGTGAAGCAATAAAATTTTTTGATTTTTTAAAATGATGAAAGAGCCTTTGGATGATTTTTAATATTATACAAACATTTTGACTATAATTAGATTACAATAATGTCAAAAAAGGGGTAGGGATGTTGGACGGTACACAAAGAAAAAATTTGAAACACGGCGTGAGTGTGGCGATTGTTTTAAAACAAGACCAAGAGAGCGGAAAACTCACAGACGGAATCGTAAGAGATATTTTGACCAATTCTGCTACCCATCCGCACGGGATAAAAGTTCGCTTAATGAGCGGTGAAGTGGGAAGAGTCAAAGAGATTTACTAAAAATTTGAAAAAAATACTTTTTGTTTTTTGTTTTTGTTTTTCCCTTTTCGGGGGTGAATATCTTCCTCTGCTTTTGGAGGGGAACAAAGAAATATCTGAGCGTGAGCTCTATGAGTGCGTGAATTTATACAAACCTTACTTCTACGAATTTTATAAAGATGCCCCCGCTGTGCATCCAAAAACTGCCGAACTTCTTGTGCAGAGTATTAAAAATTTCTATAAAAGCAGAGGCTTTTTTGACGCTAGAGTGCAATACACGCAAACACAAGAGGCAATCGTCGTCTCTGTTTGTGAAAATGAACCTATTCTTATAGCGGATTTAAGCACGCTTTCAGAGTTAAAAATCAATTCTCAAATCCCTTTGAAAGAGGGGGATACTTTTGATGCGCAAAAATTTACCCAGAGCAAAAAAGATATTAAGAACTTTTATGCTCAAAAAGGGTATTGCCATGCACAGCTTAAGGCAAAAGCATGGATTGATACGGAGATGCGTAAAGCCTATCTGTTTTACGAGACCACTCCAAACGAGCTTTGTTATTTTGCAAAGATAGAGATATCCCCGTCTCAAAATATCGAGTCCAAGATTATAGAATCTCTTTTGTACATCAAAAAAGACGACCTTTTTAGTATGGAAAAAATCACCCAAAGTTATGAAAATCTTTACGGCTACGATGGAATATCAAAAGCAATTATTGATACTGACATGGATGAAAACAATAGCGTCAATGTCAATGTAAGTGTGAGCGAAAATGAAAAACCTATCCGTTTTCAAGCCGGTTTGGGAGGAAGCAGCGATGAGGGTGCGATGGTTTCTTTGGGGGTGAAGCATAGAAATTTAGGAGGAAATTTAAAAACACTCAGTCTCAACACAAGACTCACGCAAATCAAACAAACGATTCAAACTAACTTTGATATGCCTCTTGCAAACAAAAATTCTACCGGTTTGGAGGCGGGGCTTGCCAATGAGAGTTTTGCCGGTTTTAAAGAAAAAAGAGCTTTTGGAAGTATCTATTTAGGGCAACGAATAATTCCCCATAGTCTTAAAGAGAGCCTTGTTTTTGACAGTTCAATCACCTATGCGAGTGACGATGAGATTCTTTTTCCGGAAAAAGGTTTGTTTCTTATTTCTCCTAAATTGGAGTACAACTATGAGAAAAGGGATAAGATTCTTGATTCTAGCAAGGGCTATTTTGTCCATTCAGAGGTGATGGGCTCTATGTTGTCGGAGATATCGGATGCAAGTTATTACAAATATAAACTCACGGGGGGTTATATAATACCTTTTGAGCCCTCTGTTTTGGGCTTTAAAGCTAGTTTCGGTTCTTTACATATTTATGAGGGAGATATTCCTAGCTCGTACCGTTTTTTTGCGGGCGGGATGAATAGCAACCGCGGTTACGGCTACCGTAGCTTGGGTCCAAAAAATAGCAATGCAGACCCCACAGGCTCAGATTCTATCTTGGAGATAACTGCAGAGTGGCGTTTTTTTGTTTATGAAAATTTTAAAGGGGTTATTTTTAGCGATAATACTTTTATCTCAAACAGTGAAGTTCCCGATTATGAGAGGGGATATTACAGCGCAGGGATAGGATTGCGTTATATTACCCCTATCGGTCCCATAGCGATTGATGTCGGGTGTGATCTCTCTAAGCCGACAAAACAGTATGCTTTTCACTTTCATGTAGGGGAGTTGTTCTGATGCGAGATGTTTATCTTTTACTCAGAAGAATAATGCTTTTCGTTTTGGCTTTAGGGATTATTCTCTTCATTGCGGTGATAAATAAAGAATTCGTACCGTATATCGGAGAAAAGTATTTCAAAGAGCATGGGGTGGAATATACAAAAATAGAGGGAACTCTGCTCGGAGGGGTGAGCATCTATAATCTAAAATATGCAGATGCAATTGCTATAAAAACTCTGAGTATACGGTATAGTTTTTTCAATCTTTTTAGTAAAACTCCAAAAATATCACTGCTAAAAGGGGATGGAGTGCATGTGGATTTGCAACAATTGCCCTCCTCTTTGGAAGAGAATTCCGGATTTTTTGTACCTAATTTTTTCATCTCAAAACTGCAACTAAGCGATATTCATATTTTGAGCCAAGAGGAAACTATTTCTTTTGATTTAAATAGCTCCGATATCTCTCATACGGGGATAGATTTACAGGCAACACGGATGAGTCTTGCCCTCAAGTACAAAGAAAAAGATTCCAATCCAATTCACTTTGAAACCCTTGCAAAGGGGACTCAAGTGAGGGTGCAAAATCTCTTTACTTTGGATGCGAACACGAGTCTTTCTTTTGCTTTGGCAAAGTTGTCGCTTCAAGATACCCGAATTTTCGTCAAACACGAAAAGATACTTTTGGATTTGGAAGGCTCGGACATTGTTTATAAAGATACACTTGATGTAAAAAAAATTTCCATGAATCTTGAATCTTCATATACACATGCCAAGATAAAGGGAGACATAATTGAGGGCAAATTTTTTGGGGATGGGGAACTTAAAGCAAGTTCTGTGACGAGAACGAATTATTTGGATTTTTTACAGGCAATACCTGCTGTTTTGAGGGTAAAACTAGAAGCAACGCCCAAAGAGGTGCTTCTAAAAGCAGACCTGAAAAATCTTGCACTGACTCAAGCCGAGGAGCTCAATGCAAAAAATATACAGCTCTCTCTTAGCTATTTTATAGAGGGTAATTATTTTCAGGCAGATATTTCTTATCTTCTTGGCTATCTTGATTTTGAAGCCAAGGCAAAACAATCCGTATTGTTTACGCCCCAAGGCGCATACGAATCTACACTCCGTGCCACCCTTGTAAAATCTTCGCTCAAACTCCCTTTTGAGAGTTTGAGTGCTCAAATGCAAGGCAATACGGAAGATTTTAGCTGTGATATCTCTGCGGGTTCTATAAACGCTTTTGTACGGGGAGAGGGGTATGACACGTTTACGATTGAAGCTAAAAGTAAGCGTCTTGAGCTCTCATTTTTAGAAAATTTCCCCTCTGTTGTGAGAGAAAACAGTATTGAGCTTACAGCCGATGCAAGGCTTGATGTCTTCCCGTTTTTGCTGAGGGGTACTATCCGGTCAAAGGGACTCTATTCTAAAATGAATACGAGTTTTGAGATAGATAAAAAGAGCGCTTTGTATCAGGCGACGATACATCCCAAACCCGCAATGAAAAAAAAGTATAAAATGAAACACTTTTTGCCTATGAAAGTGTTTTTGTATGATACAAACAATAGTGATATACTCAACCTTGATGCCGGTTTACTGAATCTGACACTTTTCAAAACAGAGGATTTTATCCAGGGTTGGGGAAATTTGACCTCTGCTGCTTTTACTATAGAGGGAAATCTTGCGCGAGAGAGCGGGAGAAAAGTTTCCGTTTTTGCAAATATCCCCTCTCTTGGCGGGTTTGTCTCTAAGCTGAGTCCTCCCTCTGAGGAGGAGTTTTTTTATGACGCAGAGGCAAATATCCATGTTGACATAAGTTTTAAGGAAAAAATCGAAGTACAAAGCCATATAGATTTACCTTGGTATGTGATAAAACCTGATTCGCAAACAACCTATACGGGGGGAAATGTTTTCCTCGAATCAAGTCTAAGCGGGAATGAGATTACCATAGAGCGATACAGAGCGGATTTTATGAAACAAAATATATACTCTAAAAAACCCTCTAAACTTTCCTTTAACCCAAAGGGGGAGATAAAGCTTGAAGAATTTTGGGTTTATGACAACTTATTGCTGCAAGGAAATTTGAATCCTTTGGCTATGGAGGGGCACCTTCGGATGCAAAGTAAGGGTTTTAAATATGAGGGTAAAGATGCAAACGTGACGCTCATGGGCGATATTTCAGCCGATTTTGATGCAAACTCCACGCAAAAAATAGAGGGGAATATTACGCTTTTAGAGGGGGTAATCTCTTATTTGCCGGATTCCGATTACAGTATAAACGATGAGGATATTATAATCATACAAGATATCCGCCCGAGCAAATCTGCAAACCGTTTTGTCAATATCCATATCGATTCACGCCGGCCGATTCGTTATAAGGTAAAGGATATCGATGTCTCAATTACTCCCGATATTACCCTTTGGCAGGAACCTCATACGCCGCTGAAGGTATTGGGTATGCTCCGCATAGATAAGGGGGAACTTTATGCTGCGGGAAAAACATTTGAGCTGGATAAAAGCGAAATCTATTTTTACGGCTCAACCCCTATCAATCCTTATTTGAACCTCAATTTGCATTACTATACGATAGATTATACGGATATAGAGATTTATATTACCAATACACTCTCTGCACCCGTGCTAATTTTCTCGTCCAAACCTGCTTTGAGCCAAAACGATATTATGTCTTATATTCTTTTTGGAGAACCTGCTTCTTCGGTGTTTGAGACTCCAAGTGACGGCAGTAAAACGTCGGTGAGTACCCTTCTTCTTGGGAGCGGTCTGAAACAGATATTTACAAAAACAAGCGGTGTTCAAGTGGATACTTTGAATATTTTGACCAACAAAGAGGGAACTTTGGGCTACGAAATTGGGGCTAGATTTAACAAACAAATTCGTCTTGTGTATAAAAACGACACCATATCAAGCGTTATTTTACAATACAGTCTCAGCCGCTCTATCAGGATAGATGTAGATATTCGTGAAACGGGGCAGGGCGTGAGTATTGTTTATGTAAAGGATTTTGAGGATTTATAGACAATCCACATGCCAAGAAAGTTTTTAAATCATGCAATAAGAAATTTTTGCATAAAAATTTTCAAATCATTCAAAGTAAGAGGTTTGGAATAGTAATACCCTTGAATCTCATCGCATCCGTGCATGTCCAAAAATTCGAGCTGTTTTTTTGTCTCGACTCCCTCGGCAGTAATAGAGAGATTGAATGTTTTTGCAAGTGCGATAATCGCTTTTGCAATGGCAGCACTTTCCTGTGAATCAGGAAGCTCATCAACGAAGGACTTGTCTATCTTGAGTCTTGTAACGGGAAGTTTTTGTAAGTAACTCATAGAGGAATAGCCTGTTCCAAAGTCATCTATAGCCAAGTTTACACCCATATCTCTAAACTGCATGAGAGTATGGAGTGCTTTTTTATCGTTTGTAGCAAGGTAGCTTTCTGTAATTTCAAGTTCTATTTGCGTCGGTTTTATCCCTGTTTCATAGATTGTTTTTTGAAGTGTTTTGAACATATTGGAGTTTTGTAACTGCACTCCCGATACATTGATACTTATTTGCTCAAGGAAATACCCCTCTTTTTGTAAGGCGATGAAATCACTGCACGCTTTTTGAAGAATCCAGTCTCCTATGGGGATAATCAAATTTGTCTCTTCGGCAAGGGGGATAAACTCATTGGGCCCTACAAAACCGAGCAAAGAACTGTTCCATCTTATAAGTGCTTCCACGGCTACGATTTTTTTTGTTTGCATCGAAAATTTCGGTTGATAGAGTAAAAAAAACTCCTCTTTTGATGCGATGGCATGTTTTAAAGCGCTTATATGTTTTGCTCTGTTTTGTATATATTCCGAGAGAGAGTTGGAGAAGAAATGGTAGTTGTTACGTCCCAAATCTTTGGCCTTATACATTGCTAAGTCGGCATTTTTTACAAGAGTGATACTTTCTTGCCCATCTTCGGGAAAGACCGAGATACCGATACTGACCGTTGTTGCGATTGCATAGTCTCCACATGCAAAGGGTGATTGAAAATCATTTATTAATTTTTGCACAAGAAACTCAATGTCCCGAATATCTCTGATATTTTCTATTAAAATATTAAATTCATCGCCCCCGATTCTGGCTAAAGTATCTACGCTTCGCATGGAATGCATCAATCTTTTTGAGACGGCTTGCAAAAGGATATCCCCTATATTATGTCCTAAGGTATCGTTGATATGTTTAAACTGGTCGAGGTCAAGAAATAAAACAGCCAGTTTGGTGTTATTACGTTTGGCAAGTTCAAGAGAATGTTCAAGTCTGCTGTTGAAAAGTCTGCGGTTAGGAAGGTCGGTTAGTACATCATGATAAGAGATATATTCTAAGTTATCCTGTGATTTTTTCAAATCGGCTTCACGCTCTTTGATGGTCATTGCTAGCTGATTAATATTTTTGGAGATAGTTTCAAGTTCATCTTTTGTATTGACAAGCTTAGCTTGAGAATAATCACCGGCTTCTATTTTAGCAATTTGCTGCATTAATTGTTTAATCGAGTCCGCCAGCCCTTTTGTAAATAAAAAACGAAATACAAGCATCATAAAGAGAACAAAAAGGGAGAGAATCACTAAAAGTTTTATTCTACTCTCATATAAAGTCTTCATCAGCGGATTTTTGTCGAGTGAGGCAACAATAAATATCTTTGAACCGGTCGTCGTAAGAGAGGCTACGCTGTAATATATTTCTTGTGTTTGGCTGATATTGATATTATTCAAACTCTCTTTATCTAAAAGAGAAAAGGCAGTCGAGCCGTATTTTTTATCATTCTCAAGGATAAATGCGATATCTAAATCTTTGGAAAGTGTATTAAAATAGCTCTGCCCTAGCACCTTCGACATCTCTATATGAGCACTGATTTTATTCTCTTGATCCAAAATACTTTGATGCGATGTAATGACTATTGCATTATCACGGTAGTGATGCGTGATAGTGCTTTTGTTGATAACATCTGCTTGTGTATAGTAAGATGCATGTCGAAAGTTTATATGCCGGTAGTTGGCTTCATTATTTTGCTGATAAAAATCTTCATTCTCGTATTTGCAGTAAAGGATTTTATTACCACTGTGATAAGATATAAAACATAGGGAATATCCTTTTTCTTTTTTTGTTGCAAAAGCGATAAGTTCCTCATTTTTATCGTAGAGGGCAATATCGTTATTCAAAGAAAATTTTACTTTATCGAGGAGATGTCGGGCTATGCTCTTTTTTTCTTCGTCAAGCAAGACGGCGTTGTAGTTTTGCTTGTCTTGATAGTTGTTTACCAACTCAATAGAAGCGAGAATATCTTCATCGCTTTGGATAAACATAATCCCCTGTTTTAACTCCTCTTCAATTTTGCTTATATCGGCAACAAGGCGTTCAAATCCATGAGAGAGACGTTTTTTGGTAGTTTTGAAATAGCTCTCTTGAAGATAGGTATCAAAATACAAACCAAGAAGAGCAACGGAAAGAATAACACTAAGAACGATTGCCAAAGAGAGCTTGTTTGCGAGGCTAAAATGACTGAAAGTATATTTCATGCTAGAAAATCGGCTTTATGTTTTTTGCATTTTCTTTTGTAATGAGCTCAACGGGGATAAATATGTGTTGAGGCACGGTCTCACCTTTGAAAATCTTTAGAGCAATCTCCACTGCTTGGGTTCCCCCAAGCGGGAAAAGGATGGAGGCACTTTGTTCATTATTGAGTATTGCCTCTTTTGCTTCATTTGTATAGTCGCATCCCACCGTGATGAGAGAAGATGGACTGAGACCGGCATGCTTCATTGCGGAGCGGACTCCGCTGAGCATACTGTCGCTCTGTGAAAAAATAGCGTCGATATGTACACCTTGCTGTATTAGTTTTTCCATCTCCAAAATGGCATCTTTGCGCAAATAATTTCCGGTTCTTTTGATTACCTTGATCCCTTTGTGAGCGGTCATCTCATCCAAAAAACCTTTGGAGCGTAGCTGTGTGACATCTGCTTTTTGTAAGCCTTCGAAGAGTAAAACAACCCCTTTTCCTTGAAGCTTTTTGGCTATATATTGCGCACCCGTTTTTCCTATGAGAACATTATCGGAGTTGATAAAACAGGTGTAATCTTCGCCGCTGATACCGCGGTCTAAAATAATGACGGGTATCCCTTGTTTTTGTGCTTTGGAGATGAGGGGAACAACGGCATCTGCATCATTTGTCCCTACGATAATAAGATCTACTTTGGAGTTGATAAACCCTTCTATCTGTCTTATAAGAAGTGAGGTTTTTCCTTTGGCATCCGAGAAGACAAATTGTAAATCGGGATGTTTGGCAACGGCATCTCTTACTTCAAAAACCTGTGCTTTTCGAAAATCATTCGCCATGGTATCTTGGGCAAAGGCGATTGTTTTTATTTCACTATTTGCAGCGGCTAGGCTTGTAAAAAAAAGTAACAATAAGAGTGACCATTCTTTAAAGTAGTGCATAATTTTCCTTGAAATTAAAAGGCTGTTATTCTCTCATAGAAAAGCTGTTAAATGGATTAACTTGCTTTTGAAATTGCGTA
>DZBD01000129.1 GCA_022729795.1 Sulfuricurvum sp. | reverse complement strand
TATTTAATAAAAATGCTATTATGTCGATACTCTGCAATCAATTCATAACCATTAAGGATTACTCTTTGAAGTTCTTCTATTTTTTCATTTTTTCTTTGTTAGTCCCAAACTTTCTGGTGGCAGATGCGATATATCTTCTCGTGGCAAAAACAAACAATAAAGATAATCTTCCGTATATAAAATCCAAGCTTCACAATTTGCAATTAAACGCTCTCGTTTACAAATCCGATGGTATTTACACCGTCTACTCCGGTCCTCTCAAAGATGAAAAAGAGGCTTCTTATGCATTAAAAAGAGCCAAACGCTCATTTGCACATGCCGACATCGTTTCTTTTGATACGCAAACAAAAAATGCAACTAAAAAGGGATATTTCTTTGTGAATGGCTCCCTTGCATCCCTCACTCTTCCTTATGAACATACCATTCAAATAGGAAATATTCCATTAAACACGATTGATTCTAAGGCAACGGGATATATTTTTGAGGGGGGATATAATTTTGAAAATAATATTTTCGTAACAATGAGCTTTATGAATGCTGCTTCAAGCACAAATACTCTCACAAATCTTTATAGTAGCCTCAATTACAAAATAAATATCAAAAGGCTTGAGCCGTATGTGGGGATTTTAGGGGGAATAAGCTCACTTGCATGGGATAAATCTCCGATGCTAGAGGCGAACAGTTCTCCTAGCACCTCTTTGGTGTACGGTCTGCAAGCCGGTCTCAACTATGACACGGGATTTCATAATATAGCTCTTTTGGCGAACTACCGATATACCGTGATGAATCATAGCATACCGCTAAAAATTATAGACGGAACTTCCATTACAGCTTCCTCTACTCTCAATCATAACCTAGTGCACGGTCTTAACCTAGGAGTTCAATACAGATTTTAAACATCTCTAGAAGTCTGAGTAATTGAGGGTAATCTCTAACTCCACTTCGCATAAGCCGTCTTTAAAAGTAGTATTGACTATTCTTGCATTTTTAATAATATTCTTTACGTTCGTGCGAACTTCCGAACTGCTTACCTGCATATTTTTGATAGTATCTCTGCCCTCGACTCTGACCCCTTTGACACGCTCGGCTATCAGCCTGTAGCCGTCTACCAACGCAGCACGTTTAGCCAAGGCATAAGCCTGTGCAGGTGATGTTACAAATGAAGGAGCAATACCCTGCCCGATAACAGTGATGTCTAATGTTTTTTCCTGCTCGAGTAAAAGATTATCATCCATCTCTTTTACATCCTGCAACTGACCTTCGGGAAAGCCGTCTGCTGCATTCACGGTCGATAAACTACCGACTAAAAACATAAATAAAAACAAATACTTCATTATAATCCTTACTAAAATAACTTTTCTGTAAATATTATATCAAAAAAAATTATAAATTAAAATGCGTATATAAGGCTAAACTTATTTCCGGCAGTTTTAAAATTAATATGATCACTTTTTTCCGTAGCCTGAAAATCTTCATACATATAACTATAACCAAGGGCTATATTTTCCAAAATCTGATATTGGGCACCAAATTGATAGTTGGTAGATTTTGCATCTGCAAAAGAAAGAGCACTCATGTTTCCAAAAAGGACAAGACCGTAACGGTAGTATTTAAAGCCCGCATAAGGTAAGAGTATCGTAGATTTTACTTTGTCATACATATAAATTGAATCTGTCTTTGTAATATCTTTCATCTGCAATATATAATCAATCATTTTTATATTGACACCGATATCAAATTCTAAATCACCCGAGTAGATACTTTTTCCAAGAAGAGAGACCATTGAGCCTTTTTTCTTAAACTCTTGAAACAATACCGCATTGAGCACTTCGTAGTTCATTTTTGTGACAACCTTAGACATCGGTGTTGCGACAAATTCTATAGTTCTGTTAAAATCTACATCATTTTCTTGCATAATATTAAAGTAGCTAAGGTATATATTTGGAACATAAGGAAGATTAAACCGAGTTTCTAGGGAAAAAAAAGAGGATGCCGTGTTTGTATAATGGAGGTCATCTTTAAAGTCAAAAGAGGAGGTCGGGTTCGATAAAGTTCCTTTATAATCTGACAAAAACACCGCAACTTCGACTTTTGTATCTATTTTATCGTACCAAGCTCTCTCATCTGCATAAGAAGATACAACTATAAAAAACAATAATAACAATACCTTGCGCATAAAAATTCCTCTTTACCTTTTAATTGAGTGAATTTTAACATAATCTACAGCTTATAGATGAAAATCCAAGTATCTGTAGACTTGAATCAGCTCTATTTCACTTTGCATATCCGAGTTGAGTTTCACTTTATAACATCCATACAAACCGCTTGCATCTTGAGGTGTCTCTATATAAATTTGCTTACCCGTATTTATCCATGCCCTATCAAAAGAAAAATAGTACTTCTCTTCAAAAATCACTATATTCTCATTGCTTTTTACCACTTCTAGGCTAGGATAATAGAGCGTCACTGCACCATAATCAGAATTGACGGATATGCCGTTGGTAAGGTCTTCTTTTCTAGTTAGAGTCGCATTAGTATCGATGAGAGTATTTTTATAATACGTATCTTTAAGGCAAGCTTGTGTGTCATAAAGAGCATCTGTTTTGTCAAAAATACTGTTTGTAACTATTGCTGCAGTGAGGTTCAAATCCGTATAACGCGCATTGAGATACGCCGGTGCCAAGGCACTCTCAAGCATAGACTGCAATCTTGGAAGTGTCCATACGTATATATTCGTATCCTTAGCCAGCGTGCTTAGCACTCCTCTAATCTCCCCAAGCTGCGCTATAACAAATGTTTTATCCTGAGTAGAGATTGTGATTCTCATATCTATCTCAAGGGTTGAGAGAACTCTTGAAATATCCAAAGCTTCATATCCGCTCTCTAAAAGCTGGGCCAACAAAGCTTTTTTTATCTTACTTTGTAAATCTTTTTTTTGTGCTGCCGTCAATGTTGTCGACATTGCTCTTTTTGCTATCAACTCTATGAGTGATTTAATCTGCTGCATCTCCTGCGATTTGGCAAATACCCCTACGTCCAGCATAGTGTCTTGCAAAAGCGCTTCACTGCTTACCCCAAAGGCATCTGCGACATCTTTTACGGATGTATTCAGGGCTGTCTTATCTTTGATGCTTGACTTAGAAAATTGAACTCTCATCAAGTCTGTAAATGGGGTGATTGCAATGAGAGTGGTTGCGGATGTGGTGTTAACATCGAGTATACTCTGAAACTCCCCTTGAAATAATGCACCGCTTGCCGTATCTATTCCGCCGAACCCTATGAGAGGGATAAATGTATTTTTTTGTACCGTTGTATTGGAAAAATTAAATGTTCCTGTAGTAGATGTAGTTACGGAGGGTTCCGCAATGGTGCATATCCCATCGCTGTTCATATCTAAACAAACCGTTGCTCCGCTGATGTAGCCATCCGCCATCACTCCGCCAAAAGAGATTATTGTGGTATTTATCTCTGTTGTATTCGTATCAGGAACAAGCTCAAACACATTTATGTTTATCACCAAAGGGGAGATATAGGCACTCTCTACTGCATTTTCAAGTGCTGCAAATGCTTTTTCTTCCTCCGTTTCTAGGGCTGCTTGAAATTTATTTATATATGTCGTTGTTAATTTTGTATTTTGCACAAATGTATCTATCGCTTTTTTTATCTCTGCTATTTGTGCGACGATAAAAGTTTTTTCATTATCGGGAATCGTTATTTTTGAGATAGTCTCAAGATTTGTGAGTACCTTTGCTATATCGAGATTGGTATCTGTAGCTATCTGCGTGACGATAGCCTTTTTTATATCGCTTTTGAGTTGCAGTAATTCCAGAGATGTGAGTGACACACCCTTGGCTTTTGCTGCTGCGACCTCCATCAGAGCTATAGTTTGCTGAATCTCTTGTGTTTTTGCGAATACCCCTGCATATTGCATCGGGCTTTTGTGAACAATATCCTCGCTGATTCTATATGCGTATGCTATCTGTGCGGTAATATCTTGTAAGACCGGAGAGGTTTTCGTAGCTGAATTCAAAAACGCACCGGAGATTAAATCTGTTAATGGAGTGACGAAAATTTGCTCTGCCTGAGAAGCTTCGCTTATATCTAAAACACTTTTGAATTTATCTACGAAGTTTTTACCCGTAGCCGTATCCTTGCCACCGCTTGCGACTACAACGAGAAAATCTCTATCGGATACGTCTAGTGTGCTAAAACTAAAGGCACCGCTACTTGAACTAATAGCTCTTGGTTCAGAGATGTCGCATGAGCCGTTATTGTTAAGGTCCAAACAAACAGTAGCTCCACTGATATAGCCATCCACGACAGCACCGCTAAGTGATATTTTTTTTGAATACACAGTTGCGCTACTAGTATTGGATCCACATGCCGTAAGAAACAAAAATGATATACACGCCACCGCTAAAGATACAATATTTTTCAAAAAAACCCCTCTATAAATCCAATCTATGTTATCAAAAAAATTTTATTTTAGCTCTTTTAAACTAGCCATAGGAGGTATTTTTATTGATGGGAAAACACCTTTATAGCATTTTTTGTCATAATAGCTATACATATAAAAGCTCATTCCCTCATACTCTTTTGTAAATTCAAGCTGCGTTTTTGGATCTGCAGGTCCATATTTGTAGCTTCGTTTTGTTTGTGTTTCTAGTTTTGGATATATCAATGCAACTCTACTTTCATCATATACACCTCTTTTGTAGTGCGAGGTGTATCTAGATTTTAAGCCTATAGTTTTTTCTTTGTTACAAGTGAACGTATTACTGATGCCGCTATTTATCAAAATGGCATATTTTTCATTAACCATAATATTTTTACAAACATCATTTATCTCTAAGCTTTTGATATCTATTTTTAGGTCTTTTCTTGCATATACGTAAAAACCTCTCCTAGGTTCAATATTTTTCAAATCCAATATTTTAGTTGTATAGATAAGATTTTGCAACTCTTTGAGAGGCGAATATCCGGCCCATACTTTTGAAATCGGTTCATACGTATACACAAACTCTACATCTTTGTGCCCAGAAAATGTCTCTTCAATGCTTATGCCGTTTATGTGGCTAGACAAAAAATTCCAACCTTTTTTTACTTCGTAATAATTTTTTGAGTACTCAGATACATTATAAGATATCTCATTATTATTGATTAAAAGGTACCCTTTCTCTTTGCAATCTGCCTTGCTTAAATCTGATATATTCTTGGGTTGCGAAACACTCCATTTATTGTTTGAGTAGTCCCAAGCTATGATTTCTTTAGTTTTGACTATTTGATTTGAAGATTGTTTCAAGGAGCCGAGCAGATAGTAAGAGTTACAATCTGCTCGGAGGGATAAAGCTAAAAATATAAAAAAGAGAAGTAAGTTTTTTATCATAATAAGTACATACTTTCTAATCCCCAGGGAATTAGAAAGCTACGCCGGCTTTGAGTGTACCGGTGATATCTCTAGGAGCGACATCCGATTCACCGCCGGCACCAAGAAGTATTGCTGCTTCGCTTTCTAGTGTGAAAGTGTACGTTTTGCCGTCTATCATAACAAACGCTGTTTTACCCACATAGGCACCATCATATTTAAGCTCCACTTTAGATGTCGTACCACCCGATGTTGCTGCCAAATAAACAGTGATAGGCACAGAGGTTGTTATGTCTTGAGCATTAACTTTTTCATAAGCGATTTTGGCAATTTTATCCGCTGTTACAGAGCTTATCGTAAGACCCGTATTTGCTGCTACAGAACTAACTTGACAAGATACATTATAATCAGAAGCACTATAAGTTATACTTTTTGAGCCTGTGTTGGTGTTTGCTGCATACATTCTACTTTTGAGTATAGGCATATAAGCAGCAGAGGTTTGATTGGATGCGTTACCTTGTCCCCATACACCGTTACCGTCTAAAGCAACCGCAAGTAAGGTACTTGGAGTAGATGCAATGGTTACGGGTGTCATATCTTTACATATATTAGCAACAGTTGCGGTTGAGCTTGCTGTTTTATACAACTCATTTCCTGATGCATAATTTTCCGGTACAACATTTTCAAAAAGATAGATTCCGTTTGCTGCTGCCGATGTTGCAGTTACACCTAGATTGTCCGCCGTAAATGTAATACTCGGAGCTGCAGGTTTCACATTGTCAAATGATGCTAAATTTAATCCCACATCTCCAACAGCTCCCGCTCCAAGCCATTTCGCTACTTTGTTTCCAAGACCGTCTGCAACGGTAACCCTTACATCGTATGCCGTATCAAGTGCAAAATTATAAGTTTCATAAGCACTTATTTTTCCTGTATATACATCCGTTGAACCGTCTCTTACAAGCTCAACCGTATCACCCGCGACATCTGCAACTACTCTAGCCGAGAGTCTATCATCAAGGTCCGATATCCCGCTAACAGTTACTGAAAGCTGTCCTGAATAATGGTTATATGTATTACCGTTTGTATCAAAATGGTAACTGTAGTTTTTAGCAATGGATGCATTTGTGATACTTATAGGATTAGCACTCGTATCAGTTACGAGGTATGCCCAGTAGCCGGATGTATCATCTGTTTTGAACAGATTGTAATCTTGAGAATCCAACCATTCGGAAGGCTT
>DZBD01000128.1 GCA_022729795.1 Sulfuricurvum sp. | reverse complement strand
GCTTCCATCACCGAAATAGTCTTGAATGACATGAGATTTATACCCTATACACATAACGATATCTACATAGCCGTAAGAAGCAAATCTCTCGATAATAGTTTCGAGTATGGGCTTTCCCCCGACATGAAGCATCGGTTTTGGTGTATTTTCCGTCAATGGTCTCAGTCTTGTTCCAAGCCCACCAACCATAAGAATGACTTTATTGGGTTTTGTCGAAGGCATAGAGAGGTCTTCTACGAGCTCCATATAGAGTAATTTTTCATTTTTATCAACAATAGGTATGCGTAAAATATGATGATGCTTTGATAGTCTCCTTAGTTCATCTTTGGGTGTATCTATATATGCCCTTATCGCATTCGTATTATAGATATTAGTAATATTTTCTTCTATGCTTATACCATTTAAGATGGCTCTTCTGATATCTCCATCACTTATTGTGCCTAAAAGCTTGAGATTATCATCAGCCACAAGTGCAATTTTTAGTGCACCGTCATCAATCTTTTGCATTGCTTCTTTTATTGTTGCAGTAGATGATATTACTATTTTTTTTATATCTTTCATTTTATCTCCTTAAGCAAAACAAAACTCTCTGCGTATTCGCAACCCGCCGTTGCACCCCTAAGCGAAGCGAGTGCCTTTAGATTGCGGATACTTCTTGGAAAGGGGTGTTCTGCTATTTCACTCTCAAATATTTGCATAATCTCGAGTTTTTTGTCCATATACTCTGTAATATCTACAAAAACATTGGGTATAAAGCTATCTTCTTTAGTACTCGGGGCAAATTCAGTCTCACTAAGTGTCTCGATCATATATACTTTTTTTACAAAAGGATACCTAAAGGACTTAGTACAAGCATAAGCCGCCTCAAAAATATGACGATGATCACTATGAACATCTCCTTTAAAAGGCAAGTATATAACTGACGGTTTAACTTCAAGAATTACTTTAGATATAGCACCTATCAATTCACTCATGCTATATTCATCTATCCTCATAGTGGACAATCCAAGTCGCTGAATAGAATCAAAGTTATACATAGTGTATACATTCTCTATCTCCTCAGCTCTTCGATTGACTACTTCCGCCGTAAAGCCTTCGGTCTCTTTGACATCGGTTGCGATTAACCAGTGGATACCATCTCCTTGTGCCTTGTGTTTCAAAAGCGTCCCGCCACATCCAAGTGTTTCATCATCAGGGTGTACGGCTACTACAAGTACATTATCCATTCTTTATCTCCAGTGGATCTTCTGTTTTTAGTAAAAACTTCTTAAAGTCCGTTTTCTTAATTATTTCATAAGCTTTATGGGCGCTATTGCCGTCACCATATGGGTTTTTCATTGTTTTAATTTTACTCTGAAAATCTTTATTGGCTACTTTGTCTATTCCCTTTTCAATCTCAGTTATGCAAGAATCTACGAAAATAACATTCTCTTCTGCATATCTTCCTGTCTGTCTTGTGCCGACATTTAAAGCCGGTATTGGAATACTTGCTGCTTCACAAACACCCGAAGAAGAATTACCAACAATAAAGCTACTATGCTTATAAAGAGATAGGAAAATATTTCGTTCAAGATTTTTATAAAAAATAAAGTTTTTATCTTGAGCATATTTTTCAATCACTCTTCTTATTTCAAAGTTTCCCGGGTCAACATTCGGGTAACTAACAAAAGTATTGATATTTCTATTTTTTAGTGTTTTTAAAATATCTTCAAATATTTCTTCGGGTTTAGCACTATCTTGTAGAGTCGGGTGAAATATCATGATTGCAAAATTATCAAATCCAGTTTTAATATGAAAATATTTTTTGATATTATCTATCTCTAGCGGAACAAAATCAACAAACTTGTCTAAAGAAATATTACCTGTTACAAAGATTCTTTCAGCACTTTCACCCATGGCTACTAATCTCTCTTTGTGTTGCTGCAGCGTCACAAAATGTGTACTTGATAGTTTGCTTGCCGCGTGACGGATAAGGTTGTCGATATGTCCGTCATTTACATGGTCACCGCCGAAGAAATGTGCTGTAGGTATTTCAAGATAGCCTCCAACCATTGCACCGAGCATTACATCTTCCCTATCGCCTGCATATATTATCAAATCAGGATCAAAATATGCAATAGAGTCTATACTGTTCTGTAGCAAAATGCTAAAACTTTTTATGCGAGAACTTTTTGAATTACTATCTAATAGCGACTCAATTCTATTAAGCATTGTAAATCCATCTTTCTCTATCTGGCTTACTGTATATCCAAAAGTTTCAGATAGATGTGCTCCTCCCACAAGAAGTCTTAAGTCAATATTTTCATCTTCGTGCAAGAGTTGATACAGAGGACTCATGAGATCATAATCCGAACGAATCATTGTGAGGGCAAGTATTTTTTTCATTAGAATACATCCGACATTAGTAAATTTAACCTAATTGATGCGTAATCAATCTCTTTATTGATAGGGTAATATGTCCCATTGAGCTGATCTATCACCCTAACCTGAGAACCTTCTTTTAAAAAGCTTTTTATTGTGATTATGTCTTCTAAAATTTTAGATGTTTCAATCTTGATATCTATATCTTTTAAAAGCTCTTGCGGATAGACGGCCAATATATCCAGGGTCTCATCATATTTTTTTGACATGATAATATTACTATTTATACGATAAAAAAGATACTCCCTATGTTCAAATCTCCAGTTAAAAAAATTTTTGTCTATTAGGAGTGAATTATCAATATTTTCTAAATCCAAGTCAGAAATATTTGCCTTTACAAGTTCGGTTTTATATAAATCCTTAAATCCTCCAAATAATTTTACAACCGGATAAGCAAGCTTATTTGGGAAAGCAAAAATGAAATCTTTTTTATTTTGTTGAGTGTATTCTCTTTGCATTTTTAAAAGTTCAGCATAAACGCCCAAGCTTCTATACTCTTTCAATATAGCAGAGGTTGTCCATAAGTAGTATGTTCCCTCTTGGTTCTTTGTATAAAATTTTTGAGGAATCATCAAAGAAGAACCTATGATCTTATCTCGGTCAAAAGCTAAGAATAGTGCCGAGTCTTCATATGGGGAATGAATAAACTGATGCTCCCAATCAGTATCGGAAAGTTTTCTACCATACACCAGTGTAAAAAAATCTTGAAACTCCGTTTTGAATTTTTTCTTCTCTTGAGTAGAAATGACAATCTTATAGTTAATCATCTATGCGGTACTCCCTGCATCAACGGTGATGGTAGTTCCTGTAATGTTTTTTGCATCATTTGAAAGTAAATATACAACAGTTCCTGCTACATCTTCCACAGTTGCCAAGTGTCCCAAAGGGCTTCTTCTTTTTATACTTTCAAGTTTTTCTCCTTGAAGTCCAGCCGTCATTGCCGTCTGCATATATCCGGGAGCTATTGTATTTACGGTAATTTTTGCCTTGCCAAGCTCTCGAGCCAATGACTTCGTAAAGCCGTTAAGCGATGCTTTTGTTGCCCCATAAACAGATAAGCCATTAAATCCGGTTGAGGCTATAATGGAGCCGATATTGATAATTCTGCCTCTTAGCTTCATAAGCATAGAGCGACTCGCATATTTTGTAAGAAGAATCGGTGCTTCCACATTTACCCTGATTAGCTCACTTATTTGGCTTTCATGCATTGTGCCAAGTACGCCGTCATGTCCTAGTGCCGCATTATTGATAAGTCCGTATATGTTGCCGTATTCTTTGGTTATAGATTTTACTAGTTCATGAATATCTTTTGTATTGTTAAAATCATATTGCACATATACCAGGTTTTCTTTGTTTTCATTTTCTAAAGCTTGAAACTCATCGGTTTTACTTCTGGCAATACCGACAACTTTGTAATTTGACTCCAATAGTCTCTTGCATATAGCAAGTCCCAATCCCTTTGAGGCTCCTGTTACTATTATCAAGTCCATATTAACTCCTTTTAAGTTTTCCGCTTTGCGTGGTTTCTAGTTCAGCTACAAATTTTATAATCCCGGGGACTTTAAAATTTTCCAATTTTTCCCTGCAATACTGTAAAATACCTGTTTTAGCTATTTTTGCATCTGTGGTTTCATCATAAAGAACCACATCTGCACAAACAATATTTCCCATCATGGGATTCTTTTTAGGATACACAAATGCTGCATGAACATAGCCGGAATTTAAAAGCACATGCTCAATCTCTTCGGGCTGTACTTTGTTTCCACCCACATTAATCGCTCCTGAATCTCTACCTAAGAAATAGACCCTCTCGCCTTTTATCTCAACTATATCTCCGGTATCGATAAAGCCGTCATCTTCATATAAACTATTGCCTGATAAATATTTCTGTGCTTGTTTTTCATTTTTTATCATCAATGTGCTCGTGGAGCTTAATTTTAAACTTACCCCATTGATGCCATTGTCTAAATAATGTTTTGGGAAACCTGCATGAGCATCATTCACGCTAAATCCTACACCAGCCTCGGTAGAGGCATAGATATGTAAGATTTTTGCATGAGAAAATTTGACCTTTAAAGCTTGCAAGATATTTTCATCGGCTATTTCACCACCAAGAGTTATGATTGTAAAATCTAACTCATTAAGTTCTTTAGACATCAATACTTTTCGCCAAAACGACGGAGTGGCCGAGAGTGCATTGCAATGATGCAGTGTGAGATTATTCAAAATCTCCGACATTGAGGCATTGGCTTCCGAAATAATCAAAGCAGACCCGGATAGCATCGCCTGCAAAAATACTTGTATCCCGGAAAAACGGTAAATATCAAATACCAATCCCCATCTGAAGGTTTTTCCTATATCCGTATCACTTTTTGCAGTTCTTGTAAGACTGTTAAAAGTGTGAGCCACGAGCTTTGGAATATTTGTTGTGCCTGAAGTAGGAATAATCCAAATAGTTTCATTAGATGAATTAGTATTTTCTATTTTATTAATGAAATTATATTTTATGATATCGTTTTCTAAATAAACCTCAAAATTGATCTGGGCTTCTTCATAGTATCTATCATGCAATGAAGCATCAATATCTTGAGGTAAAAATAAAATACTCTTAACTTCACCATCTAGTAAAAAAAGAAGTTTTGCAAATTCAAATCTACTTCTTCCGTTTATGACGACATTGGACGATTTGATTTGTTTAATTATTTCGGAATTTTTCTCAATAACCTTTTGAATATCGCCATATGTGAGTGATATGGTATCAGTCATCAAGGCATTCCTATCTAAAGGAATATTTGATAGTACTTTTTTTAAACTATTCATATTTGGTTATTTGGATTCATTTTTTCATAAATAGATACAAATTCACCGAAAGTTGTAGGATAAAGTGGTTCATCCATCATTGTAAACGGATCGAATTCTAGTTTTTCTTCTAAAGTCGCTACGAGTATTGCAAAACCCAATGAGTCCAAACCGCTTTCCAACAAAACTACATCATCGGTTAGTTCCGGAACTAAAAGTTCCGATCCTGTTTGTTCCAATACTTCTAAATATGTTTCTTTTATTGTTTCCTTAATGTTCATTTTTTTCCTTTATGCTTAGTATTATCTTTCTGATTGTCTGATTTGTGATTTAAAATATACATATTTAAGTACTCTTTTCGAAAGAACTTATTTTTAATTTTTTCATAATAGGCTTTTCATAATATGTAAATACATAGTATGATATCAATATTGTAATAATACCAGAGCTAATATATATTATCGATTTGCCGTATGTAATTATGTTTGTACCCACAAGAAGTAAGATGAATTTTAATATAATTGGATGAAATAAATATACACCATATGATGACTCTCCTAATTTTTTTAATCCATAATGAATAAATTTTGGTAACGAAAAATGAAAGTGATATATACCATAAACAAACATAATTGCAGAGAAAGAAAGAATTATCTTGTTTATTCCAAAAGACAAATTTATTGTAGTATCTACATTATAGAAGATGAAAAGAAAAATTGATGCTAATAATATAAGTCCATATATATAATTTTTGTAAATTATTTTTGTTTTGGATATTAAAATACCTATTGAAAAATAAAATAGATGATTAATTGGATTGATATAAACTAACCATTGTGGACCAAGAGATGGTATGTTATCTAGAAAATAAAATCCAGTATATATAAATAGAAAAAATAAAATTAAATAACAAGGAATCTTAGCTGATTCTTTTTGAAGTAAAATAAATATAATAGGAAAGGTAACATACAGTACTAGTTCTACTCCGATTGACCATCCCCCCATGATGTAATAAGGCATTGGATTAATAAAACCAAAAGTTAATGTATAATTACTAATAATAGTATCTATAGTAGGATAACTATGTCCAGAAATATAATAATACAATAAATATAAACTCAATATAAGCCAAAATAAAGGACCAATTCTAATAATTCTTTTCCAGAAAAAATATACTATTTTTTTTAAATCTTTAAAATTATAATTTCTATATGCGATTGATAAAGACAATCCTGATAAAATAAAAAATATTGTAACACCATATATTGCAAATTTATTCATTAACATAATCGAAGACCACCCCCCCATGAGTCGATAATGGTATACTAAAATTAAAAATGCCATTATGCCGCGCGCATAATCAAGGCTTTCTACTCTTTTCAAATCAA
>DZBD01000127.1 GCA_022729795.1 Sulfuricurvum sp. | reverse complement strand
TAATTTTCCAAATCCTTATTTTTCTATGCTATACTTCTTGCGTTGGAACAAAACAAACCTGTCTGATTAACTACCGGACGCTTAAAAAAAGGTTAAGGCTTTCGGGTCTTAACCTTTTTTTTTGCTAATTTTTTTGGCAAGGTTTGGGGCGGGCGGGATTTTTAAGCCAAAGGTTCCGTTTTGTTCCATACAACCTTAATAGTCTTTTTACTGCTGATGGTGTTCGCACCCGCCCTGCATTAATCAAAACAGAGGGATTAGTTACCCCTCTGGCTATTATTTTTTAAAAACCAACTTCACCCACTTTCACACTCTTAAAAACCAAAATCCAAATTACTGTCCTGCCCTGACACAACGGACATAATAGTTATTGCCCTTAGAGACTATAAACAACTCATGCTCTTAGGAACCGATGGCTTGCCTTCGGTGGGAGAGTGTTTGAAAACCGCTACTTTTAGGACTTCTTTAGCGAAGGCAGAGCCATCGCCTCCCAAAGAGAGTATGTAGAAATCTTGGCATGTGGAAACTTCTTTTTTTATATTTGTTGCTATAGTACTTTTGGAACCGATGGCTTGGCTTCGGTCAAAGAGTGCTTAAAAGCTGCAACTCTCAAGCAGGCTCATAGCGAAGGCAGAGCTAGTCGCTTTCAAAAATAAAGCTCTGACTCTCTTTATTTATTCTCTTTTGTCTCGTTTTCATTGTATATCGACATTGCGAGCGAAGCGCGGCAATCTATTCCAGCCGTACAAACTAGACCCTCGGCCAAGCTGAGGGTGACGGAGTTTGGATGCGGCTGCTTGAATCTTTGGTTGCGTTTGGTATTACTTGGAGGAATTGTTTATTTCATCTATAATTTTTAAAAAGTCAATCGAAAAATCCTTCAAAAAAGTCTCATCTATGATTTTTATTTCGTCTAAGAGTTCATAAGGAAAACTTTTAAGTCTGACTATTAGTTCTTCATTTGAAAAGCCAGCTTTTTTATGAGCTGCATCAAGTATCTCCTGCCAATCAATCTTATAAAATTTCCAAATAAGATAGATATCAAATATGTCTTTTAGATTGTCTCTTCCTATGACTGCTGTAATTTTATTACTTAGTGTCAAGTTTCACCACGTTGTACCATTCCATTCAAAACAATAGCATAAAACTCATGCTCAGTGTCAAAAATGACTTTTAAAGCTTCTTATAATCTATGCTACCCATTTAAGTTCATCTATAAGCAGCGGCTTATCAAAAAAATAGACTTCCGCCATGTTTTTTCTTCTAAAAGCATAATCACCGTTAAAACTCGGCAGCTTATAATTCTCAAGAAGATTTTCTAATTGTTTTTTGTCAAATATTTCCAAGTCTTTAAACAATGCAGTGCTATTAAGAAGAATCTTTTCAAAAAGCATATTCACTTTTCTTTTATCAGTACCTCTAATGATGTTATCAATCTGAGCATTAGAAATATTCAAGTCCCAAAAACAATCTTTTTGTATTCTTTGATAATCAACCATCTTTTTTACCTTCTTATCGTATTTTTATTCCAAAGATTATAGCATACTTCACTATCGATGACGAGATGTTTATTTATTCTCTTTTGTCTCGTTTTCATTGTATATCGACATCGACGCGAAGGCAAATTCTAGGGAGTTTTTTTCAAAAATGCCCATAATTTTATACATCACATCTTCTTTGGTTTGAAGCCACAACTCCCAATCTGTCGACTTTGTAAAACAATACACCAAAATAGTAATGCTCGAACTCGAAAACTCATCCAGATATACTAAAAGCGTCTTTTTTACCCCTTGCTCATCATCATGAGAAACCAGTTTTGTACTTTTACCGCTGTCATAATCGCAGAATGTGTTTTGGGTTGCAATCTGAGGATGATTCAGCAGCATCTCTCTTATCTCGTTAACGGCATTTTTAATATCAGAAGACTTGGAGTTGTATTTCACTCCCAAATTCATTTTTATTCTGCGTCCTATTATTCTTTTGTTCCAATTTTTCACATCTTGATTGGCAAGCAAACCATTGGGAATTGCAATGAGTGCGTTATCAAAAGTTCGAAGAGTCGTAACTCTTAAACCTATCTCTATCACAACACCCTCTTCTTTGCCTATAACTATCCAATCACCTTGCGAAAACACGTCACTCAGCAAGATAGATACGGTTCCGAAAAAATTGGAAAGGCTTTCTCTGGCTGCAAGTGCCACTGCCAAACCGCCTATACCTAGACCGGAGAGAATAGCCGTCAAATCCACTCCCGCATAACTTAAAATAATCAGTAACCCTACAAGAAATATCATAAAGTTTACAATTTTGAGACTAATATTAATCATCTCATTTTTTATATGCTTATTGTCCAAATCAATATTATGAATTTTCATACCTACGACAACATTCAAAACTTGATAAACAATAAATGTTATTATTATATAGTATGCCATATTGAAAAGTTTATTTATATTCTCTATGCCGCTAAAGTCATTGTAGATATATATTATCATCTCAATACCTATCAAAAGGATAAATAACTCAATGAGCTTATATATTTTCGAGACTATATTCGCAACATAATTTTGTAAAAATTGAATCTGTATCAAAGCTTTTTCGATAGCAAAATAAACAATTTTACGTAAAAAATAAAACAATGAAACAAGAATGAATATCAAAAGAATTTTGACGATACTCAAGTTATAAGGTGACAAAATTTCATTCACTGTTTTTGCAAAACTAAAACTATTTATATAATTATTGATTCGCTCCAGAGCGAATATCTCTTTTTTAAGAGTCTCCTGATTATGCACAAAAGGCTCGAACGCCGTCTCTGCATTTGCAACAAAAGAAAAGCATAAGAAAAGTAGTATAAGAAAAATAGTGTGTGTTTTGATGGGATTTTCTCCAAATAAAAATTGCGGGAATTATAGCAAAACTCAAAATATATAAAGATATACTTCACTTTGTAATTCTCTGTTACCGTAAATAAAACAAAAGGAAATATCTTGAACTCTCTCTCAGACAATGAACTACTCCAATATATCCGTGAAGACCTACCCTATTTTGACCTCACCACTCATCTACTTTGCTCTGAATTTTCACCGGCACGGCTGGAAATTATTACAAGAGATACTATTGTTGTAGCTTGCATAGAAGAAGCTGCAAGAATTGCTCAATTGCTGGGAGCAAAAGTTTTATTTGCCGCCACATCTTCATCCAAACTCCAAAGCGGCGAAACACTTTTAACACTCAGCGCAAAAGGAGATATTCTCCATCAGGCATGGAAACTTTGTCAGGTATTTTTGGAATATTCCTGTGGAATGGCAACCTATGCAAACACTATGCTCCATGAAGCAAAAAGCGTTAATCCGAAATGTGAAATTTTTGTCACTAGAAAAAGTATCCCTTTTACAAAACGCTTTGCTATTCGTGCTCTCCTTAGCGGCGGAATATTACCTCATAGACTTGGTCTCTCAGAGACTATTCTTGTTTTTTCGCATCACAGAGCTTTGTTTCAGGACAAAGAATCTTTTGAGAATGCATTTTTACAAATGAAAGAAAAAGCTGTTGAAAAAAAAATAATTGTAGAGTGCAAATTTTTTGAAGATGCAATAGAGATGCTCACGCTTGGAGCAGATGTGATTCAAATGGACAAATCGGATGTGCAAACACTCCATCAGATAGTTGCATACAGAACAAAACATTTTCCACATGCCAAGATATTGGCTACAGGCGGTGTTCATATTCATAATGTCAAAGAATTTGCGCGAACAGGGGTTGATGCAATCGTGACAAGTAGCCCGTATCAGGCTAAAATGGCGGATATCGGAACAAAGTGGAGTAATTTGTAAGTCAATTGAATTACAAATTCGGTAACTTATATTTGTTATAATCACGAGCATAAAAAGAATAAAGGAAAACAAGATGGCTTATTTTGATAACGTAAAAGTAAATGACAAACTCTACGGCTTGGTTTTTGGTGCCGGCACGGTAAGTCAGGTTTTTGAAGAGAGTCACTACAAGATGTTAGTCACTTTTAAAAACGGCTACGAAGTTCCGTACACAGAAGAAGGGATTCCGGGATGGGGCAACTTTAAAAAACAGACCATATATTATAAAAGCGATATTGATCTTACAGATGTAGACTTTGGTCCTGCTCCAAAAGTTTTATCACCGAAAAAAATAATCAAATTAAGAGAAAAGAAAAAACTTGAAATAAGATTGCCATCAGGAATTTGGGCAGATTGTTCCAAATGTGTAAAAAATTATATCGAAGAGATGCTTGAAGCAGAAAACTATCATCTATTTAGAAAAAAGCCTAAATTGTAACAAAGTGAGAAACCCTCACTTTGTACAATTCCGCTTTAGTTTGTAATAAGATTAGAAATATTGTAATCCATACGTCCAAACCATGAATCAAGTCCTGAGAATGGGTCACTCAAGTCTGCCGTAGCTGCATCTTCTTCTTGTATCCATACATTAAAGACTATTTTGCCATCGGGTGAAGCGATACTTTCAACCTCTTTTTCTTCAATAACAGAACCTTCTCTTGCCGCCAATGTCAAAGTCGGATCCCAATTGGCACCGATGTCGGTTGAACGTCTATAAAAAATATCCGTGCACGCTTTACCAAGTTCGGGTTGATTGACATCTATTGAATCAAGATTTCCCCATACTACGAAGAATGTATCAGGATTTCTTTTATCGGATTCTAGCCCCGTAAACTCGTATCTACCTCTTTGAGTCGGAATCAATCTCGCATCTTCGGACGTTTCTGAGGCTTTGACTAATTGTGTAATATTTTTAGGTCCCTGCCAAGCATTATTCACATAAAAGTTCGTGTGGAAATTACTTGGCATATGCCCTTGCCCTGTTTTTACCGCACTTGGCGTATATGCATAACCGGCTATGATATCATTTGCTCTTAGATACACACGAGGAGAAAATGTATTTTCATTCGGATTTTCATATGTTTGCGAATCTAGATTTGCCGTAGTCCATATAGGCACGTACGTTGTTGAATTTACATCTGCTTGAGAAACCTGAGCGCTAATATTTGTTGCTTCACGGTTATCAAGTTTTATAAATCCGCTGTAATCAAACCCTTCATTAGCACGAATGAACATATCTGAAGAATCACCTTGCGTTTCAAAAGATTGTTTGTACATAAACAAAAAGTTGAATTTGTCGGCATCACAAGCATCTACCTGCGTACCAATCACCAAACGACGCGCATTTTCATAGATAAGATTGCTCGTATTATTTTGATCAGGTGCTTTCACGTTAACAATTTGTCCAGCACTCACCAAAGGCATCGCCACTTTTTGAATAGTTGCAGGATCTGAGGCATTGAAATCATCTAGCGCATTAAAATCCCAACTTTCAAAATATACAGATTTTCCTTCGACTGAGATGTTGGTGTCATTATCACCCATATCTTTATCACCTGTACCGACTTCGTTAATTGTTAAGCTCTTGGTTTCTTCATACCCAAAAACTACAACATCTTGTCCTTGATTTGTTTCAAGAATCGTAAAGGCAGATCTTGAGGCTCCCGTGTCTCCGTTTAATACAACCTGTGTATTATCAAGCATATCTATATAAGATGTTTTACATCTAGTAATCTCTTTACCCGCATTATTGAGAGTATCCGTTGTCACATAACCATAAGTGTCACACAGATATTTACAATAAAGTTTATTATCATCCAAGGCACATTTTTCATTATCTGTTATACGTACGGGATAATGAAAATTCACCAAAGATTTAGGTTTTGATGTCGTGTTATCATCCACTGTCGCATTAAAGTCTTCCATTTTAAGAGAAGAATACCAGATATCAGTACCATGATTACCGGTAGCACCGCTCCATCCGTCTCCTGGACCTTCACCCTTACCTGAACGTAATCCTGTCGTATCTTCTTGCCAAGTCATTGCAAAACCTGAACGAGACGTTTCAATCCAAATATGGTTCGAGTCTCTTGTTCCCGTAGTAAGCTGAATAGGCGCTTGCCACGTGATGTTTCCGTCTTCAGTGTTTAAAATACCTCTTGAAGTCCAAACACAAGAAAATGGAACTTGGTACACAATTTTACCGTTAGGAGCAGCGATTCCTGCATAATCAACAAAACCCTGATTTCCGTTTATTGCAAAATAATCCGCAGGGTATGTTGTTGTTGTTCCTTCAGCCGTGGTAGTAACAACACTCTCAAGCCCCAATGGATTACCGCTTGGGCAGTACTTGTCATTCCATGCCACCACCACATTTTTGCCGTCAATAGCCATTGTCGGTTTTTGAGCATGCCCCGGATAACTTATTTGTGCCCCGTTCCATAGAACCTTTGTAGAGCTTTTATCGGTCGTATCTGAAATAACGTATTTTTTCCATGTTTTACCGTCATCTAAAGAAAAACTGACAAAAACGCCGTCAACATGCGAAGGATCACCGATATCGGCACTTCCCTCTCCCATTTCATAGTCACCTTTTATTTGTTGTATGTAGCTCACAAGCAGAGGATGAACCATAAGACCATCCACAGTAATATTACCATCGGCAGATCTTGCTTGCGCAACTACCCCAAAACGGTGCGGCTCATTATGTCCTGTTGGATTTGTTCTATCTACATCGTTAAGAGAAACAGATGAAATCCTTTTTTTACTT
>DZBD01000126.1 GCA_022729795.1 Sulfuricurvum sp. | reverse complement strand
AAAACAGACAAGTGGACTCCCTGTCTGTTTTTTTATTCTAAAATTTCTTTTGTTTAGGCTTAGGCTTATATGGAGCATATCCAGAGAAGCCAAAGAAGTTTAACATATTATTTATAATTCCTGCATCTTGCTTGCTTCCTAATTTGTTTACTTTTTCTATGTCCTCAATAGTTAGTGGGACCAATAAACTTTTAGCGACAGATACTGGAGTTACTGGATTTCCATCAAAGTCCGTCCTATTAGCAATATCCATTAACGCTGCAGCTAAAGGAGATAGTTTGTTTCCAAAAAATTGGTAAATTAAATTTTCAGCAGTATCTGAGCCAAATTTCCCAGTATTTATTTCAGTCTTTTTTCCGCTTCCAGATGTTTTTTCATTGGCGAATATTCTCGCTAATAACACTATTGGACCTGTCGTGCCTCCCATAATGTCATGGTACATTCCACCTACCTTTATTCTTAAAAAGTTTGTACTTGTTGGATTTGTATTTATTACTTCTTTACCTTGAGATTGATTTAACAACTTACTAAGCATATAAACACTTGCTCCAGCTATTACCAAATTTCTTGCTGCTCTTACTTTTAAGAACATTGGAACATTTTTTCTTGCTACAAACATTGTTATAAAATCTACATTAGAAAGAAAATTTTTAGCAGAAAATAATATTGAGTTTATTGGTTTTGCTGCTGGCTCAAACTTTGCTAACGATCCTCTTCCTGTCATAGAATTTACCCATTGACCTATACCTTGAGCGTATTTTGTATCTCTTAAATTTCCACCATTATTTTCCGCTATTTTTGCTATTTTTTTTGCCAACTCAAATCTTGCTAGTCTTATCGCCATTGTATATGAAACTTCAGAAGCTTTAAATAGTCTTCCGGCAATTGGTATTTTCTCAGCAAACGGAATTGGAAATGCTTCTTCATTAACCCCTAAGTCTACTTTCATCCTGTCCATAAGACCACTTCTTACTTCTTTTGAACCATATATTCTTGCCATAACAGCATCACTAACTCTACTTGTTTCAGATTTTTCTCCAAGTTGTTTAACTAAGAATTTAACAGAATTGTATACAGATTTAAAATATAGGCCAGGAGAATCTGGAGCTAATTTCCATAATTGTTTTCCTACTGAACTTAAGTCACCAGTTGCTCTCATTCCTTTTGCAAAACCTCCAATATTTTCTGCTGTTTGTATTGGGTGTTTTATAACATCAGTAGGTTTATATCCTTCTTTATTAGAAAGTTTTAACTCATCAATATATTTTTTAAGAGCCACGACGTTAGCTCCATACTCCAACTCTTCAGTACCAGCATCTAATGATGTATCTGTTATTTTATCCTTAGCCTCTTTCATTTTCTTGCTTAAATCTGCAATCTTTTTAGCTTCATCAAGTGTTACCTCTGTCCCCAATCTCTTATTAACCAAATCTTCAAGAAATACTTTATCTGTTTCTGGACTTAAGATACGCTCATCCATTCTTTCTATTTTTGAAATAATGTCACGGAGGGCTGGATTTTTATCACCAAGCATTTGTTTTGCCCAATTAATATATCCCAATTGTTTGTTTTTTAATAATAATTTACTTTCAAATAGGGCATTCACCTCTCTGGCATTTAACTCTCCACCTAGTTTTTCAGTAAACAAAGCACGCCGTTGCTCAGATGTCATTTCTGCTAGCTTAAGAGGATCAATTTTACCGTCAATTATTTCTTGTTTAAAGGCATCTGCCAATTTTGGTATAAGACAAAACATATTTATTTACATTTAAGAGAGTCAATAAATGCTGACCAATCTTTAACTTTTGGTGCAGCTTTTCTTGTCTCATTTTTTAAACCATCTACTGCTTGTTTTTTAGTTGTTTCTTTTATTTTTTCAACATTTTTAACCCTAGTATTTTTTACATCTGCGGCTATTGAACTTAAACTGTCAGGGCTTAATGCTCTCATTGATACAAGTTCTTGCGCGTGTATTGATGTCCCAGCGTTCATTGGAGTGTTCATTAATTCATGAACAAGCTTATCGTCTTTAGTTTCTTTTATTAAGTCTTCTATAGCTTTTAAGAAGAATGGAGAACGCATATCACTCGGCAATGGTGATTCTCCTCTTAAAACAGCCCTGGCATTATCTATGTTATTTTTAACAAATTCTGTTGTTCTGACAGCTTGATCTGCAAAAGTTATCCTTTCTCCAATTGGTAATGACTCAAAGTTTTCAGGCAATAAACCTTGCTCTTTCATTCTGACTTCAAAATCACTAGTAGCCTTAGGAACAAATTTCTCTCCAGCAACAGTTTGTCTTGGTTTATATGTTTCTGTCTTAACAACTTCTTGCGGAACTTTATTAAGATTTTCTATAGTTTTTTCTGCTGCCCTAACTGATACCTCTCTGGCCACCTCTGGTGTTATTTCTCTTGTTTCTGCCAGTGCTTCTGATTTAACATTATTAATATAATCGTTTTGTATTTCCTTAATGGCTTTTTTTGGCATTACCTTTTTGGTAGTAGCGTGTGCTATTTTACCAAGCACTGCCTGTCCTGCGAAACTACCAATTTCTACTATAGCTGGTCTAAGATTTTTTTTAGCTTCTGGAGATATTGGAAGAATATCTATCGCTTTTCCTGCATACGATCCTCCGATAGTTCCTGCTACCTCAAATGCTTTATTTACTACCTTTCCTGGTACTCCAGCTACACCTGGTAATTTTTCTGACGCAGTAAATGCTGTAGAAACTGGAGACAATATTAAGCCGGCTCCAGACGTTAAAACTTCAAGTCTTTTACCAAATGCTTTTGTCCCAGAAATTCTACCAGCAAGTAAATCTTCTTTCTCTGCATCAAAGCTTTCTTTTAGCTTAGCTGTAAAGTTATTATAAGCACTTGGAACTACTGACAATATTTCCTTTTGCGTGGCAGTAGCTCTTTCTGCCTGCTTAATTGTGCCGCTTGGAGCTGTTGAGCCAGCCATTTTTGTCGGCAACTTAACAGTTAAATTAGGTTTAGGAGCAGGGAAGTTTTTAAACTCTTGATAGGTATTAATTGGTCCCAAAAAAGGATTAGGTACTGATGGATCTATTTTTTTTGTTGTAGTTTTTTTATTTTTTACAGGAATAAGACTACCAAAGTTTATTTTGGATGTTTCTTTTTTATTTGTGACGCTATTAAAGTTTATGGCCATATTATTTAATCATTGGTGGAGTGCTGGAGTCTGCAGCATCTTCTTGATTTAAAGAGTTGTACCATGATTGTATTCCACTAAATATTCCTCCGCCACCTTCTTCTTTTTCTTCTGGATTGAACATTTCCTTGTTTAGAAGTTGATCTAAAAATGCTTGAGCGCTTATTCCTTGTTCAGAGGCACCAGCTTCTAAATCACCCCTGTATCTTGAGAACATGTAATTCCACTGTTGTCCCCATGTTGAAGGATCTGCTGATAAGTTACCAAGAGCAGTGCTCAGATCCTTTTTAAAAGCAACAGTTTCCGCATTATCTTTATCATTAACTGCTCCACCTCCACCAGTAGACGCTTTATATGCCCCTCCTAAGTCCTTAATAGTTTCTCCTGTTTGTTTATTAATTAAAAGACTTTTTCCTCCTGCAGTAACAACCTGAGTCTCAATTTGTTCCAACTCAACTGGCTTCTTATAAATATCTACAACACCAGTGATAGGATTAGGGACTCTCATTAATTGGTCTTCTGTTAGGTTCTTAAGACCTGATGGACCAGTGATTTTAATAAACCCGTTTAGGGCTAGGTCTCTATCATCTTCTGCTTGTTTATCTAGTCTTGCTTTGTCATTTTCATCAATACGATTTTCTTCAACAGCCTTATCAATTTGCAGTTTTTGAATCTCAAATAAATCATCAGCAATATCCTTGTTCATTTGTTGAGCAGTCAATAAATCTCCGCTTGCCATCTTTGATAAGATTAGCTTATTGTTGTAGTCTTGCGCGGCTAATAAATTTGGGATGTATTGATCGTCGGTAAACTTATCCTGCTGCGCTCTTATAAATTCCAGAGGAATAACCCTATCCTCAAATTGTTTTACTGTTACAGCATCAATAATTCCTTTATCAGCAATCGCTTGTCTTGATTTTTCCACCTCTAAACTAGCAGTAGTTGATGCTTCTTGATATTTTCCTACATCAACTCCAGCGCCAATACTTTCTGTCTTCTTTTTAATTAATTCATCCAAAGATGATGTTACTATATTAGTAGGCTTAGGTTTTTCTGTTACTCCAGCTCCAGCAGCAATAGCAGCTGCTTCATTTTGTGTTTTAGTAAGAGTTGCAGCGTCTAATGCCTTTTGTTCAGGTGTCTTGTATACCCCAGCCTTAATAGCGTAGTCAAGATTAGCTTTGTCGGTAGCATTTGCGGTTCCTGATAGCGTTCTTTGATAAGCAGCGTCTAAACCCTGTTCTTTCACAGAAGAAGCCTTAGCTGCTGTAATCGCCGCTGTTTGTTCTGGTGTATCAATTAGTGCGGTAGTTGGCACTGTGGTTGTATCAATTACTGGTTTTGGAGCCGCTATTTCCTTTCCACCTGCCGTTGCAAGTGATTGTAATGCGGCAACATCTGCAACCTTTTTATCAGGTGCGGTATAATAACTGCCGTCTTGTTTGTAAAAATCTGTTGCCATATTGTATATTTTAATTTATAAAACTGTCCATACGCCGTTAATCATGCAGTATAGTTTATATACTCCAGTATCTTTTCCGACTGTAAGAGTTCCTTGTTCAGCCACCACAGTCGGGATTGTTTCCAAGATGTCAAAGAAGGAAATATTATTACCTTTAATCTTAGGTTGATCTAATCCAGTATGTTCGTGAATATTGGTTTCCATATTATTGTGCAATTAGTGATTTAAGAATTGGTGATTTTGTGCTGTTCCCAGACAACATTATCTTGAATTGAATGCTTTCAACACTCTCAGCAAAGTCGATGAGATATGATTTCATTGTTTCTAATCCGATTAAATCGGTAATTAATGTCCAAGTGTCAGACTTATTTTCTCTCCAATAAACTTTAGCTCCGTATGTTGAAGACGGATTGATGGTATCTAAAAATTCTAGTTCGATATACTGGAATGTGTGTTTGTTATAAGTAGACCCGACTTTATAAAAGGCAGTAATAATATAAGGGACGAATGTTTGATAATAATAACCGGAATTGGCAATTGCTGATTCGACGGCGTAGGTAGTACCAACCGGGGCTAAATAATAATCGTAGCTATAGCTTAAAAAACCATTACTGGAATTAAACCAGAGCGCGTGTGTGTTCACGCTGGATGTGCCTGCCTGTGTATAAACGACCTCTTCCTTAAATTCTCCTGATTTTATGTTTATTGAATAAATACCACTATATCCGTAAGAGGTTTTAGAAATAAAATACAACTTACCAAAACTATATTCCGCCCCATAAGCATATGACTGTCCGCCTAAATAAGGGTTATTGGTCGGGAAGTTAATTGTGTGATTCGGCATTGTGAATAAAATGTCAGTCGAAGTTCCGTTGGTAACAAAGATTGAATTTGAATTAGAAAAGATGTAAACGAGATTATTCACATTTAATAATTTTCTGATATTCTTTGTTTTAATGTCTAGCGGCAGAAAAAAGGTTGAAGACACTCTATCCCATTTAAATATTTTTCCAGAATCTGTGCCAATTAATAAATCTTTGTTCAATTGTTCAAGGCAGGTCGGGTCTTCTGGTAAGTCAAGGGCGTTAGTGTTTAGTGTATATGTTGAAGATGATGTTGGATCAAAAACCTGTCCATCTTTTTGATAAATAGAGCCAATGCTCCAAATGTCGTTAGAAATATCTCTATTCAACCAGTAAACTGTATCATCAGATCCGAGAATTGGATTTTTTAAATTTTGGAATCCTCCTCCGACTGAAGGGTTGAAACATCCATTACTCCAAGATATAGCATCACCGTCATTATATGTGAGAATAGAAAGAGCGTCTACTGAAGAACCATTAAACGCTAGCAGGTACCCCTTATATACTATAAGTCCTTTTCCTGGATATGAGGAAATATTATTTCCGTCGACAATATTAAGTATTGCCCCTGAATAGGCTTCATACCAAATCCTCCCAGTGCTATCCATTAAGAATGTTCTTGTTCCGACTTTGGCGACGTGTCTTATTTCACTTGGCGTGATGAGGACGACAGTCGCCCCAGTTTGTGTGCCAGTAATGTCGATTGAGGTACCGCTATTATAAGCCGCGGAATAGGTGGCATAAACGACATAAGTGCTTCCAGAAGAACGTCTCAAATAATAGTCCGTGTTTAACGATAAGCCAGTTGGAGGAGTTCCAGCAGTGATGTTAATTATCAAAAAAATTTCGCTAGTGTCTGTTGACAGATAGTCCGATAAAGATATTGAATTGGTGGAAATATTTACACCTGTGATAGTCGTGTTAACTATGTTTTTGGTGGTTGAGGTTCTTGTCGATTTATACCCAGCCATTAAACAACCTTTATAGGTTTCAGTTTCACAAGCGACGACTTCGTTAAAGCCGGTAAGGACTGATTCGGCGATCCCCTTGTGAAAGTTATCAATGACGATTGGTTCTTTTAATGCCATATATTTAAAGTTTATTAGTATTATTCCAATTTGTATTATTTTTATTAGTGCTTGACCAAGATGATGA
>DZBD01000024.1:19873-25016 GCA_022729795.1 Sulfuricurvum sp. | reverse complement strand
CACCAAAACTTTTTGCACAAGAGTATTTCCGCTAGGCGCTTCATCTACAACAGGCTTGAGCATATACGGTTTATCTTTTCTAAAAGCACCGTCTGCCGTAATAACCACTTTTGCATCAGCATCTTCGATTCTGTCTTTAAGTGCCTCAGCTGAAAATCCGCCAAATACTATAGAGTGAATTGCACCGATTCTTGCACATGCCAGCATTGCATACGCAGCTTCTGGAATCATCGGCATATAGATAACTACGCGGTCGCCTTTTTTGACACCGAACTCATTTTTCAAAAGGTTTGCAAACTGATTTACGTTGTAATAAAGTTCTAAGTAAGTAATGATTTTTTTATCGCCTCGGTCACCTTCAAAGATAATCGCCGCTTTGTTTTTGCGACTATTTAAATGACGGTCGATACACTGAGCAGATACATTGAGTTTTCCTCCCTCAAACCAATTTACAAATGGAAAATTTTTGTTATCCATTACATTTGTAAACGGTTCCATCCAAGTTATCTTTTCTTTTGCAAAAAATCCCCAAAAACCTTCATAATCATCCATAGCCCAATCTTGAAGTGCCTGATATTCGCACATATTCTTGATTCTGGCATCTTTGCTGAACTCTTTGTTTGGTTTAAAAATTTGTTTTTTTTGTACTTCTGACATTTGTTTTCTCCATAGTTAATTTTAAATATATCATAGCCGTCATAATCGCATCATTCACGGCGTTATGCGCACCCATATTGGGAACCGCACAATTTTTCAAGATTGTATCGAAGCGTAAATCAATATTCCCTTGGGGGATTAAAGTAATTGTTTTATCAAAATAGATTTCAGAAACTTCTATCATCTTATTCGGTAAAGTTATACCTAACATCGGTTGTAAGTATTTATTTATCATACTTACGTCAAACTCTAAATAATAGCCGACTAAAGGTCTGGAGCCTATAAATGCTAAAAATTCTTGTATCGCCTCTTCACTCTTTTTAGCGTTTTGCAAATCACACGGTCGTATTTTGTGTATCTCAATACTTTTAGAACTAATCGCTTTAGAATTTTTCACATACACCTCAAAAGTTTGTGACGTGAGTATTTTATTCTCTTTTATTTTTACCGCACCGATAGAAAGAATTTCATCCACTTTTGGATTCAGTCCCGTTGTTTCCGTATCAAAAGCAATATATTCACCGCTGCAATCTTCCTCGAATAAATAGGCAAAACTCCCGTCTTTTAATTTTGAAAAGTTACGATTTTTTTTCCATTTTTTATACCAAGAAAACAACATCACGCTACCATACTAAGATGAAAATGAAAACTCATAAACTTTTTAAATTTATTAATTACTTTAAAACTGTCCTTGAGTAAATCCATCTGAATTTTTTGTAAATTTTTAGGATTGATATAATTGCTCTCGCTCAGGTCTTTTGCTTCAAGCATTGCTTTGAGACGAATACTAGAGAGTGTATCAAAACTCTCCATAAGCTCTGTTGCAAAATTTTTGTCAATAATCCCTTTGTTGTTGAGCTCTTTAATTCTTTGAATCGTATTTGTTTCTTTGATTTCATATTGAAGTGCAAGTGTTCGCACACCGTGAACAAGAGCAAATATTCCCCCTTTTTTCAAATCAAGCGTGTTGTTATGGCTTTTTTCCAGTACAAAGCTTGAAAACAAAGATAAAGGGGTCTCAAAACTCAATACAGCCTTTGCCATATGTGCTAAAACATCATCACGGGAATGAAAACTGTAGTGAAGATAACTTCTTAATTCATCAAGAAGCTCTTCATCTCCCGCTACACATTTCGCATCTAAAAAAATGCTCAAGTTTTGCAGGTTCTCGCCACTGAGACTACTTACCCACGTATCAATGAGCTGTTTATATCCCTTAACGTCTCTTCTCCAAAATGGATTACTCACCATTACATTTCCTGCACATGCCGGAAAACCGAGTTCTAAAAGAGCATGGTTTAGGAGTAGCATACTCTCTTCAAATAGTGCTACATCTTTAGCCTCTTTTACGATAAGAGCGTTATCCTGATCTGTTTTTACACTTTGCTCTTCCCTGCCCTCCGAACCCATCACGATGAGAGCGCATTTGTCTTGCAAATTTTCAGGAACGCACATGCCGAAAACTTTTTTGTATATTTTGATATTCAAGGTGGAGACTAGTTTCGTGATATAACGAACTTTTACCCCTTTGGAATGCAGGGCAATTAAAAGATTTTTCAAATCTTGTTGAATATTTTTCAACTCACCGACGGTTTGTGCCTTATCTATTTGAACTGCTACCAAATGGGAGTGATTCGCAAAATAACTCAGCAAATCAAGCTGTTCTAACACACCTTTTATCTTCCCCTCTTGCATGACCACAACACGTTTTATCCCCTTTTGCGTCATCAGCAAAAGAGCGTTAAATAAAAAATCATTGGTATCAATACTAATAATTGTATTGGAAGCAATTTTGCCTATTACTTGATGAACGTCTATATCTCCCAAGAGAACTTTTTCTCTCAAATCCGTATCCGTTACAATTTTATAACTATTATTTTGCTCTACCAAAATAACACTCGCTTTTAATTTTTTCATCTCAAGCAATGCATCGTAAATACTCACATCACAGCCCACCACGCAAGCACTGTGTAAAAAAATATCGGATACTTTTGAGATTAAAAACGGAGTTAAATCGCTCTGAGCCGCATACTCTTTGAGATGCTGATGACGTGTTACAAAATCTTGTAAAAAATAGCTTTGAACTTTTTTGTTTTGCATCAAATCAAGAAAATCTTCTTTTTTTATCTCATAACAAATCAAGTCTTCATCGACTACAAACCTAGATTCCGTCTTTTCATAAATCAAAGCATCCGCATCAAAACTGTCTCCTGCACTGTAAACATTATGCAGTTCGCCCTCAATAAACTCCGCAACAGAGCCTTTGATGATAATATAAAATGCAACAGACGAAAGGCTTTTAGAAATTAAAAGTGTCTCTTTTGGATAATACGCAATGTCAATCTTTTTCATAAGATTATCCAGTGCAGTTGCGCTTAGTAATTCAAAAGGATGAATAGATTCGATAAGTTTTCTTTGGTCAAGTATGCTCAACTCTCACTCCAAATGTTTGGCATGTGGAAATTCCACATGCCAAGAAGATTTACACTCTAGTGCTCAGAAGCACCCTCTGCACCTATACCTGTTTGGCTTCTGATATATTGCGCTTCAAAAGCTTCTCTTTCTTGCTCGGCGTTATGAGAGCTATCCGTAATAGAGAAAAACCAGATACCGACAAATGCCGCTGTTACAGAGAATAGTGCAGGGTATTTATAAGGGAAAATTGCTTCTGCATTTCCTAATAAATCTACCCACACGGTTGGCCCGATAATAACTAAAACAACAGCAGTTAGAAGTCCCAAAGAACCGCCGATTACAGCACCGCGAGTTGTGAGTTTTTTCCAATACATTGAGAGGAAAAGAATAGGAAAGTTCGCAGATGCTGCAATAGCAAAAGCAAGACCGACCACGAAGGCAATGTTTTGTTTTTCAAACATAATTCCCATAATGATTGCAACGATTCCAAGAATAACGGTAGCTATTTTAGATACTTTCATCTCTTTCAAGGAATCAACATTCCCTTTTTTGAGCACTGAAGCATAAAGGTCATGTGAAATCGCAGATGCGCCCGCAAGTGTCAAACCTGAAACAACCGCTAAAATCGTAGCAAAAGCAACAGCCGAGATAAAGCCCAAGAAAAAGTCACCGCCAACAGCGTGTGACAAGTGAATTGCAGCCATGTTATCTCCGCCTAAAATCGGTGCTCCACCGCTAATTGCCTGTTTTGCAGCATCAAGATACTGAGGATTTTGGAAAACCATAACAATCGCACCAAAACCGATAATGAAAGTGAGAATATAAAAATACCCTATAAAACCGGTTGCATAAAAAACTGATTTACGCGCTTCTTTTGCATCACTTACAGTAAAAAATCTCATCAAGATATGTGGAAGACCCGCTGTACCGAACATAAGAGCAACAGCAAGGGATATGGCAGATATCGGGTCGGAAACCAATCCGCCGGGACTCATAATCTCTATACCCTTAAGTTCTGTGGCATGTGCAAACAGTGAACCGAAACTAAAGTCATAATGCGCCATAACGGCAATCGCCATAAATGACGCACCTGAGAGCAATAAGAAAGCTTTGATAATCTGTACCCAAGTTGTTGCAAGCATACCGCCGAATGTTACGTATAAAATCATAAGAACACCCACAAGAAGTACGGCTACTTCATACTCAAGACCAAACAAAAGCTGGATAAGCTTCCCTGCTCCGACCATTTGCGCGATAAGATACAATATAACCGTCGCAATAGAACCTGCCGCCGCTAAAGTACGGATAGGAGTTTGACGAAGTCTATAAGAAGCTACATCGGCAAAAGTATATTTACCTAAGTTTCTCAAAGGCTCTGCAATCATAAAAAGGATAATCGGCCAGCCCACTAAAAAACCGATAGAGTAGATAAGACCGTCGTAACCTTTAAGGTAAACAAGACCCGAAATTCCTAGAAATGAAGCGGCTGACATATAATCGCCCGCAATTGCCATACCGTTTTGAAAACCTGTGATTCCGCCACCGGCAGTATAAAAATCTTTTGCACTTTTTGTACGCTTTGCAGCCCAATAAGTGATACCCAAAGTAGCACCTACAAATATCACGAACATTACGATGGCAGACATATTAAGTGCTTGTTTTTTCACTTCACCTTCAATCGCACCCGAAGCAAAAACCGCCAAGGTACCAAGAATAAGAAATAAAAGTATTCTATTCATATGCATTTAGTTTTCCTTTATAGAATTTTTTATTTTATTATTCAAATCATCAAATTCGCCGTTTGCTCTTAAAGTATAAATACCCGTCAGGACAAATGCGAAAATAATAACCGCTATACCGATAGGAATACCGATAGTAGTCACTGAATCTGCACAGATAGGCGTACCTAAAAGAGCAGGATCAAAGGCTATAGTGAGTATAAAAGCAAAATATACTACCAGCATTGCCACGGTGAGTTTGATTGAAAAACTGCTTCTTTTTGAGACCAGTTCTTTATAATCGGGATTGTTCTTGATCTTGTCAACAAGTTCTTTGTTCATAATTTTTCCTT
>DZBD01000024.1:0-19773 GCA_022729795.1 Sulfuricurvum sp. | reverse complement strand
TAGAAATTATAGTTTGCTATAAGTCTGTACTCACTCCAGCCTGTTGTTCCGGCTGCACTCTCTGCATAGCTTCTTGGAAAATTCCCACGAGCACGAAGTTGAAGATTTTTCACCACCTCTGGGCTGTAAATGAGATCAAAACCTGCTTCGCTTGCTGTTCTTGCTATCCCGTAGCCGCTGTTTGCATCCATCTCAAAAGATGTATAATAGAGAGTCGGTTGTAGGTTTGCACCCATATCTTTAAAGTTATAGCTTCCTGCGATTTTACTAGCCTTTGTGCCCGCTATGAACATATGGCGTGTTACCATCCCTTGCGTATAAGCTGGCATTCCGCCCCATGGAGTGATGATTGCATTTGCTAAACCGCCTGCAGTAGCATCGGCAGCATTATTTTTTCCTGTTTGAGAGTAGGCAAGCGTAAGGTTAAAATTTTCAACGGCAAAGTTGATTTTACCTGCAACATAAAGGCTATCAACATCTCCTGCATACTTATCGCCCACAGCGTTTTCTTTAATCATCTGAACACCTGCCGATGGCTTGATAAAATCGGTCATCAAACACTTCCATGAGTAATTAAGTTCCCCATAAACTGCGTTCAAAATATCGTGTGCATAATAATCCCAAAGTTCAACTTTTAGGTTTTGTATACCTGTGTATGTAGCAGACATAACTGAAACACCTGCCGTTGTTTTGCCTACTGCATAGTCTCCCATATTGACAAAACTCCCTGTTTGGTTGAGACTATCTACATAGGAGTAACCGGAGGTAACAGAGAGAAGTTTTGATGTATTTGGACTTATTGCCGTGTGATTATAAACACGCCCGAAAGTACCCTGAGCAAACTTTGTTAAATGTCCTGCAACAAGTGTCGTATCCGCCAAATCTTTGTTGATTAGCAAATAACCCTCAAAAAGGTTGGGAACCATACGAGCATCGTCTGTTCCTGCTAAAGGCGTATCGATTTTTTGACGCCCTGCTTTAAAAATACTATCTCCTATTTTATACTGCCCGTATAACTCACCCATAAAAGAGTAATCTTCATTATCAGGTCCCAAAAGAGTCATATCATTACTTTCATAATCATCTCTTTTTGAGCTAATATCTAAGGCATTGGATGTATAAAAAGCAGTGCCAAAACTTAGCCCCTCATACTCTGCTGTCTCATACTTCAAATGTCCCCCGGCTGCCCAGCCGTCTCTGTGAGTCGTTTTTCCCGCACTCCCTTGGTATTCACGGTCGACCCAAAATGTACGAATCTGCCCACTCGCTTTGCCCTCGCTAAACATAGAACTTAAATCTTCCGCCGCAGTAACATTGGTCGAACTCAAGAGTCCAAGCGTTAAAACACTGATTGCGATATTTTTTTTCATCCAATTTCCCCACATTTAAATTTAACGCTTAATGATAAAGTGTAAAAATAGCACCAACATAGCAAAAGAAAATTTTCAGAAGTTATCAAGAAGAAATTTTTAAAACGTGTATATAAGTAACAGTGTTATCACGGTTTTTCTATCATATATCCCATCCCTCTGATGTTTTGTATCACATCCTCTTGTAAAAACTTTTTGAGTCGGTTTATTTCTGCACGAATAGTAGCATTATCTACTATCTGCTCATCCCAAACATAAATTCTAAACTGCTCAAAGTCCACCACTCTTCCCCTATTTCTGGCTAAGAGGTCAATGATTTGCGACTGCCTTCTGGTGAGTACTTTTGGAATTGTGTTTAAAAGCAAAGTGCTGTGTTCTTGGTCGTAACTGTAATTTTTTGAGAGTCTCAGATGCACACGCGGGACTTCATTGGACAATACGATTCTATCTAAGCGCAAAGAAAGTTCTTTGAGGTGAAACGGTTTTTTCAGATAATCGTAACAGCCCAGATTATAGGCTCTGGAGATATCTTCTATATCCACCAAAGCGCTTATATATATAGTCGGCACATGAATTTTTAAGGCATGGATTTTTTCTAAAAAACTCAGCCCGTCCATTCCGGGAACATTGATATCTAAAATCAGCAAGTCGTAGGAGTTCTCCTGAATCGATTTTAGCGCATCCAAACCATCAAAAAAAGGATTTGCATGATGCCCTTCCCCTTCCAAATACTCACAAATAGATTCATTTAACATCACCTCATCTTCTAATAATAATATTTTCATTACGCACCCATCATTTTAAATCTATACGTAAATATAGTTTGTTTTTCACTTGAGTCAAGCGAAATTAAAACGCCCTCTTCATCACAAATGCTCTGTACGAGATTGAGCCCAATCCCAAAACCTTCACTGTTTTTCTCTTCTCTATAATAGGCATTAAAAACTTTCTGCGTGTCTTTTATAGTTTTGGATTTACTTCCCACAGAGATCTCCACAAATGAACCCACTTGCAAAATCCCGATATGTATCCCTTCATTGGGAAGGGTGTATTTTATAGCGTTTGTTATCGTATTATCGATAATACGTTGGAGTTTTGTTTCATTAAAATAAATATAGAGATTCTTGGCATGTGGAACATAATAAAATTGTAGCTTTGACATTTGTGCTACTTCATCAAAAAAATCTATCCTGCTATTTAAAAATTGTTCTATATCGATAGAAATCTTTGGATATTCTACCTGATCTTTTTTGACTAAATAACTCAAATCATCGTAAATACTAAAGATATTTTTGACGGCGGCTTCTATCTTTGAGAGTTGCCTGTCTTTGCCGTTTTTCATCACAAAAAGTTCTATACTTGTCAAAATGACGCTTAAAGGGGTATTTGTTTCATGAACCGTATATTTGAGAAACTCTTTTTGTACTTTTAATATATCGTCATTGAGTTTTTTCTCTTTTTTGAGATTCTCGTTAATAACTAACAAGTCTGCTGTTTTTGTTTTAATCCTCTCTTCAAGATTGCTATTGAGCTCTTTGAGTGTCCTCTTTTGCTCACTTATCGTGTCCACCATCGTGTTTGCGTAACCCACCATCGACTTAAAATCTTTAAAAAAGATGGCATGTGGATTGAGTACCTGTCGGCTATGTGCCGCATCTCTAAAAAAGTCCAAAAAAACCTGCATATCTTTTTGTAAGAGGGAATTAAAAATCTTATTCAAAGCAAATACGATTGCAAAAAGGATAAAAGCAAGTGTTGCGATTGCAACCGTATTTTTGATAAGAAGCGTTTTTAATTTTTTTTGCGTTTGTTCATATTTTTCATCGACATCGATATATATATCTGCCTCATGCACTTTTTGCTCTTGTAATAAAGTTCTTTCGTAATCCGAATAATTTTCTTTTATCAAAAGATAAGCAAATACAATCGTAAACGCTAAAATAAAAAGTGTTGTAAATATGTTTGCTTTTTTAATTGTGATGGAGTGTAATTTCAGCAAAAAAAATCTATGTATAAAACTCATAAAACTCTTCAAACGTATCTTCGCCTCTCAATTACTAATATCTTAACAAAAGATTATACCTATATTCTTTTTACACAGTTTAGAAATTTTAACTATAATTACAAAAATTTTACAAAGGAACACCCTATGTTCGGAAGAAAAGAATTAAAAAATTACGATTTAAGTAAAGATGAGCTCAGTAAACTTCAATGGGCAAAAATGACAACTGCAAAAGGTGATATTTGGCTCAAACTTTATCCTGATGAAACTCCAAATACTGTTGCAAATTTTGCACATTTGGCTGAGAGCGGTTTTTATAACGACCTTAATTTTCACCGTGTAATCCAGGGTTTTATGGCACAAGGCGGCTGTCCGACAGGAACAGGCACAGGCGGACCGGGCTGGTCAATCCCGTGTGAAACGGCACTGAACAAATCTCGCCATAGAAAAGGAACCCTTTCAATGGCACACGCTGGACCAAATACGGGCGGGAGCCAATTTTTTATCTGTTTTGCAAGCACACCTCACTTAGACGGCGTTCACACGGTTTTTGGCGGGATTGAAGAAGATGACAAAGAAAGCTTTAGCGTTCTCGATTCTATCAAAGGTCAAGACGCAATCAACTCTGTTGAAATTTTTGAGAAAAAAGCATAACAAACTTCTCATTCCACATGCCATGGCATGTGGAAATATAAACTTACGTAAATACTACAAACACTTATAAACTCAAAGGCACGCTAAGTGTAAACGAAATATCTCGTCCCATTCCTAAAGCGTATCCTTTATAGGTATCAAGAAAATCGCGATACTGGGTATCTAACAAATTGGTGACTTTTATACCTAGTTGTACTTTTTGCTCCCCCATGGCTATATCTGCATTGTATCCTGCTCCCCATAAAGTATATTCCTCCGTGTCTGCGCTACCAAAGGGCATTGTGTTGTATTGTGAAAATGGCTCATGATTTCCTGCTACTGTTTGCGATGCGACATATTTCATATCAAGAGAAAAGGTAGAATTTTTCAAAGCTCCAAGTGCACCTACATTTTGATGCACCGCCAATCGGAGATTGTTCGCGGGCATCATGGTGAGTTTACAATCATTACTTGTGTCGCGCCCTTTTATAAGCTCGAAACCTCCCTCAAGGTTTGTCGAGTCGGTCACATAACTGTCTATGGAAAACTCAATGCCCTGCATGGTTGCATCGGTTTGTTCGTTTTGCATATTAGGTAAAGAACCCGTATATGTTCCCGTGTTTGCAAGATAGATATAGTCGCTAATCATGGTATGATAAACGCTTAACGAGCCTTTCGTTTTCTCATCTTTATAACGTAATGAGAGTTCGCCGCCTAAAGTACTTTCCGCGTTAAGCTCAGGATTCCCTAGCTGATAAGCTTGCACGCCCCCATGCAATCCGCCTGCATAAAGCTCAAAAATACTCGGTGTTCTAAACCCTCTTGCAACATTTCCGGCAAGGTTCCAGCTTGGAGCGATACTGTAAGTTGCCCCAAAAGAACCGCTAAGACCTGAAAAATATTGCTTATTATTTGTAGCATCAAAAATGCCTGAACTTACAAATTTTGTATTTATTCCATCCGTCGGTGCATAAACATTTTTAGTATCGTAACGTGTGCCCAATTGGACAATCCATCTTTCATAATCTGCTTCCTCGAAGAGGTAAACAGCCATCCCTTTTTCTGTTGCAGTCGGTGCTAATTTTCCCTCTAAGAGCGTTTGGTCTTTGTTGAATCCTTCAATTCCGACTTCCCCTTCAAAATCTCCGATACTTGGATGTTCGAGTGCTAAACGACCGTCTAATCTTTTTACCTCTATGTCGACATATAAGTCTTTATTAAGAGCTATGAGCCCTTCCTTTTGGGCTTGCATATCTTCGTATGGAGTGCCCGTAGCAGCCTCACGCTGGTTAAATGTGTAGGAGAGTGCCGATTTAAGAATCCACTCATCAAGAAACAACTCACTCTTGAGCTGTGTCTCGTTGTTTGTAAGATTCTGTCCCGCAGATGCTACGGCATTAAAATCCGGTGCGGCAGTATGACCTAAATAGTTTTGAAAACTTTGCCAATAGGTATGTTGGAGTGCTATATTTCCCCAGTCATCGGTATAGCCAAAGGCAGTAAGAGCGGAAGTAGTTTCAAAATTGGTGTAAGGCAATTCGCCTGAAAAAAGCGGTTTATCTCCAATAGCGGGATCACCTTTTTCCCAAGTATCGGCATTAGGAGTGTGAAAGTTATCAGCCACACGTTTTACAACTGCGGCATTAACGCCCAGTTTTCCCTGTGCCGCTTGAATTTTAGCACCGCCCATTCTCTCATTGTTGTTGGTGTGGTATTCACCCGCAACTTCACTGTTGATTTTTGTCTCCCCCTCTTTGGCAGAGAGGATTTTAGGGGAGAGAACATTGACAACGCCTCCAAGTGCATCTGAACCGTAAAGCACACCCTGTGCCCCACGCACAACCTCAATGCCATCGGCAATAAAAGGGTCAGTGTTTAAAATATGACGAATACCGTAGGTTTGTGAATCGGTAGGGCTTGAGTTTGAGAGTACTTTTACCCGCTCGTTACTCATGCCGCGAACAACCGGTTTACCTGCTTGAGGACCTGTGGCAATGTTGTTTACCCCTGAAAATTCTTCAAGAATCCCTCCGAGCGAAGCCGTTGCTTTGAGTGTTTTTTCACTGCCGTCGATAATATCGATTTGGTTTGGACTCTCAAATGTGTTATGTTCATGAACAGGAGAAGCCGAAACACTCACCGTGTCCAACTGATATATTTGTGTCTCATTTGCCACTAAGAGTGTAGCAATTAATAAAGAGAGTAATAATTTTTGCATAGCATTATCCTTGTTTTTTTTAATATTTAAATAATTACTAAAACTTCATATCTAGACCGGCCGTAATCTGCCTGCCTGCTAAAGGAGCTGTTGCTTTTAAAAATGAGAGATGATTATATGCTATCGAATCTGTCAAATTTTCCCCTTTTAAATAAAGTGAATACTCGCAAAACGATGTTTTATTATCATACGAAACTAAGGCACTCAGCCAGCCGTAACTTGGTGTATGCGTCTCATTTTTTGCTTCATATCTACTCTCATCCACATGCTTATAACTGAGATTTGTTTTATACTCTTTATAGAGATGTTCTAAAGTAAATGTGCTACTAAAGGTGGGAATACGCGGTAAGTTTGAGCCGTCAAATAAAACACCGCGAATAGCTTCTAAATTAATAGAAGTATTAAATGTATGCGCCGATACCTTTTTGGTATAGCTCTCTTTTATCGCTGCGCCGTATACTCTAGCACCCACACCTCTCACTACCCAAACATCCGATTGATGAAATGGGTCTACTAACAAAACTCCGCTAGCATCTGCCAAAGGCTCTTGATAAATATAGTTATAAAAATGGTAGTAAAAGGCGCTGAGTTTTGTGGTATATGCGTTAAAACTCAGCATTGTATCTATGTCAAAATTGACAGATTGTTCATTATTTAAATAGCGGTCTCCGAAGATATAGCTATCTGTGGCATGGTGAAATCCGTTCCAAAAAAGTTCTGTAGATGATGGAAGTCTTTGTACATAAGAAAGTGAAGTTTGGTACGAAAGAGTATCACTTACGAAACTTCCGATTCCGATTGATGTGCTATAGGCTACATCGTTTATCGTCTCATAATAGTTCGGGTCTATCTCAGGGGTCACTAACCATACTTCTTGAATATTTTTACTATCTGGATTTATTGCTCTTTTTTCTAGCCTAAGTGCAGCCGTAAGCTCCGTATCGTCATCCATAAACTGACTCATAGATAAGCCGCCCTTAAGCAGAGATTCTGAAATATTGGGCATAGGGTGTCCATGAGAATATGCTAACCCAAGATTATCTATATTTTGTTGCAGCGCAACGCCGTCTTCTATCCCCGTTCTCTGAGCATCATAAAATTTCGTACATTTTCCGTGTTCATGACATACTTGAAGTTGGCTATCTTGATACTCGACATTTGCTTTTACATTCCACATGCCAAGCTCGAAATCAAACATAGTCGATATACTGGATTGTTTTTGACCGAAAAGACCGTATCTTTTTTGATCCATCTCAATTGTTGTAGGATTAAAAGCAAGGGCAATACTTTTTAATATATTTTTTTTCATAAATATCCTAAATATTTATTTTTTAAATTTATAAAGTTTTGTTAAGAGAAAAAATGCTCGGGAGGCGCTCTGATATGGAAGAATCGTACCGCTGTAAAACGGTAAAATCTTGGTATGAAAAGGTAAAGAGTAAAAGGCAAAAAAGCAATAAAGAGTAAATATAAAGCAACGACATCTGTACTGAAATAAAGCTGTTCCAAAACATAAACAGAACAACTATTATCATGTTTGTGGTCAAAATTATTATGAAAAAAGAGGTGTAAAGAGGTGAAAGCAAAAGCAATAAACAAAGTGATTGCAATATGCTTTTTAATAGTATTCAATGTTACATATGTGGCTTTTTTGATTTTCATGGTGCGAATAGTATCGTTGCACTACTTACAAAAAACTTTACGAATGCAACTAAGTCGCACAAAAAAATAGCATCATTTTCATAGCTTATTGTTTGCAACGCTTGCAAACACCCTTATAAATCACGTCCGTAACCGTATATCCTTTAATTATTACATGCGCAACATTCTCAAGACATTCAATATTGTTGCAACTATTACAGATAAAATGGGCATGTGGAAATTTCTGAATTTCATAGTATCTTTTTTTATCATTTGATTCAAAACTGTTAACAATAGACTCACTCTCAAATTTTGAAATATTTCTATAAAATGTAGCCTTATCCATACTGATTTTATCTTTTATATCTTCAAAAGAGACAGGTTTTGTTTCAGAATTCAGTATCTCCAAAAGCTCTTTTCGCGCAGATGTAACTTTTAAATTTTTTTCTTCAATTATATTTTTTATTTGCATACCGAGATTCTATCACTTCCTATCTTTAACGTATCTTATATAAATGCAACTAAGTCGCATGCTTTACATATAAATATTTTAGTAATGGTTTGAGACGTAAACAACTAATATGCTTTCGCAAGTAATCTATTAAGAACTTGTCACTATAATAACACAAAAAATGCCAAGGAAATCTCATCTTAGTCCATATCTGCTGTAGCGTCGACTCACACTTTTTTTTAGAAAAACTCCAAAATGATTTTCCGGAAGAAAAACTTATAGGTTTTTTTTATGACCCTAATATTCATCCCCATTCAGAATATAGACTCCGTTATCTTGACGTACAGCGTTCGTGCAAAAAACTCGGTATCGATTTATTAGAGGGTGAATATGATTTTGAAGCATGGATGCAGGCTGTCAAAGGCTTAGAAAAAGAGCCGGAAAAAGGTGCAAGATGTGAAGTCTGTTTTGACAAACGTTTTGAGGTGAGTGCCCAAAAAGCATTGGAACTCGGCGAAAAAAAGATGACTACAACTCTTCTTGTAAGTCCTCTCAAATCTCAAGAGCAGCTCAAAAGAAGCGGTGATATTTTTCATAAAAAACACGGAGTAGAGTTCATCGCAGTGGATTACCGCTCAGGCGGCGGCACACAAGACCAAAGCCGTGTAACAAAAGAGGAGCAGCTCTATCGTCAAGATTATTGTGGCTGCATTTTTGGTCTTACGATGCAACGAGAGCAGCAAAACCGTCTGATGGATGAGATGTTTTCACCGATATCTGGTAACATTCTTCCCTCTTCCATAGAAGAGCGCTTACAAATGTATACAAAAAGGATGGAACTCGAAGAGAGCAATATCCCCTATAAAATCATCAAAGAAAAATTTTTAAACTACCGTCAATTTAACTTGAAAGTGACAGAGGGAAAAAATAAAAACATTCCGGCATATGCTCTTTCTTATTCTCTATTGCCTCGAAAAAAAGCACAGGGAAAAATAGATTTTGAAGCTTCCGATATCCACTATTTTAACCGTGAAGAGATAAAATTTATTACACTCGATTTTTTTAATAAGAGATGTCAAACACAATATAAAGATATAAAAGAGCTCCTATTTAACTCTCCGGATTTTGACAAAGAGTTACAACTAAGAAACATTTTGGCATGTGGAAACTATGATTTAACCCCTATTATAGTGCTTCAGCAGGTAACAGATGCAAAATTAACTATTGAACTTGATGCAAAAACTTATGAAGACGTAAGAGAAAAACTAATTATTATCTAATCTTTTTTTTGGTAAAATAAAACAAAATTTTATTAAGGCTTTTATTCATGATTATGGACGTTATGGAAATACAAAAAATTATACCGCACCGTTATCCTTTTCTACTTTTAGACCGTGTTACCGATATTGTCAAAAACGAAACATTAACAGGATTCAAAAATGTAACTATCGGCGATAATGTTTTTCAAGGTCATTTTCCTGGTCATCCTATTTATCCGGGCGTTATGATTTTAGAAGGGATGGCACAAGCCGGCGGCATATTAGCATTTAAAAGTATGGACAACATGACAGAAGAAGAGATAGCAAATAAAGTTGTTTACTTTATGAGCATCGACAAAGCGAAATTCCGCTCTCCCGTAAAACCAGGGGACAGATTAGAATACCGTATCAGTGTTATCAAACAAAAAGGTTCTATCTGGGTACTGAGCGCAAAGGCTTACGTAGATGACACCTTGGTATCTGAAGCTGAGTTGAAAGCTATGATCGTTGATAAATAAAAGGATAAAAGTGAGTAAAATTTCCCCGCTTGCTATCATCGAAGATGGCGCAGTTATCGGCGATAATGTTGAGATTGGTCCTTATTGCTTCATATCTTCAGGGGCTACGATAGGTGATGGAACCAAAATAGCTCAAAGTTCATGTATCTATGGAAAAACGACTATCGGCAAAAATAATGAAATATTTTCACATGCCGTACTCGGTTCTGTTCCGCAGGATTTGAAGTTTGCAGGAGAAGATGTTGAGCTCATCATCGGCGATAACAATAAAATAAGAGAATTTACACTTTTCAACCCCGGAACTAAGGGCGGAGGAGCAAAAACTATCATCGGCTCGCACAACCTTTTTATGGGCTATGTGCATATAGGGCACGATGTTATTATCGGCAATCACTGTATTTTGGCAAATGCTGCAACCTTAGCCGGGCATGTGGAAATGGGTGATTTCGCCGTAATCGGGGGGATGACTCCTATCCATCAATTTGTACACATAGGTGATTATGCAATGGTAGCAGGTGCTTCCGCACTTGCTCAAGACGTACCTCCTTTTTGTATGGCAGAGGGTAATCGTGCATACCTCAGAGGTTTAAATCTCACAGGTCTTCGAAGACACCTTGAAAGAGATGAAATTGATGAATTAAAAATAGCATACAAAGAACTTTTTGAGTCCGGGCAACCATTAAAAGATGTTGCGAGTGAACTTGTTGAGAACACAAGCAATCACCATGTCCATAACCTTTGTAACTTTATATTAAAAACAAAACGCGGAATTCCGTTTGAGAGGAAAAATATATGATCCATAGACACTGTAGTTTTTGCGATGCCGTCGAAAGTGAAGAGAACCCTCTTATAGCAGGGAATGCTGTTTACATTTGCAAAAATTGTGTAATATCCGCATATAAAATTATGTTCGGTGATGAGCGTTCTGTGGAAAATTCAAACCAAAATGAACTTTTAGAAGCAGTTAATAACCTTATGACGCCAAAAGAGCTAGACAAATTTTTAAGCGATTATATTATCGGTCAAGAAAGAGCAAGAAAACTTTTAAGCGTAGCAGTTTATAATCATTACAAGAGAATTTTTAAAACAAAAAATATTACAAATGATGATACGGAGATAGCAAAGTCAAACGTACTTCTTATTGGACCAACCGGAAGCGGTAAGACGCTGATGGCACAGACTATTGCAAGAGTTTTAAATGTTCCTATCGCAATTGCAGATGCAACAAGTCTAACTGAAGCAGGATACGTTGGAGAAGATGTTGAAAACATACTTACAAAACTGCTCCAAGCTGCAGACGGCGACATCCAAAGAGCGCAGCAAGGGATTGTTTTTATCGATGAAGTCGATAAAGTATCCCGCATGAGCGAAAACAGATCAATTACACGAGATGTTTCAGGTGAAGGTGTTCAGCAGGCACTCCTTAAAATTATAGAAGGTTCAGCAGTTAATATCCCGCCAAAAGGCGGCAGAAAACATCCAAATCAAGAATTTACTTCTATTGATACTACTAATATATTATTTATATGCGGCGGTGCATTTGACGGATTGGGTGAAATTTTGAAGAAAAAACAGGGTCAAAACATTTTAGGCTTTGGGCATGCAAAAAAAACAAAAGAAGAGCAAAAAACTACTTATGATATGGTAGAACCTGATGATTTGGTTTCTTATGGACTGATTCCTGAGCTTGTCGGAAGATTACCGATTATCGCTTCGCTCAATGAGATAACGGAGGAGGATATGGTTCGTATACTTACAGAACCTAAAAACTCGCTCATCAAACAATATAAAAAACTTTTTTCCATAGATGAAGTGGAGCTCAGTTTTGAAGATGATGCACTCAAAGCCATTGCAAAAAAAGCGATAAAAAGAAAAACAGGTGCCCGTGGACTTCGTGCAATTTTAGAAGAAAATATGATAGATATTATGTATGAACTCCCTGAGTACAGAGGTTATGAAGTTTTAATCACAAAAGACGTGATTGAGAATAATGACAAGCCTGTATATATCAAAAAATCCACAAAAAAAATAGCATAAGGCACAAAGATGATATTCAGTAAACTCATAGGACTCTTTTCAAATGATTTATCAATCGATTTAGGAACTGCAAACACGATTGTCATAGCCAAAGGCAAAGGGATTATTATTAATGAGCCTTCCGTTGTTGCGGTTAAAACTGAAAAGTATGGTCATCAAAGAGTTTTAGCAGTTGGACATGAAGCAAAAGATATGGTTGGAAAAACTCCAGGAAATATCAAAGCTATCCGTCCAATGAAAGACGGCGTTATCGCAGACTTTGATATGACTGAAAAAATGATTCGAAAGTTCATAGAAAAAGCACACGGCAGAAGTTCCCTAATCAGTCCTAGAATCATTATTTGTGTTCCTTACGGCTTAACACAGGTTGAAAGAAAAGCGGTACGTGAATCGGCAATTAGTGCAGGGGCTAGAGAGGTTTTTCTTATAGAAGAACCTATGGCTGCTGCAATCGGCGCAGGAATTGATATTCGTGAACCTAAAGGACATTTGGTTGTTGATATCGGCGGCGGCACGACTGAAATCGGCGTGGTTTCACTCGGTGGACTTGTTCTTTCAAAATCGATACGTACCGCAGGCGATAAAATAGACCTTGGTATTGTCAACTACGTAAGAAAAAAATACAACTTACTCATTGGTGAGCGCGTAGCAGAAGAGATTAAAATAAATATCGGTACAGCCGTAACACTCAATGAAGAGCTCAAAATGGTTGTCAACGGTAGAGATCAGGTAGAAGGACTTCTCAGTTCTGTTGAACTCAGCAGTGAAGACGCGAGAGAAGCGATGCAAGAACCTCTCAAAGAGATAGCAGAAGCACTTCGTGACGTACTAGAAAAAATGCCTCCGGATTTAGCCGGGGACATCGTCAACCATGGAATTATCTTAACCGGTGGCGGTGCTTTAATCCGTCAGCTTGACAAATATCTCTCCGATATTGTCAGAATTCCTGTTTATGTAGCAGACGAGCCTCTTTTAGCCGTTGCAAGGGGAACAGGACGCGCTTTGGAAGAGATAGACTTGTTACAAGAACTTTTCGAAAATGAATAAAGAGCTTTTTAGCTTTTTATCTATTCTCATTGCACTTGTAGTAGGTGCATTTTACTATACTAGCAGTGTGCAAACACCTTTTATCTCTGCGCTCAACTCCATCAAATCAAGTTATTTTAATTCTATTGAGTACATAGAAAATGGAATCAATAAATATACTTACCAAGCAAAACATATTGAAATACTTGAAGAAAAGCTCAAAGAATTTGAAAAAAACCATCTCATTATGCAGCAAATGGCGGCTGAGTTAAATAATTTATTTCAAGAAAATCATTCTACTTTAAAAGCAGATTCCAGAGTTGAGCTAGTTAGAACGATATCTTATAAAGAATTCGGTAATTTAAATAAAATATGGCTAGAAGTAAATGACTATAACGCATCCAAAATATATGGTCTTACTTATAAAGAATTTGTTGCAGGAATTGTCGTTTCAAATAACGGGAAACCTCTTGGACTCCTAAACCAAGATATGAAAAGCTCTTATGCCGTCTATGTCGGTTCAGGTCTAGCACCAGGTATTGCACATGGAAATAATGCAAAACATCTTGTTGTAAAATTTATTCCTGCAAGTTTTGAGATTAAAGTAGGAGATGAAGTAATAACTTCAGGTCTAGACAACATTTTTTTTGAAGGCTTAAAGGTTGGAAAAGTTCTTTCTCTCACAAAATCCCAAGGGTATCAAAATGCAATAGTTGAGCAATATTATTTAGCTAATGATCCAAACTATTTTCATATGATAAAGAAGGTTCGATGAAATATTTTTTCCTCATTTTTTTGATATTTTTTCAGCTCCTTGCAGAAGAAAATAAACAAAAGATAACTCTAGGAGCCGGTCCTTATATTCAAACACAGCCTTACACTCATGTAAATAATCTTATCTTAGCATCTCCCGTAGTATTTTTTGACAACGGAGTTGCCTATATAAGATGGACGAGAGGCGGTTTTTATTTTTTGGGAGAGAAAAAAGATGATTATGCATGGGGATTTTCCCTCACGGCCGAACCCCGACCATACGGCTACAAATCAACAGACGCAATAGAATTATCAGGCATGCAGGAGAGAAAAAACACATGGGAAGGCGGTCTTGCTTTTAGTGCGCAACTCGATAAAACAAGTTTTGAGATTATGGCTTTAACAGATTTACTTAACAGTTCCGATGCATGGATTATCCAAGCCGAACTTGGATATGAACTTAAAGTAAACAATTTTTCATTCTATCCCAGTTTCATTGCTATCTATCAATCCTTAGAATTTTTAAACTATTACTATGGTGTAACACAAAGTGAAGCCACTTTAGTAAGGTCTGCTTATTTTCCACATGCCGACATACAATACGGAGTGCAAACGTATATTAAATACCCTTTTACGGATACATTGTCGACTCTTATCAATATTCGAGCAGACAAACTCGCCAATGAAGCAAAAAATAGCCCCCTAGTAAACGATTCAACTATATATTCAGGACTCTTGTCTCTTATTTATACTTTTGAATATTAAAACACAAATTGAGAGCTCATCAAAATTTAAGTGCCTTTTACCTATAATAAACAAATTTTTTTGTATATATATTTAAAAGGTAAACAATGCCAAAACGCACCGACATTAAGACGATTTTACTTATTGGCTCAGGTCCAATTATTATTGGTCAAGCATGTGAGTTCGACTACTCAGGAACACAAGCAGTTAAGACATTAAAAGAGTTAGGTTACCGTGTAATCCTTATAAACTCAAATCCTGCAACCATCATGACAGACCCCGAGTTTGCAGATAGAACATACATTGAACCAATCAAAGAAGATGTTATTGCCAAAATCATCAAAAAAGAAAATGTAGATGCAATTTTACCGACTATGGGTGGACAAACTGCACTCAATGTTGCCACAAGCATGTACGAAAAAGGGATGCTCAAGGGAATAGAGTTCTTAGGTGCAACACCCGAAGCTATTCATAAAGGCGAAGACCGTTTAGCTTTTAAAGATGCAATGATAAAAATCGGTATGGATTTGCCGTTTTCTAAATATGCTTACAATATGGATGATGCGCTTGAAGCGGCAAACGAAATAGGTTTCCCGATTATAATCCGTGCTTCTTTTACTCTTGCCGGCGGTGGAAGCGGTGTTGCATACAACATGGATGAGTTCAAAAAACTTGCAGCACGCGGTTTGGACGAATCTCCTGTAACTGAAATTTTAATAGAAGAGTCCCTTCTTGGCTGGAAAGAGTACGAGATGGAAGTTATCCGTGACAAAGCGGACAACTGTATTATCGTTTGTGCCATAGAAAATTTTGACCCTATGGGAGTTCACACGGGTGACAGTATCACGGTTGCCCCTGCTCTGACACTCACAGACAAAGAGTACCAGCGCATGCGTAATGCCTCTTTTGATATTTTAAGAGAAATCGGCGTAGATACGGGTGGAAGCAACGTTCAATTTTCTATAGACCCTAAAACGGGAAGAATGATTGTCATCGAGATGAACCCACGGGTAAGCCGCTCTTCGGCACTTGCATCTAAAGCAACAGGATACCCGATAGCAAAAGTTGCTACACTTTTGGCGGTTGGTTTTACACTCGATGAGATAACAAATGACATCACGGGAACACCTGCCTCTTTTGAGCCGGTAATCGATTATGTTGTTACAAAAATACCTCGTTTTACATTTGAAAAATTCCCTGAAGCTGAGAATACACTCAGCACGAGTATGAAATCAGTCGGCGAAGTTATGGCAATCGGGCGTACTTTTAAAGAATCTATTCAAAAAGCTCTCTGCTCCCTTGAGACCGGACTTTGCGGTTTTGATGAGATAGATGCGGATATTGAATTTGTACAGCATGAAATCCGTCGTCCAAATGCAGACCGCGTACTTTATGTAGCTGAGGGTTTCCGCCGTGGAATGAGTGTTGAAGAGATGTTTTGCACATGCCAGATTGATCCTTGGTTTTTATATCAAATAGAGGAATTAATCAAAGCAGAGGGAACTATTACAGATAAAGTTCTATCCGATGAAGAGTTTATGAGAAACTTAAAAGTGGATGGTTTTTCAGACAAAAGAATCTCTCAACTCATTACTAAAAATGCAAACCAAAAAATAACTGAAAATGATGTTTACGAAGCGAGAAAAACTCTAGGCGTAAACTTTGAATACAACGAAGTTGACACTTGTGCAGCAGAGTTTGAAGCACTGACACCTTATCTCTACTCTACGACAAACATCACAAAACTTCCACATGTCACAAACCGTGTAAGCAAGAAGAAAAAAGTCCTTATTTTAGGCGGCGGACCAAACAGAATCGGTCAAGGTATCGAGTTTGACTATTGCTGTGTTCATGCCGCTTTTGCACTCAAAGAGATGGATATTGAGACAATTATGTACAACTGTAATCCTGAAACAGTTTCAACGGATTACGACACTTCCGATGTTCTCTATTTCGAACCAATCGACTTTGAACATGTTCGTGCAGTTGTCGAAAATGAAAAACCGGACGGAATTATCGTTCACTTCGGCGGACAAACTCCACTCAAACTTGCCAATGCACTTACAGAAATTGGAGCACCGATTGCAGGCACCTCTTCTGCAGTTATCGACTTGGCTGAAGATAGAGAAAAATTCTCTGACTTTGTCATAAGACACGGACTCAAACAACCCCAAAATGGGCTAGCTAGAACAAAAGAGGAGTCTTATGTTATTGCCCAGAGATTAGGTTATCCTGTACTTGTTCGCCCATCTTTTGTTCTTGGCGGACGCGGTATGCGAATTGTTTATTCAGAAAATGAGCTGAAGCAATATATGGATTTGGCAATTTCGGTTAGTAACGATGCACCTGTTCTTATCGACAAATTTTTAGACCAAGCAATAGAGCTTGATGTAGATGCAATTTGTGACGGTACGGATGTATATATCGGTTCTGTTATGCAACATATCGAAGAGGCAGGAATCCACTCAGGCGATAGCGCATGTTCACTTCCACCCGTAAATCTCTCAAAAGAGATGATTGCGAATGTGGAACAACAAACTAAAACTATTGCTCTTGGGCTTGGTGTAATCGGTCTCATGAATGTGCAATACGCCATTTTTCAAAATGAGATTTACCTTATAGAAGTCAATCCTCGTGCAAGTAGAACTGTTCCTTTTGTGAGCAAAGCGACCGGAATGCCCTTAGCAAAAGTTGCAACCCGTGTTATGGTGGGTGAAACACTAAGAAGTGCCTTAGAATATTATGATCACTATAATATAGTAACAGAAGAAAATGGTCTTTTAAAACCTCTTCTCAAAAATCATGTATCTGTAAAAGAAGCTGTTTTTCCATTCCATAAACTCTACGGTGCAGATTTGGTTCTTAGCCCGGAAATGAAATCTACGGGTGAAGTTATGGGTATAAGCTCTAACTTTGGAATAAGCTTTGCAAAAGCGCAAATTGCTGCCGGAAATAAAATTCCAACGGGTGGAACATGCTTTTTATCTTTTATAGATATGGATAAAGCCCACGCTGCAGAAATTGCAAGTGGACTTCACAGACACGGTTTTAAACTTGTAGCTACCAAAGGCACGCAAATGGCAGTAGTAGCCGCAGGTATCCCTTGTGAATTGGTTTTTAAAATTTCAGAGGGTCGTCCTAACATCGAAGACAGTATGAAAAATAATGAGATTCAAATGGCAATAAACACTTCCGACAACAACACGTCTAAAAAAGATGCCGTTATTATCCGCCAAGAGGTTCTAAGAAAAAATATACCCTACTTCACAACCCTTAGTGCGGCAAGAGCAGTCATTCTAGCACTCAACGAGATGGGCGATGAGTCATGGTCTAACGTGCAAGCACTTCAAGACTTTTTAGCTTGAAATGCTACCTGTAATCTTAACTCAAACGGACACAACCGTCGGGTTTTTATCTCAAGATGCAAATAAACTCTATGAGATAAAATCCAGAGAAAGAACAAAACCTTTTATAAAAGTGTATCAAGATTTTCAAGGCTTCTTATCTGAGAATAATAGAGTGCCTCACCCTTTTAAATCCCAAATAAGAAGGGCAAAAAAAACAACCTTCATCGTCAAAAACAGAGCATTTAGAATTGCTCATCCCCCCCTTCATTCACAAATACTCAGAAATTCTAGTTGGTATTTTTCAAGCTCTGCAAATGAGGCTTCAAAAAAATTTCAGAGAGAATTTTGTGAGAATAAGGCGGATATCATTATAGAAGATATCCATAGATTGCAAGAAAATAATCCTTCGGCTTTGATTATTCTCAATAACGTAAAAAGAAAAAAAATAAGATGAGCAAACATATACAAGCAATTTTAACAGGAATGTTGATTACATTTTTCTTGGATTTTTTTCTATTTCTGGGGATAAAAGAGAGTTATATAGATGTTCATAAGATAGACCTTTACTACAACATTCTTTTTGCAGACAATCAAAATATCTATATTTTCTCTTTTTTTACTATAATTCTAGGCTATTTAGCAACCTTTAACAAAAATACGAAAGTGAATTTAATTATTTTAGGTACACTCTTTTTTTTAACCTTCTTAACGCTGATAAAACCTATCGGGAATTATTGCGCAGAGATAATATTGATGGAAAAAAATGTTACTTTTAAAAATAATAAATATACTTTTAGGGGTGATATTTATTATAATGGAAGAAAAAAAATAACATTTTATGATTACGAACTCAAAAAAATCATACTCTTAGATAAAAAGGAATTAATACAATGAAACATATCTCTTCAATAGCAAGCGGTTTCGCACTTGGAACTGCAGGTATTCTAATGATGGGTGTACTCAGTGGTTGTGAATCCAAAAAAGAGGAGCCTCAAAACCGCTTTTTGGTCATAGAGCAACAAACAAACGGCAAATATGTTGTTATAGAAGAAACCCCCACGGAGGGGCCAAGCCGTGCAATTATCCGCGAAAAAGATGCGCAGGGGAATGTTACAGAGCGTTTTATGAGCGAAGCAGAGATGAAAGCACTTGCCGAACAAGAATACCAAAAAGTGCAAAGCGGAACCTCTGAAACAGTTCAAAGCGGAGACTCTAGTGCAGGAATGGGGCTTGCAGGAACCATCTTGGCAGTAGCAGCCGGTTCACTTTTAGGCAATATGATAGGAAATGCTTTAATGAACAATAAAAACTTTGCACAGCGTTCAAACACCGTTAATAAAAGTGCTTACAGCCGTTCCGCAGCAGCATCAAAAGCTTCGAGCGGTAGCTCTTCAAAAAAAAGTTTTTTTGGTTCATCTAGCGGTAGCTCTACTTCAAAAAGCACAAATTACGGGAGTTAAAAAATGGTTAGCTTAGAAAAATTAAATCCACTCAACGATACTATACTTGAAGAGCTAGGCTTTACCTGGCATACAGACAGTGACGGAAGCAAATATGTAAGCGACCAACTAGTTGAACTCTCGGCAGAAGAAGCAGAGGAATACTACGAAGCTGCGAATACCCTTTATGATATGTATGTGGAGGCTGCCGAATATGTCATAGATAATAATCTTTTTTTTGATCTTGGAATCCCCTTTAATCTCATAGATGCAATCAAAAAAAGTTGGGAAAATGATGTCCATTGGCATCTTTACGGTCGTTTTGATTTGGCAGG
>DZBD01000125.1 GCA_022729795.1 Sulfuricurvum sp. | reverse complement strand
TTGTTTTTATGAAGCTGATTTTAGCATATTAGTGATAAGAGAGTGATTTGTATGTGGTTTTGATTTCCTCTGATATGAAGTTTGGTATTTGAGACTGGAAATATAATGATTTCGCAGTCTCATGATGGGCGGGAACAAAAAATGACTTTTTTTGTTTACATCACTCAGCTCGCCCATATTTTGTGAATATTCAAGAGACCTTATATGATTTTCAATATAGCTAGAGAGTCGACTGACATTTCAATTCTCGATTTTATCTCATATATTTCCTGCTCTGAAGTGATTCCCATCTCTTTATCGGTTTTGATTTATATGACGAAGAGAAAATAAAAAATATTCGCTACAATAAAGCTTTGTTATTTATTTGAAACGGAGCTTATATGAAGTGGGAAGATTTACGTCGTAGCAACAATATTGAGGATTTGAGGTCGAGTACATCGCAGAGCAGGTTTAGTGGCGGCGGGAGGGGAAATATGCGTATGCTTGTTCCTCTGGTGCAGTTTCTTTTGGGCAATAAAATAGGGCGCATTATTTTACTCGTCGGGGTGATTGCCTACTTCCTCGGCTTCAACCCTTTAGCGCTTCTTGAGCAATCTACAACTCCTCAGCAAGTAAGCAAACCTTTGGCGAGTGAGCAAAAAACAGCAGAGTTTGTCTCAGTGGTTTTGGCGCAGACGGAGGATATCTGGACTAAGCTTTTTCAAGAGGCAAACGCACGGTACGAAGAGCCCAAACTAGTGATGTTTCGCGGTGGCGTACAAAGCGGCTGCGGCTATGCTTCACGGCAAACAGGACCGTTTTATTGCCCTGCGGATAAAAAAGTATACCTTGATTTGAGCTTTTTTGATGAGCTCAAAAACCGCTATAGTGCGGGAGGAGATTTCGCACAGGCGTATGTGATTGCTCATGAAGTGGGACATCATGTGCAAAATCTTTTGGGAACTCTTGACAAATCCCACCGTGCTATGCAGATGGCAGCTTCCAAAACAAAAGCCAACAGCGTGCAGGTAAAAGTAGAGCTTCAGGCGGATTGTTACGCAGGTATTTGGGCACATTATCTTGAAGGTGTTTTGGAAGAGGGGGATATCCAAGAGGCACTTCATGCCGCAAGTGCGATAGGCGATGACACTCTGCAAAAGCAGGCGCAAGGGTATGTAGTCCCCGATTCTTTTACCCACGGAAGCTCGGAGGAGCGGATGCGATGGTTCTCTCAGGGCTATAAAAGCGGTAAGCTAGAAGCCTGCGAGACGGGAATATAAAGGAAAATACAGCAATGCAAATAGTTTTCGACAACAATAATTGTGATACGGATGCGCACTCTTTATGGGGTTTTAGCGTTTATCTTGAGAAGTATAAACTTCTTTTAGATACGGGAAGCAACGGAAGAATTTTGCTTCAAAATCTCCAAGAGTGTAATATTGATATTCAGACATTGGAGTATGTTTTTATTACCCATTCTCATTGGGATCATATAGGAGGATTAGATTCTGTTTTGGAGCTTAACCCCAACTTGACACTTTTTGTGCCAAGCACTCTTTCCAAACATCTCATCAACGATTTGAAAAAGTTTTCCAAAAAAGTGATAGTTATCACAGAGGCACAAAAACTTTTTGATAATCTTTATACAACGGGATTATTGGGGGAAGAGACACCGGAACAATCCTTGATAATCAACGACGAGTACCCCAAACTTATCACCGGTTGCGGTCATTTTGGGATAGAAAACATCACAAAAATAGCTTCCAAAATTATTAACAAGAATATAAAATATGCCATCGGCGGTTTTCATCTTTTACGCAGTAGCGAAGAGGAGATAGAAAAATCGATAGTTTCGCTCAAAAAGCTCGGGGTTGAACAGGTACTCCCAACCCATTGCAGCGGAGAAAAAGCGATACGAATGTACAAAACCGCCTTTGGAAAAAACTGTTTTGTCGGGGGTGTTGGGCGAGTAGAGCTCTGCAATCTATTTTGACTCAAACTCTAAATCCACATGCCAAGCAATTTCAGCCTAAATCTTGAACCGAGTTGGGAATGAGGGGCGTTAAAATAAGCTATAATTGCACAACTAAAAACAAGGCTTGCTTTATGAATTTTTTAGATGTAAAAACAGACTATGCTTTTAAAAAAGTATTTGGCAGTGAAGGAAGCAAAGAGATACTTATGAGCTTTTTAAATGCACTTGTATATGAAAATGCCAAATATAAAATCAAAGATTTAGTCATCGTAGACCCTTATAATATTCCTATGATAAAAGGGGTCAAAGATACTTTTGTGGACGTAAAAGCAGTTTTGGATGATGACACAAAAGTAATCATCGAGATGCAAATACTTAACCATAAAGGGTTTGAAAAAAGAGTACTCTATAATGCAGCCAAAAATTATTCTATCCAGTTGAACAAAAACGAAGATTATCATCTTCTTAATCCTGTTATAGCACTTAGTATTGTTGACTTTATCATGTTTGAAGAGAGCCAAAGTGTTGTCAATAAATTTAAACTGATAGAAAAAGAGCAGTTCATAAACTACAATGATGATATTGAACTTGTTTTTGTGGAACTTCCAAAATTTAAAAAAGATATCGACGAACTCGAAAATATCAAAGAGCAATGGATTTACTTTGTGCAAAATGCAGGAAGTCTTGAGTATATTCCAAACAATTTTGATGAAACAATCAAACAGGCACTCCAAAACGCCAACGAAGCCAATTTGAACAAAGATGAACTCGAAGCACAACATAAACGCAAAGAGTTTATATCTATACAAAAACTAGCTGTTCTCAAGGCGGATGAAGAGGGATTCGAGAAGGGGATGGAAAAAGGGATGCAAGAGAAAAGTATTGAAATTGCTAAAAATCTTCTTGATGTTCTTGACGATGAGACTATCTCTTTGAAAACAGGTCTTGCTGTCGCGCTGATTCGAGAATTAAGAAATTAGATAGTATTATCGCTCCCAAAGCAGAGCTATATCCTCCACTCTTATATCACTTCTTCTTGGCTTTTTATAGCTCTTTGGGGATGAAATCTTTTTTGAAATCCTCAGAGAGAATTCTTGCAATTCCAAAAAGTCCCATGATGTTGCCATCTGCATCTTTGATTGGGTATTTTCTGTTATCTACCCATCCTTGTTTTCCATCATTGGTGATAAAGGGCTGGTACTCTTGTGCCAAGTCTGCTGCACCGCTGTATATAGCTCTTTCGAGTTTGAAATACTCATCCGCATAGGCTCTCTCGAACACCTCATAATCCGTAGTGCCGATAAGTTCATTTTGACTCTGTGCGGACGTGATGTTTACGAGTGTTTTACTCGCTCCCGTAAAAAGATGATTTGCATCTTTGAAGTAGATAAAGTCATTTGTATTTTCAAGCATAGCGTTAAAGTTGTACACAAGCATAGCATCACGAATCCCCGATACAAGTGATTTTACATCATATATTTCTACTATTGCGTTTGCGCCGTGTTCACGAAGATTAAATCGCACTATCTTGATTTTGCCATCAGCACGTACAATGCGGATGGTTTGTGAAAAAGAGGAATGAGTATCTTGCAAAATATCTAAGTCGCTGCATAAACTATATAGCCCGTTATCTCAAAAATCGGACCATTCGCATTTATGATTTTTTGAAGGCTTCTATCTTCAAAGATAAATACACATTTGTGCTCCTCATCTATATCTTTGTATGTATATATCTCTTCTTGCGCTAAAACGATTCTGTTTCTTCCGCTTTCTTTAGCTTTGTAGAGCGCAATGTCTGCAAGCTTGTAAATACTTTTATAAGTTTTTACACTAGAATCGATGTCTGAATGGTAAATGCCTCCACTTATTGTTTTATGGATCAAGACACTTTCTTTTTTGAAGGTATGATTTTCAACTATATGGCGGATTTTTTCAGCAAAGAACAAAGTCTCCTATATCATGTCCATACGTATCGTTAACATCTTTAAACCAGTCTATGTCGAAAATAATAACCGCAAAAGGGGATTTGTGCTTATTGAAGCTGTCAATAAGTTTGTTGATATCCACTTCAAGAGAAAGTCTGTTGAAAAGACCTGTCATTGGGTCATGACCTGCCAAGCTGCTTAGCTGTTTGTTGGCATGTTCGAGATGCAAAGTACGCATCTTGACTTGATGTTGCAAGTCGCTTAAAAATAATTCGTTGTCTTTAGTGAGTTCTACAAGATGACGAACTAGCGGCTAAAATATAAAAATTACTTCTAAAAGCAGAGTTATAAGCGTAATCGCGTAGATAATACTCTCCAAGTGCTGTATCTTAAGCAAATCTGCTTCACCTTCTTTTTGGTACTGCGCAACAATTTTGTTTAAGTCTTGCAAAAGTTCTTCTGATTCCATGTCAAAAAAGTTTACAAGCGGCTTCATCTCTTCGACTTGTTGTGCTAAAACCAACTCTTTTGAAGCATTTGCGTAAAATTCAACACGTTTTGCAACATTCATGTGTCCAAAATACATCTCTTTTATTTCGTTTGAGAGTGCAATCTCTTTGTTTACGTTTAGTTTTCCGCTTGAGAGAATCTTGTTTGCATCTAACATCTCATAGCTTAGTTTTTCCAATCTTTTTTTAATGTAGCGTGTTGATTCGTCTCTATTCACAACATCCCCTTTTTTACATCAGTCGATATTTATATTGTACAGAAAAAAACTTAACATGTGCAAATATCTCGGCATGTGGAAATGTAAAAGCTTCTTATCGCTCCCAAAGCAGAGCGAAATCTTCTATTCTTATATCAGACCTTTTTGGTTTGATAGCGAGGGTTTGAATCTCGTAATTTTCTATATTGAACTCTTTTTCACTCTTTTGTATCTCGTTTTGCAGGTCAAGCTCAAGTGAGTGCATCTCTTCTTGGATATTTTCCATCAGAGCGCTCACACTTTTGAGATCATTTTTCTCTTTGAGATAGGCTTTGCCGTTTCTCATTGCCGTGGCTCCTTTGGTGATGGTGGAAGCGGATATCCCTTTATTGCCAAAAAAAGCACCCACAAGAGTGAGCCCGATACTCAAAATGGTGTCCGTGGCTTTGCCTGCCACATCCGATTCCTCTTTTTCAAATTTAAATTCAAGCTGTTCGAGTTTATTCTCAAGGCTTTTGTATTTGCTCTGAAATTTCTCTTGTATCTCTTGGACTTTTTCGTCACGTTTTTCTTTTAAAATATTCTCCGCTTCCACAAGAAAATCTCGTTTACTCTGATGGAGTTTGGAGCTGAGTTTGAGCTCTTTGAAGCTAAAAAGTTCTAAAGATTTCGTATCGTAGAGAAAATCGCCGAATTGCTTTTCAAACTTTTTGAGTGTTTTTTCTTGTGTAAGTATCTCTGGCAAAGCGGCATAAGAAGCGCCGTGAATCATCCTAGCGGATTTCTCGCGCCACTCCTCTTGGCGTGCTTCTTGCCAATGGATATTTTGAGTATTTTCATCAAGACTAAGAGTGTAATACAAATCTTCAAGAGTATCAATTTGCTTTGCTTGGTTAAAAAACTTTAGCTTGGCATGTGCAAACAAAGCGGGGTACAAAGGGGAGTCAGCGTTGAAGCCGCTGTCTACAAAATATTCTTTGATAGTTTCACTTACGATGGGCTTGGATGTTTGGCTGTTTGTGCTTTTTTTTGCCTCTTGAGGTTTTACTTTCAGGCTTTCATTTTTTGTACGCAACATCAGCTCTTTTATATCTTCGCTGCGTAGAGGACCTTTGAGATAGGAGAGTGTCCAGCGAGTATAAAACTCACTACTAGCCTCTGAATTGATATTTTTCAAAAAGAAATGTCGCCCTTTGAGAGAAGCGATTTTTGCGGCAATTTCTTCTTTTTCAAGTACGGATTGAGAGGCAATACCCTCCACCACTTTTTCTATATCCTGCTTGGTTTGGAGTTTTCCTATAAACCATGTGCCTATGTTAGAAAGTGCTTTATAGTCCAAATCTACGGGGTTTTGCGTGGACAAAATAATCCCCGTTCCAAAAGCTCTGGCTTGTTTGAGAAGCAAAAGCATAGGCTCTTTGGAGGGGGGATTTTTGCTTGGAGGAAAAAAACCGAAAACTTCATCCATATAGAGTATCGCCTTGAGCGTTGTACTTCCTCTTTGTCTTCGCATCCAGCTGATATAGGCGTTTAGCAGGATTGTTACAAAAAACATCCTTTCGTTATCATTCAAATGGGAGATAGAAAAGATGGATATTTTTGCTTTGCCGTTTGCATCGTAGAGCATATTTTGGATATCAAGCGGCTCACCCTGAGTCCATGAAGCAAAGGTGAGGGAGGAGATGAGACTATTGAGGAGTAGTGCTAGTTTCATTCTCTGTTCTTGAGGATAAAAAGTCTTAAGTGCCAAAACCCCTATCTTCTCAAAAGGGGGTGTTGCCACATGCCCGATTAAATCTTCCAAACTAAGAGAAATCCCTTTTGTCCAAAAAAAGTAAAAGATATCGGAGAGCAAAATATGCTCTTTTGAGTTGATTGAATCCCCCTCTATGTTTATCAGTGCAAGCAAGGAGGAAACGGTAGCATTGATGAGTGAGGAAAAGGTGTCCGTATCTTCGAGCACTTCACCGCCCGGTGCTTCAAAATTACCCAAAATATTGACACTCACACCGGCAGAACTTCCCGGAGAGAAGATTGTTTTTTGCACATCTGCAAAGGTTTGTACCCTTTGAGTGTCTTGTGCAAAAGATTCTATCCCCTTTTTCCACATGCCGGCCGTATCTTCTGCCGTTTGTTCGAGAGACTTGCCATTA
>DZBD01000124.1 GCA_022729795.1 Sulfuricurvum sp. | reverse complement strand
TTGTTTGGCTAGAGCGAGCGATTTCTGCCGGCTGAAGTGCTTTTATTTGCACTTTATGCGCGCAACCGCTTATCAATACTAGTACCGATAAAGCAAAAAGAAGCTGTTTCATTGCTAAATGCATTGAAGCCCTTTGTTACAAACTTTCTTTGGCTATTACAATCAAATCATTAATGGCTTTTTCGTAAAGTTTTGCAGTGTCCTGAGATGTAGATTCAAAGCGTGTAACCAAAATCGGTGTCGTATTGCTCGCACGTACCAAACCCCAGCCGTTTTCAAAATTGATACGAACACCGTCGACTTCTATAATATCTTTTATTGTGGGAAAAGATGCCGGCGGATTATGCAGAAGCTCTTTGATTTTGTCAATAATTTTAAATTTCTCAGATTCTGTAGTTTTTACTTTTATCTCTTCTGTCGAAAATACTTGCGGCAGTTTTGCAAGTTCACCGTCCAAGTCGATTCCGTCGTGGATAAGTTCCAACATTCTGAGTGTTGCATAAATAGCATCATCGTAACCGAAATAGCGATTTTTAAAAAAGATATGTCCACTCACTTCACATGCCAAATCTGCATTCGTTTCTTTCATTTTTACTTTAAGATTTGAGTGACCTGTTTTGTACATAATGACTTTAGAACCACGACGCTCAAGCTCATCATACATTACTTGGGAGCATTTTACCTCTCCGATAACCGTAGGCTTATCCATTCTCATAGAGTATAAAAGAGCCATCATGTCCCCTTTGATATTGTTTTTATGGGTAAGTACGGCAATTCTGTCGGCATCTCCATCATATGCGAAGGCAATGTCGCCGCTTTGTTCGAGCAGTTTCTTCACATCTTCAAGGTTATGTTCGTCAGAGGGATCCGGATGATGATTTGGAAAAGTTCCGTCCGGATCCACATAAAGCCCTTGTGTGCGTAGTTGAAGCGCTTTGAATATATCCTCTGTTACAACTCCGGCAACACCGTTTCCGCAATCATAAACGATTCTTGTCTCCATCCCTTTGAGATGCTGAAATTCTTCTACTAGAAAATCTACATATCTTACAACAGCATTAATCTCTGTTACATTTCGCTCGGCATGTGGAATTGCACCCATTACTTCACATTCTCTGCCGAGTGCGTAAATATCTTCACCAAAAAACGGAGCTTTATCAACGGTGATTTTAAATCCGTTGTATTCACTAGGGTTGTGTGAACCTGTAATCATAACAGAAGCAGACGGGACGATGCCGTCCCATTTTTGGTAGTTTGAGAAATAATTTACGGGAGTCGGAACCATTCCCATCCCCAAAACTTTTTTACCGCCGGCATTGAGTCCGCGCACTAAGAATTCAAAAAGAATCGGAGAATGACTTCTGGCATCATAGCCGACAGCCACGTATTCACCCTCTATTTTGGATGCAAGTGCATAGCCTATACGCGTAACACTCAGTTCATTGAGCTCTTTTTCATAAATTCCTCTAATGTCGTATTCTCTGTAAATGCTCACAATTAGCCCCTTTAATAATTTAAATTTATGTTATTTTACACTAAATGGCTTACAATCGGATTATTAAAGTTTACAAAGATGGTGCTATAATTACAAATTCTAATAATTGGAGTTTATATGATGAAATTTTTCATTTTGTTTTTTACGTTGGCAATTACACTTTTGGGAGCAGAAATAGATGAATTTGCTTCGGATATGGGATACTATAGAGATTACGCCAAAGCGCTTGAACAAGCTAAAAAAGAGGATAAAGTAATTATGCTGGTGCTAGTCGGCGACTATTGCCCTTGGTGCAGAAAATTTGAAAGACAAACACTCAAAAGAGAAATCATTGCAATGCATATCAATCAAAATTTTGTGCCGCTCATTGTCGATAGAAATTTAGATAAAAATAATTATCCCTCAAAATATTATTCACCCAGAATCCCAAGTGTTTCTTTTATAGAACCAAAAAAAGAGTCGAAAATTTTTGAATCTCTAGGGTATCTTCAAAAAGATGAGTACAAAGAGATTTTAGATCAGACGCTGGCAAAATACAAAGAAATGAAGCAATGAAAAAAATAGTTCTGAGTTTTATTCTTTGTGCTTCACTCTTTGGAGCAGCCCCGTTCACCCTAGAAAATCTTCAAAAATTGCGGATTATTATTATCAATAATACGGATTTTATTGATAAACAACAAGAATTTACTATAAATAAATTGGCGGAAGAAAAACTAAAATTGCTTGGAATTGCCTTGAATCAGGTAGATTCGGGTACGCTGATGCTCAAAATAGAGTCGATAAAGATAGAAAATACACATGCCGTAAGTATCCAAATTGCAGTAGCAGAAGAGGTGAATACAAAACGTCAAGATAAAATAGGAACCTTGGCTTTTACTTACTTTGCAAGTGATTTAATCGATACGAAAGAGCCCTATACAGATACTTTAGAATCTATCAATTTTTTGCTTGAGGGATTTTCCGAGTTATATTTAGAAGATAAGGACTAGGAGATACAAAGCGTTCCCACTTTCAGTGAGAACGTTTGTTCTTAATGTCTTGCTTTTATCTTGTTTGCATTAAGCGCTTGAATAAGAGCCGTAATTTTGGCGATTTTTTGATCTTCTTCTGCAAGTGCATTGACGGCATGGAGATTAAAAAGATTTAATTTCTTTTCAAGGTAGTTTGTTGTCATATATCCATCTATGAAATCTTGGTCTCGTACTATTTCTCTGTGAAGGGGAATATTTGTAGGAAAACCCTCTATATAGAATTCATCCAAAGCACGTTTTGCCTTTTTCACGGCACCTTCCCAGTCAAGTGCCCAAACAATAAGTTTGCCAATCATAGAGTCGTAGTTTGAAGGGATAGTGTATCCTGCATAAGCTGCAGAATCAAGTCTCACTCCCGGTCCACCCGGTGTCATATAGTTTGTAATTTTTCCGACAGAGGGCATAAAGTTGTTCTGTGGATTTTCAGCATTGATTCTAAACTCAATTGCATAACCGCGAAATTTAATATCTTCTTGAAGGAATTTCAGTTTATCGCCGTCTGCAATCTCAATCATTCTTTGGATAATATCAATTCCTGAAATAATCTCAGTAACGGGGTGTTCTACCTGAACCCTTGTATTCATCTCTATAAAATAAAAATTATCTTCGGCATCTACGAGATATTCTACAGTACCGACACTTTCATAGCCGAGCTTGAACATTGCTTTTGTTGAAACTCTGTAAAGCTCTTTTCTTACTGCATCACTCAGTCTTGGAGAGGGTGCAATCTCAATTACTTTTTGGTGTCTTCTTTGGATAGAGCAATCTCTATCTCCTAAATGAAGAACATTTCCGTATTTGTCCGCAATAACCTGAACTTCAATATGTCTAGGATTTTCGACATATTTTTCAATAAATACATCGCCCTTGCCAAAATATTTTTTTGCTTCGTTTGTCGCAGAATCAAACATTTCATCAAAAAGTTTTGCAGTTTTTACGATTCTCATTCCTCTGCCTCCGCCGCCAAAAGCAGCTTTGATGATAACGGGAAATCCGATTTTAGCAGCAATGATGCCACCCTCTTTTTTGTCTTTGATCGGTTCGTCGGTGCCTTCTAAAACAGTCACTCCGATTGCTCTCATTGCAACTTTAGAAGCCATTTTATCTCCAAATAAAGCGATATGTTCCGGCTTTGGACCGATAAAAATGATACCGTTATCTCCGCACGCTTGAGCGAATTCTGCATTTTCAGATAAAAAACCGTATCCCGGGTGGATGGCATCACATTTAGCTTTTTTAGCGAGAGCAATAATACGTTCATAGTCGAGATATGCTTGTAACGGATCTCCCATTATTGGGTAGCATTCATCTGCTTTGCGTACCCAAACACCTTCAACATCTACCTCCGAAAATATAGCCACACTCTGGACTTCTAACTCTTTACAAGCTCTAATAATTCTTAGAGCAATTTCGCCTCTATTTGCAATCAGCACTTTTGATATTGTATTCATAGCAGTACCCCTTTTTTAATTAATTGACGCAATTATAAGCTTTTTTTAAAACAAATTCTTCACTTATTGTGCTAATTAAGTTATCTAATATTGCTTATTTTAGAGCTTATTTTTGCTAAAATTACAGGATGAAAAGAGAAACATTGCAAAAAAGAGTACAGATAGTGAATGATATTATGTATTATATCTATACTCACATTGATACGGACATTGATATAGATGAGCTTAGCAGTAATTTGGATGTTAGTAAATTTCATATGCACAGAATTTTTAAAGATGTATTTTCCAAAAACATTTATGAAAGTATCAAATCTATCCGCCTTCAAAAAGCTTCTAATTTATTGCTTACGAATAAATATTCAACCATAACCGAAGTAGCCAATATGTGTGGGTATAGTTCCCATACCTCTTTCATCCGTGTATTTAAAGAGCGTTTTGGTATGACACCAAAGGAGTGGAAACAAGGCGGGTATAAAGAGTATTCACAACTTATTTTGGAGCAATCACCCAAAGCGATGCTTTCAAGGGCACATTTTGAACATATTGAGCCTACTATCGTAAAGATGCCGGAATTTAAAAGTTACTACATCAGGCATCATGGATATAATGCCGACATAAAGCAGACATGGCAAAAACTTCAGACATGGATTTATCACAATAACCTAAAAAATTTTCAGCAAATAGCACTTTTTCACGATAATCCAACCGTGACGCCTCTGAATGAATGCGAGTATGTGGCATGTGTAGTCACGGATGAAAAGGAAAATATTATCAGTAATAGATTACCGAAATTCAAAATTTCCGATGGAGTTTATGCAAAATTTGATTTAAGCGGGGAACACGGGGATTTGCTTAAATTTATCCATTGGGTGTATCATGAATGGCTCCCAAAAAGCCAGTATGAAACTACAACAAAACCGCCGTATGCAATATATTCAAAGAATAGTTATCTCTCGGATGATAATGAATTTAAAATAAGTTTTTATTTGTCTATAAAGTTTTAAACTTTCTTCTTATTCTTTAATTTGTTATCGCAACAAAAGTACCAAGGAAACACGGTCGTTGACATGTAATTTTTGGAAGATGGAAGTAATATGTGCCTTTACCGTTCTTGTAGTAATTCCCATTTTACGTGAAATAGCATCATTTGTCAGTCCTTCTAAAATAGAATAAGCAACTTCGGACTCTTTTTGGGAGAGTTTGTTATAGATAAGTTCAATAGTATCTCTATGCAAGATAGGTTGATTTGTTCTCTCAACGAGAGCAGCGGTGAGCTCCGGATAAGTCCATACTTTATTATTCTGCACAGTTTGAATCATTTGCGTATAGTGATGGCTGAGCATTCTAGAATTACCGTATGCTCTAACGCCGTGGGAAATAAGCATTTTTCCGGTTGCAATTGCGGGTGCTCTCTCTAAAACCACGGTATTTTTTGGTAGAGAATTCGATGAGATGAACTTATTGATATCATGTGCGACACTGTCATAGTCCGCTACTAAAATATAAACTTCCGGCTTTTTCAAGATATCTTCCAAAAGAGCAGTATCATCACAAGAGATGGAATCTTCCATATTGTGCCTCATTTTCCATTCCTCTATAATGTCCATACTTGTACTAAAAAAAATTGTTTGCATTTTATCTCTCTGAAAATACATATTGCTTGGATTTTAGAATCGGTTTGAGAATATACTGCATCACTGTTTTTTTCCCTGTAACTATATCCACGCTTGCCGTCATTCCAGCGATAATGTTCAGAGGATGTTCTTGTGTACCTAAATAATTTTTTTCAGTTTCTATATGGATAAGATAAAAAGTATTCTCTTTTTGGTCTGTAATAGTATCAGGAGATATATTGACAACCTTTCCCGTTAAGCCTCCGTGAATAGCATAATCATATGCAGAAATTTTTACTTTTGCCTCTGCTCCGGGATGTATAAATGCTATATCGCTAGGTTTTATTTTTATTTCTAGATAGAGTTTTTTATTGCTTGGAACAATCTCCACCAAGTCATCACCGGGTTTGATAACACCGCCGACTGTATGAAAAAAGAGTTTTTGCACTATTCCGTCGACAGGAGATTTGACCATTGTCCTTTCTACCTGATCGCTAAATGCTATTTGCTGTGCCTCAAGCCTTGCCATCTCGGCACTCGTTTCATTGAGCTCTTTTTTGGCGGTATTCATAAAAAGTTGCTTGGATTCTATTCTTTTACTCTTAGATTCTTCAATCATAGACACTAAACGAGGCAAAGAAAGCTTTGTTGCTTCAATGTCATTTTCTATTTCGCTGGCTTCACGCTTGAGTTTCAAAAAGTCAATTTTTGATTTAACCCCTTGTTCTACCATCGGGGCAGTCATTCCAATCTCTTCCGTGACATAATGAAGCGATTTTTTTAGAGATTGAATCCTTGCTTTTGCCTCTATGAGCTCCTGACGTCTTTGCGTGATTTGTTCTATAAGCGTGTCGTCTTTGGCTTTTTCTTCCAATTTATGAGAGTTATAAAGTTTTTTTGAGAGTTCTATTTGTTTTTTGAGTTCTGTATTGTTCGTATCGAGATCTTGAAAATCTAACTCGTTTGCTTCGGCATAGAGTCTGAGTCTTTTTGCCTTGAGTTCATTGAATGTCATCTCATTAGTAAGTGAGGTAGAGGTTGATTTGGCATTATTTATCTTAAGAATAATCTCTCCGTTTTGAACGGCTTGACCCTCTTCTACAAGGATAGATTCCACAATCCCACCCTCTAAATTTTGAATAACCTGATTT
>DZBD01000123.1 GCA_022729795.1 Sulfuricurvum sp. | reverse complement strand
CTTTAACCCTAACCCTTAATCCTCTTAACCCTAACCCCTAACCCTGTCAGGGTTTGAAACCCTGACAGGGTTAGGGGTTAGGGGGGGTAAAAAACTACGTTACCCCCAGGATAGGCAGCCACTTGTTTCAGGTTTTCCGTGGCATTGACAGAGGCAGAATGGCATGGTTTCAATTATTTTCAATTCAACATCTAATATAGTTAAAAATGAGTTGAAGCTAGTATATTTTTTCCTCAAAATCTAAAGGTAATCTTTTTTTTTCGTACCCCTGTCAGGGTTCCAAACCCTGACAGGGGTACGAAGGAATAAACAGACGGATTAGCGGTGGCTTGTGGCTGGTTTTGGAGGAGTTGGGTGAGGGAGAGGTGCATGGGGGGGGTATTTAGAAAATTGTCCAACTTTTATTAAACAGAAGAAATGAGCTAAAGAATAAATTCTGAACCCAGTAAATCCACTCCTCTTTTGAATGTATAAGAGGAGTTATCAATTTTATATAAATTGAAATAATTTAGTGAACTACCTTGTAATGGTTTGATCTGATTTTTGTTCAAACGAACCTGAACGATTTGGCCAGACATTTTTTTTAATTGTATCTCAATCGATTTCTTTTTTTGTCGAATAATTTTCTGATCTACGTTTTTCTTCATTAAATCAATTAGTTCATCTTGCAGCCTTAAAAGATTTTCAAATTTTTTATCGTTATGATTTCGGGAAACAAAGTATTGAACTTCTTCACCATACATTTGCTTATCAATCAACTGAAACTTTCCAATTCTATCAAATTGGCATTCTGTTATATCTTTAATAAAATATAAATCTGGATTTATCCCATTTTGTGAATGTTGAGCGAAGTTCAGCTCAGATTGAATCCGATTAAAAAATTCTTTCTGAACTGCAAGCAAGTCTTTTTCTTCATATTGCTTTTCGTTGAATGATTCTTTGGTAAATCGCAAGATTTCTTTGTCTTTGCCCTGATAGATAATGTCAGAACGGATTTTTCCTTTATTCTGCAATTTGAAGAGTTTAACTTTTCCCAAAGAGTCAAGTTTGCCATTTCGATTACATCTCCCCGCTGATTGAACAATACTCGCAACAGTTGCAAAATCTCGATACAACACCGGAAAATCAATATCAACACCAGCTTCGATAAGTTGTGTTGAAACAATTACGATTCGTTTGTTCTGACGTAACATACGTTTGGCCAAATAAATTTTCAGCTTTCGATGGTGAGGAGTGAAATGTGTATTTAAAAGGATCAGCTCGTCTGATTCCAATTCATCTTGAAGCTTTTTAAAAAGTTCTTTTGTATCATCAATTGTATTCAGAATGACCAATATGGATTGATTTTCTGAAAGAATGGAATCTTTCAGCGTTTCTATATCAATTGGTTCTTTCTCAAATTCTATTTGATAACGATTAAATAAATCATTTTCGAAATAACTTAACGGCAACAGGGGAGTTGGTTTTTCGTAGTCGGGAAAGAAATTTTTTGCTTCCTTATTATTTACTGGCAACTCAAAGTTAGGCTGTGTTGCTGTTGATATAATTGCATAGCTGTTAAATTTTCTACAGAACTTACTTATATAGGCAACAAAGAATCCATATAACCTGGGAGGCAGAGTCTGTATTTCATCCAGCAAAAAAATACAATTTGAAAAATTGGGCAATTTCAACAATTCCGCATTTCGGTTGCTTAGTAGGGTTTCGAAGAAACGAACAAATGTGGTAATGACAAAAGGATAAGCAAATGTATTCACTTGAAACTCCAGTATATTTGCTTCTAAAATCTTTTCTTCGGTTGGATTACTATCTAATTCAGCTTGAATCTTTTCAAATTGGTGGTTTTCTGATTTTGAATCTATCCGTTGGATAAAGGATTCGTTACCCTCAAATATTTTCAAAACTTCAGCTTCGACTTGCTCTGTAATGGAAAGAAAAGGTAATCCATAGATGATTCGTTTTGCTCCCTTTTCTTTGATTATTTCAGAAGCTAAAGAAAGCATCATTAGTGTTTTTCCGGAACCTGTTGGTGCTGTAAGTTCATATACATGTTCATCTGTCCTTAACCCTTCAAGAATATTCTCAACAGCATGATTTCTAATTGTCGTCCTCAATTTATTGATTTCTGAATTTTGATTTAATTTGCCCAGATAAGAATCAAGCTGGAAACTAAAACTTTCTGAAAATGTTTTAACAGCCTTCTGTTGATCATCAATGATATTCCCGATTTTTCCTGCATCAGCTTTGTCAGCTTGTATCACACTTGCAAAGGCAAATTGGTTATCCAAAAAGAAACCTAAAGCCGATTTATTATTTTCTCCTTTGAAAATCAATTGTTCAGAATAGCACTGTTGAACCTTTGGGTTTGTCAGGAAATGCCGAAAATCATCGGTACTTATAAAATGATTGACAAATTCATAAACAGGCAGTTTTTTCTCCTGATTAAGGAAATTAAACAATGCAGTGTTTTCATCTTTTGATAAAATACCTGCTCCTGTTCCACTGTGATCAGTTGGTGAAAAATCAGGAAGATTTCCGTGATGTTTAGCAATTAATACCGTTAATGAGATTAGATCATTTTGGTTGAATGAATCAGCTTTTAAAAACTGCTTCAATGCTTCCAAATTTTGCCTGGAACAACCGAAAGCACAGAAAAAAGCATAAGCCGACAAATAGGAATGATTAGCATAACCATTCACGGTTATATCAGGCTCAAGCTTATCTTGAAAATTTGGATTTGTTTTTCCTAAATCATGAAAAAGAGCTACCAACTCAGCAATCTTGGAGCTGGATAGCTTTTTTGTATTATCTCTTACACCCTTAACATGAGTTAATAATAACTTATCCTGGTGAGATCGGAGTGTGTTTATATCAGGCACCATTTTTCTAATTCTTTCGATGATTGATATTCGTAGTACTTTCCTTCAACTGTAATTGAGTGAGAAGAATCAGGATAAATGACATTCTTGTATTTATCCGGCAGATTCCAGAAATCTTCGTTCTGGAAAGTGGGCATCTTGTCAAATCCTATACGAAATCCGCCCGAAATATCCTTGGGGGTATGTTCTCCGGCAAGTACAAATCCTTTGGTTTCAAATGTTCCATTTCTGATTTCCGAAAATTCACCTTCTGATTTCCATTGAAGATTAGCAGGACAATTATGCCAACCTAATACCGGTGGATAAATAGCTTCTTCCTGTTTAATTGACTTTTTGAAATCTTCGAAATCCGATTTCGAATGCTCGTCCTTTAATGCTATTGAAACCAAAAACTTGGGTTCTTTCAAAAACTCAAAATACTTTGGTGTTCCTTCTGTAGTCGGGCTAATAGCAGTTCGACTGGTGAAACCCCATGAAATCTTTTTTACCGGATTTAGCAGCTGAACCCCATAAAGTAAATCTTCCGACAATTGCGGAAATTTGCTCTTCATATCTTCACGTTCAATTCCCAGCACAGCCCCAATTAGTCCAATCAGAGCGGTTTTGGTAATTAAATCATGGGACAAAGGGTTATTGTTCGTTTCCGGTTTTTTGAAGTGCCCCCAATTACCTTCTATGATAAGCTGGAAGCCTTTCATAATTCAAACATTTCGAATTTCGGGTTCCCTTTTAACTCTAACTTGATTGACTCAATCTCAGTGTAAAATTTAATTTTTTCCACTTTATCTGAGTTTGCAGCTTCAAACAACTTTGTGAAATCAAGTTTATAATCATCCATACTGCGCAGTTGTTCCCCTTTTTTATCGTCTTTTGGCTCTATTTTGATCAAACGATCCGCTCCATAGATTTTTTGATTGGTTTTAGCGTATTCAATTTCAAGTAACAGAACTGAATTCTGACCAACTTTACTGCGAGAATGAGAACTTCCATCCCCACTGGTTCCATACCAAAGCCCTTTATACATCCTGTTCAAATCATCTTTTGTCATATTTGTTTTTTCAGCAACTTTTGGATTAACCCATCCATGAATTTGCATTAAAGAATAAGGTACTAACGTGGTAGTTCCGATAGAACCTTGAGTATTAGTATCTTTTGACATGAAGTGTGTTGTATTCTGATGCATTCTCAAATTCACTTCATTTAGAGATGGGTTTAATAACGCAAATTGAACAGGACCAGTAAATTGCACATGCCCATTTGTGCAAGAATTCTTATCAACTTTTATAGTCTTGGTTTCTTCGTCTTTCAACGTTGATATGCCACCAAAAAGACGAACATCTATTTGTTCTTTCAAGATTTCGCCTATATCTGTAAGCTTTTTCTCATTTCTGTTCTCAGCAATCCACCTTAGAACTCCCTTTGAGTCACTTTTGCCTGCTCCGGTTTTTTCACTTACATAAATTGGCAATCCATTTTCTTCAAAGTAGGTCCGAACATATCTTTTCATGCGAACATCACTAACCAATATTTTCTTGGTTTCTTCATCGTAACGTTGTTCTCCAGTAAAAGGGTCTCCATTGGGAATGTTATACGAAGTTTCGTATAAAAACAAAATCTCTGATTTTTTTATTTCGTTTTCCATTTGATGTTTATTTAACGGTTTTTGATTATTAGTTTTCTGTATTTTCGGCTATCTCTTTTGCCGGTATTTCATTTTTTTTGAAAGGTTTAAAGTAACTTTCCATAAAGCCAAATGCACATTCTTCTTTATCGTACCTCGATGTGAATTCCTTTACTTTTTGTGCGAGATCGTACGAAGTTTGATAGGTAAACTTAGTTTTGTCATGCATAATTAGTTTCTGTTCGATTTCATTTTTGAGTTTAATAAAATCGGACATATTCCCAATTCTTCGGGTAAGGTTACCAACGTAGTTTTTCTCAAAAGAATTAATCTCTTGGCTTAAGTTTCTGGCCAATCCTCCAAGCATGAACCCAACTTGGTAACTTTCGGATGATGTGATTTCCATAAATTTATCGGTTTTAGTGTTTTGTATTTTATAAAGAAATTTCAAATGATACTTTAAATCAGCGTAATTAAACCAAATCGAATTTTTCTCAATGTTTCGAACTATGTATTCGGCAACCTGTATGAAAGACGATAGCAATAAATCGTCATGGGAATAGTTCGAATTATAAATCAGTGGCAGAGTTTTCAATAAATGAGATTCATATTTCGAACTTGTTTTATAATCAATCTTTCCATTGCTATTAACAAGAGCATTCCCTAATATATTTCGAAATGAAATTTCAATTTGGAGGCTATTGAATCCATTTTCAAAATTGAGGGCATCCATCTTCTCTTGATTGATTTCCCTTGATATCGTTTCGATGCGTTTTTGAATATTACGGAGTGTACTTTTCTCAATTCCTGAGATTTCGATTAGATCATTTGTTGTATTCCCACTACTATCAGAAAAGACAAAGTCAAATCGAGTGAACCTTTCCGTTCCTTCATTTTGAAATATTGAAAAAATGGGTTCTGCGACTAATCTTGTCTCATCTTTTTTATCAAAAAAGAATGTATCATAGCCTTTTGCACTAATTTGGTCTCCGTTTAAAGCAATGGGATAAACAAACATAACAATATCTGTGTATCGCAATCGCCTAAATGGTTTGTCAAGAATACTTCTAGTATATAGAAAGTCTTCAAACTGATCGTGATTTTTAAATGAAAAGGATCTGAAACTTTTTCCTAAATCAAAAGAAGGAAACTGAATGTCGTTTTTATCATTACCAGAACAAAGTGTACGATAAATACTTTTGCTTGGAACTAATCCAATCGCTGAAGTATTTGTAATTTCCGAGTTTAACTTGTCTTTTATCAGTTTAAAAGTTTCATCAAATTGATGCCAACTGATAGTGTTGCCATCCTTAATAAATTCAAAATGTATAAAAACAGTAAAGTCAGCAAATTGTAGCATTCTACTTCTGGTTTCCGCCGATAATAATTCAAACGTTTCATCTTTTTCAAGAAGTCGCTTTATGATAGTTGGGTCCTTCTTTTGAATTACATTTAAATATTTATCTCGTAATGTTTCAGTATTTGTTAGAGTGGTTTCCAATTCCTCTTTCTCATTCATAATAACATATTCGAAGGCAGGAGCGAAAAGCAGCAACTGATTGAATTTTTCAATTTCTTTTTCAAAAGCAATATGGAACTGCATTAGTCCACACACCTTTTCATTCTTTTTTATCCTTTGAATTGATGATTCAATAACTGACGAATATTCAGTTAATTTTTTAGGTGTATCAATCTGTTTCTCACTTTTATGTCCAGATATAATGGCCTTTAAAATAGCTTCTTGATTTTTTTTCTCAGTACCTAAAAACGGAAGAATTGTACTTGAATAATAAATGTCAATGATCTCTTCGTAAGCTTTTAGACCGTTAATGAAAGCATTCCCTTGTCCTTTCTCGAAAGTAAAATTTCCGAAATCCTTGACTCCTTTGATTTTTCCTGTTTTATCTACTTCACTTTTCCTCGTGTAGCAAATATCACCGAAAAGATATTTTTTTGGACTTGAATCATTGGCAGATGTTGTATACTTTAAATAGTATAACCTTTCTCTCTCATTTTCTGGCGTAATTTTCATCCCATTCCAATCAAAAGTAAAATCAGGATTAACCGGAATCGTAATACAAATTGGCCACTCTCCTGTTTTATTATCTTTTGGACAAGGCTCGACATATTTGAAATATTTCAGGCTATTCTCCGAACTACGGAGAACTTTGCCTATTTGAAGTACTGTGTCTAAACTCATATTTCTTTGTTTTTCTTCCGTTTCACTTTAAATTATATTATTGGAAAAATTCATTTCTTTCGTCCATATGTTGAAGACATTCAGTAAAAGT
>DZBD01000023.1 GCA_022729795.1 Sulfuricurvum sp. | reverse complement strand
ATCATCTCAAAGATTTTAGAAGATATTTTAACCCGATTGAAAAGAGACAAGTTTATAAAATTGGTAACGATTTTGAAGTAGAATGGATGCATATGACGCACTCTATTGTCGATTCTTCATCGGTAGCTGTTACAACAGCCGCCGGTACAATTATTCATACGGGCGATTTTAAAATAGATTATACGCCGGTAGACGGTTATACGGCAGATTTACATAGACTGGCTTATTACGGTGATAAAGGTGTTTTGTGCCTATTAAGCGACTCTACAAACTCTTATAACTCGGCACCGACTGCATCGGAGCTAAGCGTTGCTCCGGCACTTGATAGAGTTTTTTCTAAGGCTGAGGGGCGTATATTATTATCAACCTTTAGCTCAAACATTCACCGTGTTTACCAAGCGATTCAATACGGCATTAAATATGGTCGTAAAGTGTGTGTCATAGGTCGTTCGATGGAGAGAAACCTAGAGATAGCAATGCAATATGACTATATAAAATTTCCAAAAAATATATTTGTAGATGCGGATGAGATTGCTCGAATGAATGATAAAGAGATTCTGATAGTTACTACAGGTTCCCAAGGTGAGCCAAACTCTGCTTTATTTAGAATGTCAATAGGTGAGCATAGACATGTGAAGATTAAGCCGACAGATTTAATTGTACTCTCTTCCCGTGCGATTCCCGGTAACGAAGGCTCTATTTCAGGGATGCTCAACCACCTTCAAAGAGCAGGTGCACGTGTAGCCAACGATAAAGATATCCACGTTTCAGGACATGCGAGCATGGAAGAGCAGAAGCTGATGCTTCGTCTTGTGAATCCTAAGTTCTTTTTGCCTATTCACGGTGAATATAATCATGTTATGAAGCATAAAGAAACAGCTATGATGTGTGGTGTGCCTGAGAGAAATATTATACTTATGACCGATGGGGAACAGATAGAAGTTGCTCCAAAATATATGAGAAAAGTCAAAACTGTAAAAACAGGTAAAACATACATAGATAATCAAAATAACCACCAAATTGAAGATGACATCATTCTTGATCGTCAGAAGCTTGCTACAGACGGTATTGTTATGATAGTGGCGCAAGTAGACGGACAAACTTCAAAAATGGCGGCACAACCGCGTGTTACCACTTTTGGTATCGTAGCAGACAAGCAAGATAAATATTTTGCCAAAGAGATGGAAGAGGTGCTTGAGCAGTTTTTGGTACATATGAAAGAGGGATTGATAGAAAATCCAAAAGCACTTGAGAATGATCTTCGTCAAATTGTAAGAAAACATATATATAGAAAAATGAAAAAATATCCACTTATCGTTCCAAACGTACTTGTAGTATAATACTCCTCAAATATCTTGGCATGTGGATATTTCCACATGCCGAATCTACATAACACTCAAAGGCAATATTTTGGAAAATAAACAAGACCGAGATTTTGAAAGTGCAGTAAAAATGATGATGCTTCATGTGGGGGAAGATCCAAGCAGAGAAGGGCTTTTAGAAACTCCTAAGCGCGTCAGAAAAGCATATGAATTTATTTACGGCGGATATAAAGAAAATCCTAGAGAAATTTTAGAAAAAGCACTTTTTACCAGTTCTAATGATGAGATGGTTCTTATAAAAGATATAGAATTTTATTCTACTTGTGAGCATCATCTTTTACCAATCATAGGGCGTGTTCATGTTGCGTATATTCCAAACGGAAAAGTAGTCGGACTTTCAAAAATTCCGCGTGTCGTGAATGTATTTGCACGTCGAATGCAGATTCAGGAGCAATTGACCGAGCAAATTGCAGATGCAATTATGGATACAATCCAGCCAAAAGGGGTAGCCGTTGTGATTCAAGCGCGTCATATGTGCATGGAGATGAGAGGAGTTGAAAAAATAAACTCAACCACAACATCTTCAGCACTTCGAGGTCTCTTTAAGAAAGATGAAAAAACAAGAAGCGAGTTTTTCTCTTTGATAAACTCACCTACCGGCAACCGCTACTAATCCGTATTTTCCACATGCCGTTAAAATCACTCAAAGATAAACTTGCCTCTAAAAACTACTCTGTAGCATTTGGGCAGGTTGTTAAAATAAATGCCACTATTATTACTGCCACCGGATTGAAGGTAAGTATCAGCGATATGGTGAAGATTATCTCAAATGACACCGCTCAAGAAACATTTGGGATGGTTACGGAGATAGACGGCTCCACTTTTTTTATCACTCCCTTTAGTTTTGTTGAGGGTTTTTGTTCGGGGGATAGGGTGTTTTTAGACCAAACGGGGATGAACATTCCTATCGGTTCCTCTTTGTTAGGGCGCGTTGTCGACCCATTTATGCGACCAATCGACGGACTTGGAACCATTAATAATACCAAACTTTGTCCAATCATCAAAGCTCCTATAGCTGCCATGAAAAGAGGGATGATTGATGAAGTTTTTAGTGTAGGGGTGAAAAGTATAGACGGTCTTTTAACATGTGGAAAAGGGCAGAAATTAGGTATTTTTGCAGGAAGCGGGGTTGGAAAGTCAACTTTGATGGGGATGATTGTAAGAGGCGCAGATGCTCCTATCAAAGTTGTAGCACTTATCGGCGAAAGAGGAAGAGAGGTTCCTGAATTTATACAAAAAAACTTGAGCGGGAATCTTGAAAATACCGTTATTATTGTTGCTACAAGCGATGATTCTCCTCTTATGCGAAAGTATGGAGCTTTTGCTGCAATGAGCGTTGCAGAGCATTTTAAAGATCAAGGATTGGACGTTTTATTTATTATGGATTCTGTAACAAGATTTGCAATGGCGCAAAGGGAGATAGGTCTTGCTTTGGGAGAGCCTCCAACCTCCAAAGGATATCCGCCCTCCTCTTTGACACTTTTGCCACAGTTGATGGAAAGGGCAGGAAAAGAGGATGGGAAAGGTTCCATTACCGCTTTTTTTACCGTTTTGATAGAGGGCGATGATATGAGTGACCCAATCGCTGATCAGTCTCGTTCTATTTTAGACGGGCACATTGTACTTTCCCGTGAACTTACGGATTTTGGTATCTATCCTCCTGTCCATATACTTAACTCAGCTTCGAGGGTGATGAATGATATTATTTCGCAAAAACATTTAGATGCCGTAAGAAAATTCAGAAGACTTTATACCCTTCTTAAGGAGAATGAAGTTCTCATCCGCATCGGAGCGTATACGAAAGGGAGTGATTCCGAACTTGACGAAGCTATATCTAAAAAAAATGCGATGCAAAACTTTTTATCACAGAGCGCACTTTTACAAAATCCCTTTCAAGATACGGTCGATTCAATTATAAAACTGATGGATGATGCTACTCTTTTATAATTTTAGAGTAAATCCAATGATCTCTTGGAGGTCTTTGTGTTTGGTTTTGCGTAATGGCTAGTTTATGCAAAGAAATCTTTTCAAAACTTTTCATAATAGTGTGTACTTCAGTATCTACACCGAATATATCTATATAGGAATAGATGATATTTTCTGCATTTTTGAAGCTTTTTTTAGAGAGAAGCATTTTTATTTTTACATGAAAACTTACTCTTAAAAGATCACCTATTTTTTCTTTTCTACTTGAAATATCTATCAGTTCCCCCAAGCATATTTTTATATTTTTTATATCTCCGCGCAGGGCATAATCTTCACATTTTTTCATGAGCTTTATCCAATATTTTTCTAGCATTATTCCAAGCTCGGAGGAGTATAAAAACGGATGTGAATCAAGAATCTCATAACATGATTTGAAATCATCGTTATCGTAGGCTTGTTGGAGTACTAATGCATAAAAACATCCCTGATGAAGTTGCTCTAATTTTTTTTCTATATACGGCATTTCTGTGAGCTCTTGCAAGGATATTTTGGCTGTTTGGATATCACCTTTTTTTATGAAAGATTCTATCTCTTGGAGTTTAGATTCCGTACTATTTTCTAATGCTTTATAGCTTGGAATTTTATGAAAAGAGTCATTTTCTTTGGCTAATCTGGCAACTTTAGCAAACTCTTTTTCTTCAATAGCTTTTAAAAATTCCATAAATGCACTGTTGTTATTTAAAATGAGTTTTATAATCGGTCTTTTAGAGATAACCGTAATATACTCATTCAGCAAAGCTTTTGCATCATCAGGCTTTTTGAGAAGTATATGTCTCTGTGCATTTACAAAGGCCTCTTTCCAAATTTTTTCCATTTGTCTAAATTCGTGCGTATGTTCAAGAGCAGGAAATTTAGAACTGATAGCATATGCTAAAGCATATTTTTTTTCAAAATAAACTCCTTTAAATCTGTGGTAGTTTTCAAAGGATTTAAAAAGTAAACTTATATTCTCTTTTTTAGAAGGGATATTTTTAAAAAGAAAGAGCAATTGAATTGCCAAGTTTTTGTTTTGGTTTATCAGCGCTTGAACTGCATCCATGTAAGTTTTTTCGTAATGTTCTTCAAGCTTTTTATAGGTATCGGAGGTTTGTATCATAGGGTTTTTTTTAGCAAAAGCAAAAGCTTCCTCTATTGAGTTGTGCAGTATCAGTGAGTTGAGCTTTTTTGCACTCGGAAGCTCTACTTTGAAGATTTTATTGTTTTGTAAAGCGACAAAAAGAATTGCATCATTGACTAAAGTTATTTTATGTATAGTGTCTTTAAATTCCATATATTTTGAATCTGCTATCTTCAATAGTTTTGTATCAAGCAACGCAAGAAAGTTTGTCTCTACGCTTAGGATACTATAGTGCGTATCGGGTATGGCGATGATTTGAGATATAGTATGAAACGGTGTTGTTATTTGCGTGGATACTGAATCGTCGTTCAGGGTGTCTTTATACACAGAGCCATCAGAATGTCCGCTAATAAGAGTATTTGTATCTATAAAACACAGAGCATTTACTCTGGCTCTTTTGTGTGTGAGTAAAACGTTATTGGCTCTGTTATGGAGATTTATGATTGCTATGGCTCCATCTTTATTTCCACATGCCAAAGAATTTTGATAAAAGTCAAAGGCCGTAACAGGATTCTCTTTATTAGCTGTCTTTTCAAAGGAATACAACCGTGAAAGTATGGAACCGGAGTTGTATTTGTATTGTAATATTCTTGAACTTAGAGTTCCGACAATAAGGTATGTTGAGGATATATCAAAAGATATAGCGGAAATACTTTCATCATGTAAATGAATAGTTGCAATCAGTTTACGAGTCGGCATGTGGATTATGTAAATATTTTTATTTTGTCCCAAGGCAAGCAACTGTGCATTGGAGCTGAATGCTATGACTGAGGTTTCATAGTTAAGATGTTTATGGGTCATATTGAGCTCAATTTCGCACTCGGAAGCTGAAAATTGCTTCATCCCATGGTGCTCTGTACTCAATACTACAGACTTGCCGTTGAGTGTTTTTAACTCAGTAATTTTTGAACGGGCTTGGAAACACTCATAAATTATTGGCATTTCTGCTCCAAATGAATTCTTGAAAAGTATAAAGCGTGTCTGTTTTTTTTGTAAAAATTATTTTTATATTTTCAAATTTATTTTCAATACAAATACGTTCTTTTTCTGTTTGCGTGCATTGTGAAAACATATTTTCTTTATAAGAATCGCCAATTTTCAAGCGGAATGGATTTTTCACATAGTCGCTTGTAACAATAATGCTTTGAACCTTTGGGGTGGATATGCCGTCTGTGGTTTGCTCCGGTATTATAAGCATAATCTCATGAGAGTTGTAGCTTACTCTCATAGCATTTATCGGCTTAGCGTTTTGAAATGCCGTAAAAGTTTCAATATCATATCCCAAGAAATAGGGTGCTATGCTATTTATTTTATAGGATGTTTTTGCAGACACTCCACTGACACCGTTATTATCCAATATCAATATATTTAAGGGTGCTCGATTGTCTTTTGAGCAAGAAGCAAAGATAAAAAGTAAAGAGAAGAGGCTAATAATTAATTTCATAGTGAAGTATAATTTAAAAAAGTAGAATGGAGGCTGAATTGAAAAAAAAGAGTGAGCTTTGAGCCTCTTCGCCTTTAAAAAGGCAAAGAAAAGTGACTCAATAATTAACTAGCAAGATGGAACGTTACCGCTGTCATTTCCATACTCATGGAAGAAATCGTAGTAATCTTCAAGAAATTTATCTTTTAAGTCAGCATCTTTTACCGCTGGACAAAGTTTTTTAATTTCATCAGCTAATTTGCCTTCATCTTTAATATCTTCCCATTCACCCTGAGAGTGTTTACCTGCCATTGCAGCACCAGTCATACCACAAGTGCCTTTTAACTTTTTAGTAAATAATTTTTGACCCTTAGCAACATCCGCACTTGCAGTCGTAACACCTAAACCTAACACTACAACAGTGCTTAAAGCAATTTTAACGATTTTATTCATTTATTCTCCTTCTAATTTTGAACATTTTAACGAAGTTAAAATAAAAATAATATATATTATAAAGTTAATAGATAATGTTTATACGATATGTAACTTTTTTGATAAAGAGTTCCCAAAATATTTTTATTTTGTAAATCTTGTATGCATATATTCAGCCATACTTTTAGCAGAATATTCCATCCCCATTTCGAGAATTTTTGTTCTATTATGTTTCATGATGACATGATCCTTATCGTTTTCGATTTCGACAAGGGAACGCTCAATCTCTTCTTGACTTTCTCCTATCATGGAAGGAGTTAATTTTTCCGTATTTCCTGAACCATCAAAAGAGTGGCATTCTATACACATTTTATTATAGATTTGCTCATCGGTATATTTATCATTTGCACTGAGTGTTGCTAAAAAGAGAGAGAGTGAGAGGAAGATTACATTTTTCATAGAATTACTCCTTTTTTATGTCGAATAATAACCAACTAATCCTTGAAAAATATCAGGGATTAGAAAAGTACTTACAATTAATGATGAATATCTTCTTGGGAATAATCTAAATCAAATAGTTTATCTGCAACATAATAGAGGATGATACATAGTCCGATTGCTCCTATAGAAATAGCAATTTCGATTGAAGACGGAAAATAATCTACCCAATGTGGCTCAAGTTGGTATTCTCTTTTTTTAAGCATCATCATAGGTGCTAATTGAGAATCATTCACAAGGTCATATCTCATAAAAAATATTCCTATCATCCCGGTAATTGAGGCAAATACAAGTGCTACGGTGGCTCTTCCTTTAGAAGTAAAAGCAATTACAAATGGAATAACCATACCGAGCAATAGCTCACCGTAAAGAAAAGGTGCACTTGTGAGTATATGTAAAGCAACGTCCGCACGTTCAGGCATTCCGCCATACACTGCCGTCAAAAATCTCCACCCTTCAAAGAAGATGAGTATCGCTAAAAGAAGTGCTAAAAGTTTTCCTATTTTATATAAAAACTCTTGAATTTCCGGTGGAAATTTTAATTTATAGCGAAAGCCATAGATTAAAAAGAGCAAATAAAGACCCGTTATCATGGCTGATAATATAAAATATATTGGATAAAAAACACCATTCGCAATAGGACGAGCCACCAAAAATCCAAAAACAGATCCAAGGTTTGAATGTGCTGCAATACCGACAACAAGCCCGCCGATTCCAAATAATCTTGACCATCTGTGATCATTTCTTGCTAAAAATATAAACTCTAGGATAATAAATGTTAAATAAATTCCATAGAGTGTGCCCATCCACCAAATAGCGGAGGTCAAGCCGGGACTCACAACATTATAAATAACCATCGTGACCGGATGTCCTATCTCAAACGCTATTACGGCAAAACCTGCTAAGATTGTTAGAATCGCACCCATAATAGCACGTTTACCTATAATAGCAAATCCCGGAATCTTAAACACATGCCCAAAAGAGGAGATGATACAAAGCCCTGTCGAACTTACAACAAAAAATACATACATGGCAATCATAAGACCCCACGGGTGTTCTCTTGTTACATTATATGCGTGATGCCCGTGATTGAGATATACACCGACACCATACGACATCCATAAAAACAAACCTACCGATAAAATTGCCATAAAAACATTTAAAGGAGTTTTTTCAAAACTCAATAACGATTTCAATGAAAAATCATCACGAATAGGAACGATATTATTAATCTTTTCTCTTAAACTCATTTTGATCCCCTTATGTTAGATAAAACAATTTTGGTTTTGTGCCGAGATGTGTTTTGAGTGAGTAATGTTCTCTTGTTCTTAAAAGAATACTAATCTCACTCTCCGGATCATCCAAATCACCGAAAGTTCGTACTTTAGTTGGGCACGTTGTTTGACATGCAGTTGTTGTTTCTCCACGAGCAAGCCTTGTGTCGCTACAAAAATTACATTTATCAACGGTCATTGTTCTATCATCAACATACCTTGCATCATAAGGGCAAGCATTCATGCAATAACTGCACAAAATACATTTGTCAGGGTCAACTCTTACTATTCCGTTATCGTCGTAATAGGTAGCATGTGTTGGACATACCTCTTCACAAGGTGCATTTTCACACTGTTGACATTGACTTGGATGAAAAGCGTTGGAAGTAATATCTAAAAGCGGATACTGTCCCTCGATTTCACCCACTCCAACCCAAATTCTATGCTTATCCGCACCCATCAAGATGCCATTTTCTTCTTTACACGCCGTTTCGCATGCGCTACAATTGATACAATTTTTATAATCAAGTGCCATTCCATAATTAGCCATAATTACACCTTTCTTATTTCAACATTAGTTTCATGCATAGTAGCAGCACCATAAACAGGTTCTATATGGTCTTCTATGACAGCGTTGTCATTCCCGCCATTTTTATATGCCCAGGTTAATGCTTCACTTTCTCCCCCAAAACCATGCACAAAGAAAACCTGATCCGGAGCAATTTTTTCTGTTGGATACGCTTTGAGTCGAGTTTTTCCTATACTTGAACTTATTTCAACTATATCTGCAAACTTTATCCCTTTTTCTTGAGCAATTCTTTTGTTTATCCACACAAAATTTTCCGGCATTAGGTCCCTGAGCATTGCGTTATTTGCAGTTCCGCTTTGTGTAAATTGTGCATGTCTTCCCGTAAGAAGTTTAAATTTACCTGCAGGTACTTTAAACTCATAAGCATCTTTCCATACGGGCATAGAATCAATCCCTTTTTGAGTAAAAGAAGCAAGTACACACTCTACTTTTCCTGATGGGGTTTTGGGCTTACCGCCATTGACCGTGTATGATTTTTTATTTTCAGGATAATACTGATGTTCGTTTACGGAGAGTGCTTTGTAGTATACATCCATATTAGGATAAAAAACTCCATCTCTGTCTAATTGTTCTGCAGCACCGATATACATGCTTACGGCATGGTGATTAAGCTCTTCTTGTGTGTGTAGAAATGGGAGTGTGAGGTTAAACTCCGCATATGTATCTTCTTCGCCGTCTGATTCAATCGAATCTTGAATATCGGAGTCAAACTGTTTACTAATTTCAAAAAGCGGTTTTGATATTTTAGTGGTTAAACCTTTTAAAATTTCTATGACCGGTTTTGTTTCATACATTGGTTCAATGACTTTGTTTCGAACAGCTATAGAGGGTTCAACTCCTCCAAATGTTGTAACAGGGTCCGTTCTCTCTAAATAGGTACATTCAGGTAACACAACATCCGCATACATAACGGTATCGCTTGGCATAGTATCTATCGTGACAACAAGCTCCATTTTTTTAAGCATCTGTGCTGTTTTTGCCGTATTTGGCATATTCATCATAGGATTATGTTTATAGCAAAACATTCCTCTTACTTTATAAGGCATTTTGTCTTCTATATATCTGTTTCTCCAAGATATCCATGAACCGCCGTCGCTCACAACCGCACAATCATCATAGCCCGCATCCCCTTTTTTAACGGTACTTTTCGTAATTGCTCTTGCTTGTGCTTTTTCATACAGAGGTGCTAAACCTTCATGTTCCTTGATTGGGAGTTTACTTCCAAAAATAAGTCCACCTTTGACATCAATCCCTCCATGAAGCGATTGAAAAATTGCCATTGCGCGACGGAGTTGGAAGTCATTACTTGCAAAGGTACTTCTTCTTCCCGGATAGTAAACAGCTTTTGGAGCGTGGGCTGCAAATTCTCTTGCAATTGCGTAAATCTCTTTTGCTTTTATTCCGGTAATCGGTTCTGCCCATTCAGGGGTGTAATTATTAGAGAGAACACTATTTTTATATTCTTCAAAACCGTTAAAATACTGTTCTACATAAGAGGTATTGAATAAATTTTCAGTGAGTGTTACATAAGTCAGAGCAAGAACAAACGCAAGATCGGTTCCGGGTTTAATCGCCAGCCATTTATCGGCTTTTGCAGCAGTATTCGTAAACCTCGGGTCAATACAGATAAGCTTCGCACCTCTTCCTTTGGTTCTTTTAAAAGCATCCATGGTGTCAGGAGTTACGATTGCTTCGGCTCTGTTTGCCCCAGCCATAATGATGTACTCGGCATTGTCTAAATCTGCTTGAGGATAGGCTCCGATGGTAACGCCATATCCGGATGCTACTGTTTGAAGGCAGATTGAGGAGTGGTTGAGCCAGTTACTAGATCCAAAGGCTTGGTAAAACTGTTTAAAAGTGTGTTCAGCCATCCCTTCACCCGCACAAAAAAGCATAGAAGATCTATTGTCTTCTTCTTCTTTGAGTATTTTACTTAGACCCGGAAATTTGTCGGTACCGTTGAGAATAGCTTCATATGCTTCATCCCAAGTAACTCTTTTAAATTTACCTTCCCCTTTTTCTCCAATTCTAATCATTGGGTACTTGAGTCTGTCAGGATCATACACGGATTGAATTCCTGCATTTCCTCTTGCACAAAGCATATTCTTTGATTTTGGAAACTTAGGATTAGGATTGAGTTTTGTTATAGCTCCGGACTCAACTCTTGCAAGCGCAGCACATTTATTGACGCACATCTCACATAAAGTAGCTACCTCTTGCGCCCTTTGGCTTCCTGTTTGTGAGTTTTTAAAAATATTCTTACCATTCTTTGAGCTTTTATCATGTTCATCCGATAAAAGATTTGTAGCAACAGTTGCTCCAATTACACTCATCGCAACAGTGCCTTGAAGAAACTTTCTTCGTGAAATTGCAACTTCCATAAACATTACCCTCCACATATTTTTCTAAAAATTATTTTTGTTAAGAAGCTATTATCTTTATGATAGCTTAAAAAAGAATTATAGATTTAAACATTTTAATAGATTTTATCTTAGAATTTACTTTAATAAAATTTATCTTTTTTATCATATTAAATTATATGAGCATTATGTTTGCTTTATTTTAGTGGCGGTAAAGAATATCTCTATCTTCAAGGTTACCTTTTTCAATATCTTTGTGGCAGGCAAAACAGTTAGATTTATCTTTTATCTTTTTATCTTCATATGCACTCAAAGGTATATCTTTATGAGTATCTCTCCAATACTGAGTTTTTGTGATAGCTATGGGTCTTTCTTCAAGTGTTGATTCTGTGATTCTGAGGGCTGCTTCCCTTGTAGAATGTTCAGAAGAGTTTTGAATAAGATATCTGCTAATTTCTATTTGATTTTCTTTGGAGATATTTTGATCTGTAATTTTTTCCCCAAAATGATTATCTAAACCGTCCATAATTCTAAGCCAAGATTTTTGGGGAAGTAAATAGGGTGGATATATTTTATGGCATTTACTACATTTATTATAAAAAACCGGGCTTTCTTCTTTGAAGTTTATTTCAGGAAATTTACTTTTCACAAAGGGGCTTTGTGTATCAAATGCTATGACATAAAATACCCAAAGAGATAAGGCAATAATAACAAAAGAAACAATATTTTTTGGAGTACATAATTGTGCATCTTCTCCATCTGTTTGCTTATATCCCGTAATCATTGCATTTACCATATGTGTTTTATGGTAAAACTGCTCTACCAAAACACCCGAGATGTGAATGATAACCCAGACCAAAAGAGTGTAAGAAGCATAAATATGGATGTCTAATAATACACTGCTAAACTTGTGATAGTTTTCGTTTAAGATGGATAAATATCCTCGTCCCTCTTGAATCCCATAAAGCAACATTCCCGTAATGACAATTATAGCTCCGACAAATAGAACTATCAAAGTGTACCAACTAGAAGCTGGATTATGTCCGGCAGGTATTTTTCTATATCTATTTTGTATTTTTTCTACAAAATAATATTTGAGCTGTGATAAGTTTAATTTAAAAGTATTAAAAGTCGCATATTTTGGACCTATAAATCCCCAAATTATTCTATATGATAGCATGAGACCAAAGATAATACCGACACCTACATGATAATTTAATCTGTGTTCAAAAAAAGAGAGGATAAAAGCAGTTGTAAAAGACAAAGCAATAAGCCAGTGCACAAAACGTGTGCACAATGGCCAGACATAGACCTGATTTTCTTTTTTGTTTTTTAGCATAAAGTAACCAAGTGTGTCTCCTTAATTCAAAATAAGTATTTTGAATAAGTTTAATTTATAAGAAAAATTATATCACACTATTTATGAAATGTTTCATACATATAGGTTGCCATTACTTTGGTGTCATAATCATAACCTTTTTCAATCAGTTTTTGCATGTTATGTTCCATCACTGTGTGGGTTGTGCCGGAAGATTGGTTGGACCCGCCGTTTTTAACATCGTATATATCTTGTTCAAGTTCACCTATTGTTTTATCGCTAATTTTTGGTGTTTTCTTTTCAGGATTTCCTTCCCCGTTTGCTCCATGACATTTGATGCATGATGCCTGAAAAACTTCAGCGGCACTCATTTTATATGTTTTTACTTCCTCATGCTTGTTCGTTCCACATGCCGTGAATGCTATTGTTGCTATTGCTGAAATTGTTATTGCAGTTATTTTATTTGTCATATTATTCTCCTCAAATATTTTTGTATTAAGCTCTACCGGATAACATACCGATAGCCGTCATCGGTTTAAGGGCATAAACTTTCAATAACCACCATATCCATCTTTCTTTCGTCGGGTCAAGCGGGAATGAAGGTGTCGGTTTTTGACTCCAGTCAAATTCAGCAAGCATAACCGTTCCGATACCTGTAATTAGTGGACAAACAGTGTATCCGCCATAAGCTGCAGGTAAGGTAGTTTTGCCTTCCATAGAAGCTATCATGTTGTCTATGAGCACTTTGTATTGTTTGCGAACTGAACCGCCTGTTTTTCCCATAGGTACAGCTGCTACGTCACCTAAGCACCACACGTTTTTATATTTTACATGTTGTAGTGACTCTTTTTGAACAGGAACCCATCCCGCATTTGAACCAATTTTTGATTTTCCCACAACATCGTGAGCTTTCATAGGCGGTGTGATATGTATAAAGTCATATGCAACATTCACGTTTTCACTTTTGAGAATTACGCCAAACTCTTCCAAGTCTTCATCCCAAGCACCTTTTTCGGTCCAGTGATGATTGAATGTAGCTATTTTTGCATCTGTATCCATTCCGGTAAGGTTATGCGCATAATTCCATTTAAAACCTCTTGTTTTAAATTGTTCCAAGATAGCTTCATGGTATTCAGGAATACCGAACATATCTTTACCGTTTGCATAAAAAGTGAGTTCCACTTTATCACGCACACCCGCTTCTTCAAGTCTGGCATGTGTAAGGTACATAATTTTCTTAGGAGCACCACCACATTTTATCGGTGTGTCAGGGTGTGTGAATACTGCTTGAAGTTTTTTCTCCCCCGTATGGGCTTTTGCTTGTGCGATTAATTCTTGAATTCCGTCCCAAGTCGCTGCTGCACCGTCTTGAAAAAAAATAGAGTGTACACCATTGACGCCTACTTTTTCTTTTACCGCAGCATTATCGGTTGTAGAAGATGTTATCTCCCCGCTTAGACCTTTGATAGCACCATAATTGAGTGTAAGTCCGGTAGCTATAATAAGTTGGTCATAAGATATCTCTTCTTTAGAGTCTACCGTAATCTTATTGTTGTCAGGATCAAACGCTGTTACGCTTCCCTTGATAAGCTTGACACCGCTTGGCAATTTATCATCTCTTTTGTAAACTATTTCACTTTTGTCCCAAATGCCGCCGGCTACAAGTGTTTGTCCCGGTTGGTATGACACAGAAAGCGGGTCAGGCTCTATTACTGTAATATCTGCATTGGTTATGGTGTTGTTGAGCCTTGCCGCCGTACTCATCCCTGCTAAACCTCCACCGACTATCACTATTTTACCTTTGACAGTAGATGCACTGATGGCGGAGGTGCCGACAGTCGTTCCTGCTAAGAGAGAGGCTGCCAACGGCGATACGCTCAAAAATTTTAGAGCCTCACGGCGAGACATAATCTCGGGATGCTTATCGACTTCTTTGAGTATTTCTTCTAATATTTCATTTTTCTTCATTTTTCTTCTCTCGTTTTTTGATAAAGTATTTTATTCTACATGGAGAAGGCTTAAGGTTCGTTTTTTGTATTATGTTTTTTTAAGAAGTGTGTCTAAAGTACACATAAGGGGAAATTTGGAAGATTTTTCTTATTTTTTATTTATGATTCAAATAAGTAAAATTAATACTAAGAACTCCAAAAGGAGTTCTTGAGCAAAGCCTAGTATCTATATCTGAAATATACGCGTAGGTCAGAAGCTGTTTCGACGGGATCCATGCCCATTGCTTTTGCTTCAGCCATACTGTAAGGTGTTCCGCCGTCACCGAAGAAAGCGTTTGAGCCTGTATATTCATAATTAATATATGTATATCTTACTTGCATAGAGAATACATCTTTGATTAAAGGTTGTGAAATGTATGCATCATATGCTTTACCTCGAACAGCCATTTTAGAGCCCATCATAGTATCTTCACCGTAAGTGAACGGTCTCCAGTATTTGCTACCTTGGTTGTATTCTAAACCAAATTTACCACCCATGAGGTTTGGCATTTGTGTGCCAAGCCAAACAGAAGAACCTGTTTGAGAATCTGCACTTCCAAGCATCGTAGCTCCGGTATTTTGAGTGCCTGACCAAGATGCATCTGCTGCTGTAGCGGTTCTCATAATATCTTGGTTGGGATGAGATACAGATCTTGCATAAGAAGCAAAAAGAGTTGTTGCATCTAGGAAATCGGATATTTCATTTCCTATACCGTCAATTTTACCGGAAATTGCCATACCGTCCATATCTCCGCCGTTCAGCATAGTGAAGGCCGTAGGCATAAGATCATATTGTGTAGCTGGGTTACTATCCATGTCAGTTAGAGACGTGCCATACATACCAGGTACGTTGAATCCTCTATACCATGTTGTTTTCACTGCATATTGTCCGTTGTCATACGGTACAAAGATAAATCCAGCTAAATCAATTGTGTTGAGGTTTGAGTTCCCGTTTGCATCTGTTGTGTAATCTTTTGCATAATCAATATTCGCATATGTAGGTGTATTTGTAAATTTAGCATTCGCATTTGTTAAACCACGTCCAAGACAAAGCTTGAACAGCATGCCCGGTACATATTTATCTAGCTGAATACCGGCAGAAGCCCCATCAAATTCCATATTGATAACATGTCCAAGCGGAGATTTCGGTTCCGCATCATCTTCTCTAAGGTTTGCTAAATAACCGTTTGTAGATGGACGACGACCAACGCTTACAGTAAAGCCGAGGTCATCAGTTTTAGGTGTCCATAGCCAGTATGCTTCTCTTACTCTTAGTTTGTCATCTGCAAGTGACTCATTGGATATCCAGTCAAACGCATCATACCCATAGCCTCTTTGAGGATTGCCGTTTGCCATATTAGAGGCTGTTGCTCCGTATGCTTTGTTATAAGACAACTGCCCTTTAAAAAGCATTTCTGTCGTTGGAGCATATCCCATACCTAACCATAAACGGTTTGATAACAGACCGTTTGCAGTACCGTATTTTTTACCGTTTGCAGTTTTGTAAGAAATATTATCATAAGCAGTTCTAAAATCAACATCAAATTTGATATTGTCTTTTGCAGATTGTGCGTTTACCTCTGAGATTTTTTTGTCCTGTTTTTTGTTGGCTTTTTCAAGCTGAGTTATCTTTTGAGTAAGTGTGTCAATTTGTTTTTGCATGTCGGCATCAGCAAACGTAACAGTACTTAAAAAAGCAATACTTGAGAGTGCGATAAGTTTTTTCATTTTTTCCCCTTGTTTTTTTTGTGGGGTATTCTAGCATAAATTTTTTTTAAAATATTTTATTTACTAATAATTGTATAGATATTTTATTGTTGAACTCATTTTGTCCGATTGTGTAACTACAGGTAATCTTTTTATCCTCAGGCATTTCCAAAACAGTTCTAAATGCTATGAGTTCCAAAGTTTTTCTGGCATGTGGAAATTGTCTGATAGTAATTCGTGAATGTGATTTATCGCTTCCCATGAGACTTATACTTACGACTTCTACATCTTTGAGCAAAAATCTTGGACGAAGATTTGCTTCTCCAAAGGGCTCAAAACTCTCCAGCAGGTTCAGAAGTTCAAAGTCAATATCTTCGCAGTCTAAAACACCCAATACTTCCTCTTTTGGTATAAAATCATCAGGATTCAGCTTGGAAGCTGTTTTGTTTATCGCGATTCTAAAAGCGTCTATATCTTCCTCTTGGAGTCCTAAACCGGCTGCCATTTTATGCCCGCCAAATTTACTCAGATAAGATTCATTTGCTTTGATAAGTTCATAAATATTTACTTCACCGATGCTTCTAGCACTCCCTTTTGCAACTCCATTTTCAGTGCTCAAAACAATAGCGGGTTTTCCAAAAGATTCTACAAGTCTAGCCGCAACTATTCCCACAACCCCCTCATGCCAGTTTTTGCCAGAGACAACAATCACGTGTTCATTTCCACATGCCAAGGCTGATTGAAGTGCTTCTTTGGTGCATTCTGCTTCTGTTTCTTTTCGAAGTTCATTTAATTTTCCAAGAATCTCAAACTGCTTGTATGCTCCAGAGACCGTAGTTGCCGTGAAAAATTCCAAAGCGATGGAAGCATCTTCGAGTCGTCCGGCAGAATTTATCCGCGGCGCAATCTGAAAAGCGATATCTTCTGAGCTGATAGAGGATTTGTTGAGAAAATCTTTAATGATGATAGAGGAGGGTCTTTTGGAAGTCATTAAGATTTTGAGACCTTCCTGAACAAGTGTTCTGTTGATATCTACAAGAGGCATGATGTCGGCGATAACAGCGATTGCCACAATATCTAAAAAACTTCTCATATCTATACTGAGACTCAGCTCCTTTTTTACAAGCGCCAAAAGAAGCCATGCCACTTGCGCACCGCATATCTCTTTAAAAGGGTATTGGCATGTGGAAAGTTTTGGATCTACAATTGCAAATGCCTCAGGAAGTATTTCTGAGGGAGTGTGATGGTCTGTGATGATTAATTCAATTCCTCTTTCTTTACAGATTTTAGCGGCTTGGATGGCAGAAATACCGTTATCTACCGTGATAACCAAGTCTGCATCTACTCTGTTTAAAACATTGGGAGAAACTCCATACCCGTCATTAAAACGGTTAGGGATGATTGCCTCAAGCGGATAAGGAATTTGCCTGAAAAAGTCCACCATAATGGCAGTAGAGCTTACCCCATCCACGTCATAATCGCCCACTAAAGTGATTTTTTTGTTGTTTCTTACGGCATGTGCAATTTTTTGCGCCGCTTTGTTTGCGTCTTGCAAAAGTGCAGGATCAGGGATTTGTGAGAGTTTTTTATATCCGTCACCGAATCTCGCACTTAGGAGTGCAAAAAGGGCATCTTTGTTTAAGGGTGAAGTGTTGTGAAAGCTTGGCATGTGGAAAGTCTTTGTGTTATATTTTTGACACCCAAGGTGTCAAATTATGAAATATGGAGTGATGCTTTGACGAACGCCAAAATAGATGGATTAGGAGTTTGCAGTCTTGATGTAAATTCAGGGTGAAACTGAACACCTAAAAACCAAGGATGGTCTTTGATCTCAACAGTTTCTATAAGTCCGTCAGATTCACCTGTCACAATCAACCCTGCTTCTTCGAGCGCGGCACGGTAGGTCGGGTTTGCCTCATAACGGTGACGGTGTCTTTCAAAAATAGTTTTTGCTCCATTATAAGCCTCTCTCAAAATAGAACCCTCTTTTGTATCACAAGGGTATTCTCCAAGTCTTAAAGTGCCTCCCATTGGGGATTTGTGGGTTCTTAGTTGTTTGTTACCGCTTTGATCTAAGAAGTTGTCAATGAGATAAACCATAGGATACGGTGTGTTTTCATCAAACTCAATAGAATTTGCACCCTCGTATCCTAAAACATTTCTGGCATATTCAACAAGCGTAAGCTGCATCCCAAGACAAATTCCTAAGTAGGGGACTTTGTTGACGCGTGCATATTCTATAGCAAGTATTTTGCCCTCAACACCGCGATTTCCAAATCCGCCGGCAACTAAAACTGAGTCGCAGTCGCCAAGAAGTGCTTGTGCACCTTTTTCTTCTATCTTTTCGGAATCTACCCAGTTGATTTCTACTCTTGTATCCAAGTGGGCACCAGAGTGAATCAGTGATTCCGTGAGAGATTTGTACGCCTCTTTGAGTTCAAGATATTTACCGACAAAACCAATTACTACTTTGTTTTTAGGCTGAACGATTTTTTTTACCAAAGTATCCCATTCATGCATATCGGGATTGAGTTCACCCAAGTCCAGCTCTTTTGAGATTGGCTTGAGAATGTTTTGGCGCAAGAAAGTGATAGGGATATCATAAATAGTTGCCGCATCTAGCGCCTCAATCACGCTGTCTTGACTCACATCACAGCTCATTGCAAGTTTTTTCTTGAAGGTTTTAGGCATTGGATTTTCACTTCTGGCGATTATCATTTGAGGCGTGATACCGATACGACGAAGTTCCTGCACCGAGTGTTGCGTAGGCTTGGACTTTAGTTCACCTGCTGCTTTGATGAAAGGGATGAGGGTTACATGAATAAAGAATGTTCCGGGAACATCTTCATCATGTTTCATCTGACGAATCGCTTCCATAAAAGGAAGTCCTTCAATATCTCCAACCGTTCCGCCAAGCTCTACGATAAGTATCTCATGACCTTCTCCTGCGGCTTTTATACGCTTGACTATTTCACCGACGATATGAGGAATAACTTGAATCGTTTGCCCGAGGTAACCGCCGGCACGTTCGCGCTCGATAACACTTAAATATACCTGTCCTGTGGTAAAGTTACTCGATTTGAGATAAGAAGTATCCAAAAATCTTTCATAGTTTCCAATATCTAAGTCTGTTTCGGCACCGTCTTTTGTAACAAAAACCTCACCGTGTTCCAGAGGACTCATCGTTCCCGGATCGACGTTGATATAGGGGTCAATTTTAAGCATGCCCACTTTTTTACCAGAGTGTTTGAGTAAAGTTCCAACACTGGCAGCCGTAATCCCTTTTCCAAGAGAACTTAAAACCCCTCCGGTAACAAAAATGTATTTAGTCATGCATAAAGCTCCATTAAAATTATATTTATAGAATAATGTCGCGATTATAGTATATAATGCCTTATAAAATTAGAAAGTTGAATATGGAAAACACACTTTTTTACATCGTAATCACTCTTGGAATCTCAATCACTATAAATATATTTCTTAAAAGATTTGGAATTTCTCAAATTATAGGGTATATTTTAACAGGCACCATTATTGTTTATGCTTTTGATTTGCGTGAGTTTAATGACTCTCATGTTTTAGAGCATATCGGCGAATTCGGTATTGTTTTTCTAATGTTTACCATCGGGCTTGAAATCTCTTTAGCCAAAATGGATTCTATGAAAAAAGAGATTTTCGGAAACGGTTCGATGCAGGTTGTTTTTACTGCTTTAGTCGTGTATACCATTAGCTATTATCTCTTCTCTTTAGATGCTAAATCTTCAGTTATTATCTCCTTAGCTTTTTCACTCTCGTCTACGGCAGTCGTACTCTCTTATCTGAAAACTTCAAAAGAGATATACTCTCAATACGGGCAAAAAGCAACCGGAATACTTATTTTTCAGGATATCGCCGTTATTCCTATCCTAATCTTGATAGGGTTCTTAACAAGTGCCAGCGATGAAAATGTTGTTGCTGTTTTAAGTAATACTTTATTGAGTGTTATAGCTGTTCTTGTATTGCTATTTGTTGTAGGTAAAAAGCTGATGACTTGGTTATTGCACTTCTCGGCTTCTTCGGAACTTGAAGAGCTTTTTATGGGTTCGGTATTACTTATCGTAATGGCTGCTTCTATTTTAGCTTTTAATATGGGCTTTAGCTACTCGCTCGGTGCTTTTATTGCCGGAATGATTATCGCCGAGACAAAGTACCATCATAAAGTAGAATCCGATATAGCGCCGTTTAAAGATATACTTCTAGGTACTTTTTTTGTTATTGTCGGTATGAAAATTGATGTTTTACTTTTTATAAATAACATAGGCTTAATCGTCGCTGTTTTCTTATTAGTTTTAGTTCTCAAAGCAACTGTTATGTACGGAGTCCTCCGTCTTTCCTCCTCTAATGATGTTTCACTCAAAACAGCTTTGGCTCTTTCTCAGGTGGGAGAGTTTTCGTTTGTAATTTTTGCAGTAGCAAGCATGGGCGGACTTTTAGAAGAACATATTGCGTCTTTGCTGGTACTAATAGTTATTTTTTCAATGGTTGTCACTCCGTTTTTTATCTCACGTATTAATAAAATTGTCTCTTTTGTAACAAAAGAGCAGTACATGGTTTCGGATATGTCGGGAATAGCGACAAAATCCAACCATGTTATTGTCTGCGGATATAGCATTGTAGGCAAATTTGTAACAAAACATTTAGATGAGTTAGATGCTCCCTATATCGTCATCGACAACAGAGCTAAGCATGTTAAAGAAGCGCTGTTTGATGAGAGAGAAGCATATTTCGGTGATGCATCTAAGTTGTCTATCTTGAAGGCTTTGCATGTGGAAAATGCTGCTGCGGTTATTGTGACACTGGATAATATTCAAAAGAAGAGACTCATCTGTGAGGCAGTTTTGCAATATACAAAGAATGTAAATTTGATTGTAAAAGTAGTTTCACTTGAGGAAAAAGAGAAGCTCAAAGACCTTCCAATCACTGTAATAGTGGATGGAAAGCTAGAAGTTGCAAGGGTATTAGTAGAGAGAATGCTTACGTGCCAATTAAAATATAAATAAGCTTATTTTTGCTCTTTTTGTTCGGCTACGAGCCATTGCAAGTAGTCTATGCTCCAAGTTAAGTCCTTTAATGCTTCTTCTATCCCCTCTTGCGGCTGTGTCAAATGTAAACGGAGCTCTTTGACTCTTTGTTTTAGATACTGTGCCATCGAATAATAAGTATTGAGAGAGTTGTCATCTTGGGCTTTTATAATCTCTTTTTCAAGTGTTTGGACAAGTTCAGCTTCATTAGGGAAGATATTTCCTGCTTTTCTGATACTTCTTTGAACTTTTTGGAGATGTTCGATATCTACTTTATATTTTTGGGCAATTGACATTTAATTTCCCCTCGAACCCGGTTTTATCGCTTGGCTTCCCTCTTTACATAAAGGACAATCCTCTGGCGAATACATTTCAAATGTAAAATCTGCCAAAGCAAAAAATGGGATATCCTGTGGAAGTTTACAATTTGGCTTTGTTGCTATACCACTATTTTCACGTTTGCAAAAACCGCGATTTGCTAATGCGGCAACTCCGACGATTTTTCCGCCGAGACTCTCAATAACTGACGCAGCTTCCATGGCAGAACCGCCTGTAGTAATAATATCTTCACACATGAGAACTTTTTCATCTTTGCTGATTTCAAATCCGCGGCGAATAGCCATTTTCCCCTCTATTCTCTCTGCAAAGATATAGCGACAATCAAGTGCTTGCGCAAGTGCAAAACCGGCGATAAGTCCGCCAAGAGCAGGAGCACAAACAGTATCTATTTCAAGACCGCTTGCCCGTATCTGTAAAGCTAAGGCATTTGCAAGTAATGTAGCTGTTTTTGGGTCTTCCAATACTTTTGCAGATTGTAGGTAAAATTGTGAATGATTCCCGGAACTTAATTTAAAATGCCCTTCGAGCAGAGCATCTGCGTCCATGTATATTTTTTTAATATCCATTTTTTTTCCTAAGTGTGTGATTTTCTATGCCTGAGGATTTCCACATGCCATGGCATGTGGAAATAAAACTATACTTTGAGTATTTCTGCTTCTTTGTCTTTGAGTATTTGATCTATATTTGCAATATGTTTATCAGTTATTTTTTGAACATTTTCTTGTGCAACTTTTGATTCGTCAGTTGTAATCTCTTTATCTTTTTCAAGTTTTTTGATTTTGTCGTTTGCATTTTTTCTATCATTTCTGACAGATACTTTTGCATCCTCGCCCATCCCTTTCATCTGTTTTACAGACTCTTTTCTTTGCTCAACAGTCATTGCAGGGAAAAATAATTTTATTTGAACACCGTCGTTATTTGGAGTTGCACCTACATTAGCTTTAGAAATAGCATTGTCGATAGTTGCCAAAAGATTTTTTTCCCAAGGATTAATAACTATTGTTGTGGCGTCCGTTGCTATTATGGAGCCTACTTGGTCAAGAGCCGTCATAGTGCCATAATAATCTATTCTTACATTATCTAAAACAGATGTTGTAACTTTCCCTGTTCTGAGTGTTTTGAAATCTCTTTGCATATGTTCCGTGCTGGATTTCATTTTAGATTCGCATTCGCTATATATCTCATTGAGCATATTGTTTCCTTGTTGTTTATGAAAAATAATTGTGTAATTGTAGCGAGAATTTTTTTAATTGAAATAAAAGTGTTGTTAAAAGAAGTTAAAACAGCTGCAAAATATGCAACTATTTTGTAGTGTTTATTTCTGTAGTATTGATTTCTTTTACAGGTAGTACGGTAGGGGCAATAATATCGGTAGTTTCTACCATATTGTCAACCACGGATGCTTGACTTGCCTTAGAATACAGATACCCTAAAGTAATTGTATTGACAATAAATAAAAATCCTATGGTAAAGGTAGCTTTTGCTAAAAAGCTATTTGGACCTTTTGCACCAAATACAGAGTCGTTTGAACCGCTATATGCACCAAGACCGATGCTTGAGCTTTTTTGTAATAGTACGGCTATGACCAAGATTACAACCAAAACTATTTGAACAATAAGTAAAAAACTAGTTGTCATATATAATATCCTAAATATCAAAGTGGCGAATTATATCCAAAAAACTTAAGATTACAAAATAGGGTATAATTTCGGAAAAAAATTGGATTACTTATGAGAAATTTTAGAAGTATTATGATTATATCGGGTATCATTATTTTTATTTTACAACTATTTATGATTTTATTTGTGGGAGTTGATGCCCGTAGTTTTGGACTAACATCTAAGCTGATGACCGATATCTCCCAAGCCGTTAAAATCTTTGGCAAGGAGCCTAACAGGCTTCAATCATGGGATAAAATCGGTTATACTTCACTTTCTAAGCCGGAAATCTTGATTTTGGATGAATCAAATACCAGAGTAGACATGGCTTCTCAAAATTTTTTTTATGTACTTTGGTCAAAACCTCATAAAGACGAAAACATAACTATAGTTTTTAGAAGGGATAATATTGGAAGATTGTTTGCAATCAACCAAAAACACGAGATTGCGAGATTAAATGTTAGATATATCTTTGGTTAAAAATAAAAAATGAGAATAAGTTCAGAATTTTCCAAGTACGCAGTAAATTACGACTCCCATAATATCATACAAAATAAAATAGCGCATAGGCTAATCTCAAAACTCTCAGCACGACCTAGAAATATATTAGACTTAGGATGCGGAAGCGGCGCATTATGTAAGCTTATCGGTTGGGAATACCAAAGTTTTACAGGTATTGATTTTGCGCAAGGAATGCTTGAATTACATCCAAAATCAGACAAAGTAACTTCTATGTATGGTGACTTTAATGATAAACATTTTTTTGAAAAACTTTCGTTGAATAAATATGATTATATTCTTTCAGCCTCAGCATTGCAGTGGGCAGAAGATCTTGAGCATGTATTTAAAAGTATAAAAGAGTTTAATGTTCCCGTCTCTTTTGCGATTTTTACAGCCGACACTTTTAAGACTCTCAATGAAACCGCATCGCTCGAACCAATGTTACGAACAGCAAAAGAGATTTATGAACTGCAAAAAAAATACTTCGATGTTGAGTTTGAGACGGTAAACTATGAATTAGAGTTTGAATCAACGAGAGAGATGTTTAAGTATATTAAACAAAGCGGAGTAAGTGCTTCGAGAAAAGTACTAAACTACAAGCAGACAAAAAAATTAATGCAGGAATATCCGTTAAATTATTTAGAGTTTGAGGTGGTTTTTATTTACTCTCGTTTAGAATAATCTCTTTTTCAAGCGCGTAAAGTTCATATCGAATATATTTAAAATTTTCACTATACTCTGCACTGCTAAGCTTAAAAAGTTCTTCCAAAACCCTTGAGGATTCCTCTGCTCTTTTAAAATTTGCAGTTAAAATACTTTTAACATCCGTGCGGTTAAGTTCACTTTTGATAGTGGATCGAAGTACATCATTGATGCTGTCACGATATGATAAAAGCTCTAATGTCTCTTCAATTCTCGATTTGTGTCTTAATAGCTTAAGTTTTGAGGCTAGGTTTTTATTATTGTCACGATATCTCATTATATCTTCAATAACACGAATCCCCTCTTTGAGGCGGTTAAGATTGGCATCTATCACCCGAAAAAGTTCGGGGGATAAGTTGTTAATCTTCACTATTTCCAAAGATGCCAAAGAGTTGCAATAAAGCAGTAAATATATTTAAAAAATCAAGATAAAGTGCGATTGCACCGTCGATTGGAGTTTCATAAGAACCGTTCATGATGTTTTGAGTATCATAAATAACCAAGATACTAAAAAGAATTACAACTGCACCAGAAATAATAACATGTAACATTGGGTTGCCAAGAAAAATATTAAGAATAGAAAAACCGATGATTACAAAAAGAGCAATCATAAGAGGTTTCGTATATCCTGTAAAGTCTTTCGTGGTTTTAATAGCATAAAAACTCATCGCACCAAATACTACAGAAGTCATTGCAAACGCATTCCCAATAATAGAAGCACCACCGCTCATGCCAAGTGTACGCGCAAGCAACGGAGCGAGCATTAGTCCAGTCATAAATACAAAGCCAAACATGACAGCTAAATTTATACCCGGCTTATGTTTTACAAAGTGCAATCCTATCAATAAACCAATTTCTAATGCAAAAAGTAGCCAAAAATTTGCTCCAATAGATGCTGCTATAGGTGTGCCGACATAAGCACCCACTGCACCTGCCATCATGGAAGCTGCGAAAAGTTTATAAGTCTCTTTTACAAAAGAGATAATCTGTGAATCACTACGAGTAGTGTTTTCATAAGTAAATGAGTTCCCTCTTGCATAATCACGATCATAAAGTCCCATTCTTTTTTCCTTTATATATTGAGCTTTTTTAAAGAACAATAAATTTAATTAAGATGATGAATTTTACATATAAAGAGTAAATATATAGCAACAGTGTCATAGCACTCATTATGAGACTAAAGTAAAGTCTTTTAAGAGGCTATTCAAAAATAATTATTAAATAAAGTATTAATAGTTAATAATGTAAGCATAAAGAAAAAGTCATAAGAACAGTTGATAATAAATAAGCACTTTTAAATAAATTAAAAAGAAAAACTCAAAAACACTTGACATTGA
>DZBD01000122.1 GCA_022729795.1 Sulfuricurvum sp. | reverse complement strand
CGCATCCAATCTTTTATAACTATTTTGCATTTTTGACCGCTTTTTTTGGATAAATCTTATCATATTATAAGTTAATACTTATTTGAAAAATTATTCCGCGCTTAAACCTTCAGATGCTATAATCGCAAAATTATTTTATCTATATAAGGTTCATTATGGGACAAACTATCACTGAAAAAATATTTTCCGAACATGTAGGACATGAAGTTTTTGCAGGTGAGATTATCCGCTCAAACATTGACATGGTTATCGGAAATGACATTACTACACCAATCTCTATCAGCGCCTTTACTCTCAGCGGTGCAAAGGCACTTGCAAATCCGGATGGATTTTCTATCGTTCTTGACCACTTCATCCCCGCAAAAGATATAGCCTCTGCAAATCAGGCAAGAATCAGCCGTGACTTTGCAAAAAAATATCAACTCAAAAACTTTTTTGATGAAAAAGATATGGGAATCGAGCATGCACTCTTACCTGAAAAAGGGCTTATTGTTCCGGGTGACGTTATTATCGGTGCAGACTCCCACACCTGTACTCACGGTGCTCTTGGGGCATTCTCCACAGGGATGGGTTCCACAGACTTGGCATTTGCGATGGTTACGGGCGGTAACTGGTTTAAGGTGCCCGAATCTATCAAAGTGGTACTCAGCGGAAAACCGGGAAAATACACAACAGGAAAAGATATCATCTTGGAAATTATCCGTATGATCGGCGTTGATGGAGCCTTATACAAAACCTTAGAGTTTACGGGAAGCACAATTGAGTATTTGAGCATGGACGACAGATTTAGCATGTGTAATATGGCAATCGAAGCGGGTGCAAAAAGCGGAATTGTCGCCTATGATGCAACTACAAAAGCATTTTTAGCAGATAAAACTTTGGCACGTGAACCTAAAATCCATTATTCGGATGCGGATGCAAAATACGATACGGTTTTAGAGATTGATGTTGCCGCACTTGACCCTGTGATAGCCTATCCATTCTTACCCTCAAACGGGCACAGCGTCGTGCAAGCGCAAAAAGATCACATCAAAATAGATCAGGCCTTTATCGGAAGCTGCACAAACGGAAGACTCAGTGATTTAAAAGTAGCTGCAGAGATACTCAAGGGACATAAAGTTCATGAGGATGTTCGTCTTATCGTCACTCCGGGGACACAAATGATTCTACGAGAAGCAAACAAACTCGGCTATATTGATATCATAGTAGATGCGGGCGGCGTTGTTAGCAACCCGACTTGCGGAGCGTGTCTTGGTGGATATATGGGTATTTTGGGTGACAACGAAGTAGCTGTTTCTACAACAAATCGTAACTTTGTAGGTCGTATGGGTTCGAGAAGTTCCAAGGTATATTTGGCAAACTCTGCCGTTGCGGCAATTTCAGCAATTACCGGATATATCACAGATCCTCGATAATTAATTTTTTATATAATTAATCTCCATATTTTTTCATTTTTTCTGTTATAATTATACATTACAGAAACAGTGGAGAACAACATGAAAAAGCTACTTTTAATTCCTGTTTTATTATTCGCAATTACAGGAATTGCAGAAAATTATTCTTATGAAATCACCCCTTTAGTCGGATATAATGTTGCAGAGGGTGAATTGGGGTTTAAAAATGACTATGCGGTTGGCGGATTACAATTCCAATATAACAATAAGGATTGGTTACTAAGTCCCGAACTCTCTCTTTTATATTCTCAAAACTTAGACTATGTCTATTCTAACTTAACAACAAAAATGACTCGCGGAGCAATCAACGGTGTCTATGAGTATGACACACAAAGTATGATAACTCCATTTGCAAAAATCGGGGGCGGAATGGAAATTTTAAGCCCCAAAAAACTTTACGGCAATGAAGACAGCCCTTTTGCGGATGTAGGCGCCGGAACAAAGATTCACTTTACAGACCATATTGCTCTCAAGCTTGAAGCGCTCTATATGCTTAAGTATAACAATGCAAGATATGACAGTAACGCCGTATTCTCGGCAGGTATCAACATCGCATTCGGCGGAGGAAAGTCAAAACAAGAAACCCATGTGACAGCACCGACCCAAAAGCCTCAGAATAATAAAACGCAAGATTTAAAAAACTCTGTTTCTATCATTCAAAATATAAGTGCAACCCAAACACAAACTCAGGCAGAAAATCTCAATTTACATATCAAATTTGAGACAAATTCATACAGCCTTGATGAAAAATCCAAAAAAGAAATAAAAAAATTTGCACAAATCTTAAAATCCAACCTTTCTCACAATATTCAAATAACAGGATATGCAGACAGCCTCGGTGAAGCAATAGAAAATCAGTATCTCTCAGAAAAACGAGCCAATATTGTAAAAAATATGCTCATCACAGAAGGTGTTCCATCTTATAGGCTGAGTGCAATCGGTAAAGGGGAAAACAACTCAATCGCATCCAACATCACAGAAGAAGGGCGTGCTCAAAATAGAAGAACCGTAATAAAAGTAACAAACGAGAAACAAAAGTGAAGTAAATAAAAATATAATGAGAAAATAATAAATTTTTAGATATTATTCCGAAAATTATTAAGGACTACCATGAAAAAGATACTTTTAATCCCGACTTTATTACTTGGAACTTTGTCGATAGCATCTGACTTTAACTATGAGGCTACGGCTGTTACAGGTTATGTTATAAATGAAAGCTATATCGGCTTGAAAAATCAAGCTGTAGACGGTGCTGAATTTCAGTTTAACAATCTTGGCACATTCATTGCTCCTGAATTGTCAGTTTTGTATTCGCCGGCTGAATATGAAAACAACACTAAAGTGAATATGTACCGTATCGCACTTAACGGTGTATACGAATATAAAAATTTAGGTTTTTTAACTCCTACAAGCAAAATCGGTTTTGGTTATGAAACTTTGAGTAGCCAAGAAATCGGTAACTTAGACAGTCCGTTTATGGACGCAGGTTTTGGCGCTAAAATTTCTTTGGCAGATAACGTAGCATTAAAACTTGAAGCTGTTTATATACTCAAACACAACGAAGCAAGATGGGATAGTAACATAGCTGGACTTGCAGGTTTAAATGTAGCATTCGGTGAAGTTGCTCAAAAACCAGCTCCTGTTGTAGCAAAACCGGTTGTTATCGCTCCGGTAAAACCTGTAGCCGTAGTAGCTCCGGTAAAACCAAAACCTGTTGTAGTAGTGGTTGACGGTGATGATGACCGTGATGGAGTAAAAAATTCTCTTGATAAATGCCCTAACACTTCAAAATCAACTACATCTGTGGATGCAGAAGGCTGTGCAACCGTAGTAAACTTAGAGATTAATTTTGAAACAGGATCTGCAATAGTTCAAAAACAATCGTATGCACGTGTTGATGAATTTGTTTTATTCTTAAAAGAAAGCCCAAAATACACAGCTAAAATCGTAGGTTATACAGACAGTGTAGGAAATGACAAATCAAACTTATCACTTTCACAAAGACGTGCGGATTCTGTAAAAACAATGATTGTTTCTAAAGGAATCGATGCAAAAAGAATTACAACTGCAGGGCTAGGTGAGTCCAATCCGGTTGCAACAAATGCTACAAAAGAAGGCCGTGCACAAAACAGAAGAATTGTAGCGGAACTTACAAAAAACTAAATGATAGATATCCCCTGCGTCATCTTCGCAGGTGGCAAAAGTAGCCGGATGGGAGAAGATAAAGCGCTTCTTCCCTTTGGCGCATTTCCAACCCTCACGGAATTTCAACTCTTTCGACTCTGCAAAATTTTCAAAAACGTTTTTATTTCATGCAAAGAGAGTAGCAAATTTGATTTTGAAGCACACTTTATCAGAGACGTCAAAACAGATTCGCTCTTTGCGCCCACTGCCGGATTTGTTGCAATCTTCCAAGAGCTTCAAGAGGAATGTTTTTTTGCTATCAGCGTAGATGCTCCCTTTATCGGTGAAAAAGAGATTCTTGCAATAATAGCAAATGACAATCCACATGCCGATGCAACCATAGCAAAAACGCCACAGGGAGTGGAACCTATGTGCGGAATTTATCACCGCTCTCTCGAAAATAGTTTTATACGGATGCTCCAAAACGACAATCACAAACTTGGATTTTTACTCAAAAATGCAAGTACGGTTTTTGTGGAGTTTGAGGATACAAAACCGTTTTTAAATCTCAACCATCCGCATGAATATCAAGAAGCACTCAAGCTTCAAACTTTCCAACAGCAGGTAAAATGAATTTATTAAAAATATGTTAGAATTGAGTTAAATCTAACATAAAAGCAATATGATGAAACATGGTACTCATTTTATAATACAAGCAAAAAGAATGGACTACCTCTTTAGCGGTCTAGCAAGCGGTATCATTGCTATATTCATGACACTTGCGGTTCTTTTTCTCGTTCTCAAGAATCAAATAGATGCTGATTCTTTATCTTTTTGGATGATAGTGAATCTGATTTTGTTATCTTTAAGAACCTTACTTTTTTTCTTCTACAAAAGATCGACAATAACCCCCGAAAATATCAAAACTTTTTTTTACGTCTTTTATTTTTTAGCCATGCTTACAGCTATCTCTTTGGGGAGCAGCGCCCTTTTTATTTTTCCTCAAAATGTCCCCTACCAGATGGTTCTTGTTTTTATGATTATCACTTTAACGGCAGGGGGGAGCATCAGCCTTGGCTCTTACATAGATATTTTCAATATGTATATATTATTTATCCTTGCCCCGTTTATTTATGTCTTTTCTCTCTCTGATGTGGACGGCTTCAAAACACTGGCTTTTGTACTTTTTGTTTATATGCTTTTACTCTCGCTTTTAACAAAAAAAGTCTCTCAAAGCATCAATAAAAATATTATTCTTGCCTATCAAAATGATGATCTGCTCACAAAACTTCAAGAAAAAACAGATATGGCAAATAAAGAAAGAGATAAAGCAAATGAACTCGCTAACGTAAAATCAAAATTTTTATCCAATATGAGCCATGAACTCCGAACTCCGCTCAACTCTATCATAGGATTTTCCCAAGTTCTCCAAAGAAGTAAAAATATTCCGGACAAAGAAAAAAACTATATCGATAAAATTAACCTCTCCGGAGCGCATTTGCTCAAGCTTATTAATTCCATTTTAGATCTTTCTAAGATTGAAGTTCAAGGAGTAAAACTGGAAAAAACAGAGATAGACCTTTATAAGCTTGCGAATGAGATTATTCACCAACTTGCACCTCAGGCGAGTGCAAAAAAACTCGAAATGATACTCCATTACAACAATGACACGAGAAACTATATGGCGGATGGCTTTCGTATTGCGCAAGTGCTTACGAATACGCTCTCAAACGCTATAAAATTCACCCAAAAAGGGACAATTACGCTCTCTATTGAAAAACTCTCCGAACAAAAAATTAGATTTGAGGTCAAAGACAGCGGAATCGGGCTCACTCCTGAGCAAATCACAAGGCTGTTTCAGCCGTTTTCACAAGCAGACAACAGTACGACGAGAGAGTATGGGGGAACAGGTTTGGGGCTTGTGATTTCCAAAGAGATAGTTGCAATGATGGATGGCAGAATATGGGTGGAGAGCCAAATCGGGACGGGAAGCAGTTTCATCTTTGAAGTAAACTTGGACGAAATAGGTCCTAAATGTGACTTGCCTTTTCATCTCAACCTTGAAAGCGATACTTTAGAACAAAAGATAAAAGCATTGAATGCCACAATTCTTTTAGCTGAAGATAGCAAAACCAATCAGTATGTCATTATCGGAATGCTTGATGAGAGTAATATTCACGTGGATGTTGCCGATAACGGGCAAGAAGCGATAGAGATGTTTAGGGCAAAAAAATATGATTTAATTCTAATGGATTTGCAGATGCCGCTGATGAACGGCTATGAAGCTTGCAAAATCATAAGAGAGCTTGATGCAACAGTTCCTATATTAGCCCTAAGCGCCGATGTGATGCAAGAAGATATCAATAAAGCAATAGCTGTCGGAATGAATGCGCACTTATGCAAACCGCTAGAACTTCATGTGCTTTACTCTGCCCTGCTCCAATATATCAAAACTCCCTAAATCTATCTTTGTAGCTACATTTTTTACAAAGCTCTTCTACTGCCTTGGCATGTGCAAATCCATTACGAATTGCCTCAGCTCTTGGAGAATTTAGAATTTCCAAGAGTGCCGTCTCATGAAGATTCCCAAGATTAATGACCCCCTCTCCATCAAGACAACATGGAACCACACTCCCATCCGCAAGGATTCCGATATGGGATTGCAAGCCATAACATCTCCCATCGCTTTGGTGTGAAGAAGCAAGTGAGGGCCACTCAAAATAGCTCTCAAAATGGAGCAAAACCTTCGAAGCCAGACGGAGAGATTTTATCTTTTGGACATAAATTTCTTCGACACTCAGTCGTATCCCGAAAAAACTCTCGAGCTTCTCAAAGAGCAATCTGTTAAACTCCGCTTCAGAAAACTCTGCGTCAAGGTTCCATACTCTGAGGTTTATAAAAGGCTTGGGATAGCTTTGGAGTTTATTTCCACATGCCCAAAGCACACCCTCCATATAAGTCTCAAAACTCAGACTGAGACTATTTTTGTTGTAGCTGTTGAGAGAAATATTGAGCTGACGCACTGCCGGATGGAACAACACCTCCGCTGCCGTTTTTGCAAGATAATATCCGCTCGTCGTAAGCTCTACTTCAAAGCCGTGTTTGGCTGCAAGATCAAGATATACACTCAGATTGGAGAGAATCAGCGGGTCGCCCATCACATGAAAAGCCAAAGATTTTGTCAAGGGGCGAAGCTGCACTATCACCTCTTCAAAAAAAGAGAGGCTCATCGTTTTTGTAGGTTGTAGTTTTTCGGGGCAGAAACTGCAGGCAAGACCGCAGATATTAGTCACTTCGATATGAACACGGTTAAAATACATAACAACTCTTTTGCTAGAATAAAGTAGCGGTACTTTAGCATAAATATATCGTAAATCTACTCACTTATTGTCAAGTTTCACCACGTTGTACCATTCCATTTAAAGCAATAGCATAAAACTC
>DZBD01000121.1 GCA_022729795.1 Sulfuricurvum sp. | reverse complement strand
AGAGAAACTGCATCTATGAGGATTTTTTTCATAATGAATTAAAAAATCTCTTGCTTATTCACCAAAAGGCTTCTGCAAATATTTTCAAGTTTTTTACCTACTACTTTATAATCATTTGATTCACGCCATTTATCTGCTTGATTTAGAGTGTGTTCTGCTTCATCTGTATTTTTACCTATAGCATGTAATGTGCTTAATATCCCATTAGCTATATCTTGTGGTGCAACACCTTCAAATCTAAATACACTCTCTCCTAAATCTTCAAATATTTTAAGCGGCGTAACGATTACTGGTCGTTTTGTCGAAAGCCCGTATCTTGCTGCCGCACTTGATGATTCACCTGTATTTTGATAAGCGAAGACAAGTAAGTCAGCTTCAGATAATAGGGCCAGACTCTCACTGTCTTCTAAAAAATCATTGTTTATCTTAACAAGTTCTTGAAGCTCATATTTTTCTACTTGCTGTTTCATAAAACGAATTAAATCAGCAGATTCTAGCACAGGATACTCTGCATTAACAAGTTTTAATCGAATTGGATGCCCTTGTTGTTTTAGAATATAGGCAGCCTCTATTAACTCTGGTAAGCCCTTGTGTGGTAAACAAAAACCGTACGATGCGACTGTTGGAATGTTGCTTGTTTGAAGTTTTTTTTCTGGAACTTCAAAATCAAGAACTCCATGAGGGAAAATAGCTACATTATCAACCAAACCTAATATTTTTAAGCGGTTTAGATCAGAAACTGAGTGCACAAGAATTCTGTCACATTTCAAAAATGCTTCTTTTAAATATTTTAACTCAAAATTCCATGTAGGAAATTTATCAAGTGGATCAACAGTAGAATGAAGGGTCACAATGATATGCACACCACTTCTGTTACACTGTTCTATAAATGTTTCAAGTTCCTTGTGATTAAAAAACCCATAGTTAAATTGGATTATTATCGTATTTATTTCGGATTCATCTATCATTTTTTTTACTGCATCCAAATCATTGTTATCTTTCCCAATATTCCAACTACGTTGCACATTGTTAGAGTCTTGAAAAATTAAAACTTGATCTTTGGGTGCGAAAATTGTGATAGGTTTACCTGTGTGTATGTTATTGATTAAGTGTTCTGAATAGGTTGCAATACCACATTTAGAATTCCAAGTACTAATCCAACCAATTCTTAGCTCTGGAGAAAAATCGAATTCAGTATTTAATAGATTTACATGTTCGATAAATCTCTGTGATGCATCAACCCATTTAAAATTTGAAAGCAATAGCCCCCTACCAGCTAATGCCATCTCTTTTCTTTTGTCTTTAGTGGACTTATAAGCATCTTTGAGTTTTATTGCCAAATCATCAATATCAACCTTTGCCCATACAGACCCAAAAAGGTTAAAATGTGTTTTGGCATACTCAAACCCGTAGTCAACTAACCATGAATTTTCATCATTGCAAAAATCAAGCTGTCCACCCCATCTTGTAGTAATTACAGGTAATCCACTGAGCATAGCTTCAGCCATAGGTAGTCCAAATCCTTCCGCTTTACTCGGAGCAACAAGAACATCACAGATTTCATAAAGTGCTTTTAGTTTATCATCACTCATATCTTCTTCTATAATGACAACATGAGGATAGTTGGCATTTATTTTTTGGTTACTTTTTAGCAGCTCTACAACATTATTATGTGGGTTAGAAAATGTTTTTATAACCAGTGATACATCATCTTCACTTGTAAACGCCTTTCCAAAAGCCTCCAATAAAGCATCTACTCCTTTTCTTGGAAAACATGATGAGACATGCAAAAATCTAAAAGTTTTTGCTTTAAGAGAAAAACTATTATCCGCTTCTATTTTTTCCCAGTGATCCACACCATTTCCTGATGTCGCAACTGGAACATAAACTCCATTATCTATCATGATTTTTTTGACATATTTTGATGTACATACCAACCCATCTAAATACGAATTAAAATCCTCCACCCATTCTTGAGGAAACCCTGTCTCTTCCCATGCATAATTATGTAGCATATTAAGCTTGCCATGCATATCATTCACTCTAGGGGGGTAGAGATTGCGACTGACAACATCCATATCCTTATGTTTAAGGTTTTTTGCCCGGTCATGCATAAGTGATAAATCTTCATTTTTTGCTAAAAAATTTTTATTTGGTTCAAAATCGCCTGGCCCTTCAGTTGAGTGTAATGCTACAGTATGCCCTAATTCATCCATTGATCTGGCAGCTTCTTTATTGACAATTGCTAAACTGTACGAACTATCAAAAGGACCTTCTAATCGTATAAAATAGTGTTCTTTTTTATACCTAATTGGACGGCAATTTTTAATATTTTTCTCTATAACTAAAGCAATTTTAAATAAATCGTTATCAGATAAATCAACATCAAGCTGTGCAATATTTTTTATTAAATCAGTAATGGTTAACATTTCTGATTTATTCTTTTCCGAAACTGTCTTTTTTATAAAAATTAAAGCTCTCTTCGCACTCTCATCCCAAGAAAATATTTTTGACTGCACCAAAGAATGTGTTTTAAGTTCTTCCAAAAAGATCTCGTTTTCAAGTGCTTCTCGAATCTTATCACTAATAGAATCGGCTGATTTTGGATCAAAAAGAGCTTTTTCTAAGCCTATCACTTCAGGGACACTTGTAGTGTTTGAGCCTATCACTGGTGCTCCACATGCCATCGCTTCGAGTACTGGTAGTCCAAATCCTTCATGAAGTGAGGGGAATACAAAAAGTGTGCAAGTACTATAAAGGGCTATAAGCTCTTCATCACTCACATAACCTGTGATGATGAGTTCGTCCTTTGTGAGACCTGCTTTTTTGGCAATATTTTCTAAGTTTTGTCTATCGCCATCTTGCACCTTACTTACGATGACTAACTGATGAGTATCTCGTATTTTGTTAGGTAATTTACTGAAAGCGATGATAAGATTTTCAAAGTTTTTTCGTATATCAAACCCACCCGGAGCATACATCACCATTTTTTTTGTGATGTCATATTTTGCAAACAAGGCATCTTTTTCATCTGTCGAAAGATTTACAGGACTAAAAGTCTCATCAGCTGCCGTTGAGATATTTATTATCTTTTGACTTGGGATGTGAAGCTCGTTTTCACACTCTTTTTTAGAAGCTTCTGATATAGCTAGGAGGATATCTGCTTTTTGGAGTGAGTTGATTTTTTTGTGGTAGTACTCTTTTTGAATTTTTGATGATAAATATCTCTCTTCATCCATGTACGGTATGAGGTCGTAGAGTATGACTGCTGTTTTATAACTCTTCGCAAATCTACCTACTGATGTCACCGCATCATCAACATACCCCTCAAAAAGACTTGTCATAAGGACAATATCAGGGTTGAGTTGCTCCAAAAAATACTCTCGTATGAGTTCTGCAACTCTTGCTTTGTTTGAATTGTTCGTATCGTCCTCAGCCACAGGAAGTGGGACATAAAACACTCTGATTCGCTCTTGTGGTATGAGGTCTCGAAACTCATCTCGAAGCGAAAGGACACTCTCCTCAAATGCTCCATTTAACACAAGCCAGATTTCATGCTCACCTGCATTTCGTGCTATCGCTTTTGCCAAAGAGAGTGTATAGCGACCAATCCCTCGAAATCTACTCTCAGTCTGTGCCCCTTGGAGGTCTATGATGATTCTCATTTTTGCACCTCATTTTTTCGTTGTTCTATCGCATCTTTAAGCTGTAAATAGATCTGCTTTGCTTGCGGAGAAAGATGAGAAAGTTCTAAGTTTTGAATTTTTAATTTTGAATTTTGTATGATATGGTGTGATTGCCCTGTTGTTCCAACTCTTCTGAGTCTTGCTTTGAGTGTTGGAAATTTGTTTAAAATATTTATGAGTTTATATTTTAGTTTCGGACGAGCGACGATGTAATTTTTCATTTTTAATGCTAAATTTTTGATAACTCTGCGTGGTCTGCTGGTCGGTGAAAAAGTGATCCAATGATAGATGCCGGCAATAAACCATCGCATTGCCTTTCCAGTCAACCTTAACGGATAAGTCAGTTTCCACGAATTGCTACTCGCAATACTAGAGTAATGATGCCATGCTTCATTTGCACTGTGTTCTGCTTGGGCTGCTTTGATGTTTGCTTCGTTGGCACTGTGTTCTGCTTGGGCTGCTTTGATGTTTGCTTCGTTGGCACTGTGTTCTGCTTGGGTTGCTCTGATGTTTGCTTCGTTGGCATTGTGTTCGATACTGGCAATACGATATTCGAATTTATGCAATAAACTATCCAATGACAATCCAAACTCTTTTTCAAATAATTCATCAAATTTGTGGAAGACTACAGCAGTTGCACTTTTTTGAGCAATCACAGCATAATCCGGACTTGCACTGTGTATAACATTTGAAAGTGATACCAAATGTATAGAATGAAGTTTTTTATCTTCTTGTAGTCTTAATACTTTTGTTCTTTCAAATCCATAGTATTCTGGCAAGAATGAAAGAAGTTGTGATGGAAGAGGCCGTATGTGCGTTGGATCCAAATAGAAATTTTCTGTTGCCACCTTAATATTTTCGGGATTTGGTGTCTCTAAAATTAATATTCCACCAGGCTTTAAAACCCTGAGGGCTTCTTGTATCAATATCTGTAATGAATCAAATGGTAGATGTTCTGCTATGTGAAATCCTGAAACTATTGCGACAGATACATCTTCTAGTTGTTGCAAGGCTTCAATGGCATCTTGGTGCTTGACACGAAGTCCTCTTTCTTGACAAGCTTTAAGCATCCCCAAGTCCAAATCAATACCCAGTGCATCAAAATCATTATCTGAGAGTATGTCTAGCCATTCACCCCGTCCACATCCTAGATCAATTGCTCGTTTGTTGTCGAGTTGAGCTAGAATGTCAAGAAAAGGCTTATAGACTTGTAGTCGTTGTTTAATCGAATCTTGACTTCCGCGAAATTTATCTTCAAAAGCCTTGTAGAAGTTATTATCTGCCATATTCAACCTTTATTTGCGGAGCCATCCAGCAAAGTCCTGTAAAAGTATTTTTTGAAAAATTGGTCACATTAAATATTAATGCTTGATCCTTCCATTCATAATTACTTTCCAGATGTGTATCTTGTGAATGCAGAGCTACTGTTATTGCGTAAGAACCCACCCCCAAATTGGCATCAAAAGAAAAAGTAAAGTGGATAATATCATTTTGCTTCGCTGCTATAATATGTTGTTTATAGTGATAAGTATTTGTCCCATAAACAACTTGCCCTAAATGATCTTTTATCATATAGCCAAGTACCAATTCTTCAATATCTTTGGTCACTCTCACCTTCACCCTTAGTTCAACACTATCGCCAACTCCAACAAGTTCTATTTTTTCACCTTTTGTGTTGTAGAGTCCTATCTCTTCTGTGGTCGCTTCACCTGTGCCTGAGATGGTAATCACTTTCCCATCTTGTTTTGTTTCTTGTCTGATGGTGCTATTTTCTTTTTCTGCGATGAGGGCATTGTAGTAGTCTGTGACCTCTTCGGGTTCGCCATCTTTGAGCACGCAACCTTTTTCAAGAAGTATGGCTCTACCACATAATGCGAGGATGCTTCCTTTGTCATGCGATACAAAAAGGAGGCTCGTACCAGCATCTGCAAACTCTTTTATCCGTGCAAAACTCTTGTGCTGAAAGTAGGCATCGCCAACCGAGAGAGCCTCATCGATGATGAGTATCTCAGGTCTATATGCCGTCGCCACGGCAAAAGCAACCCGCACCTGCATACCACTACTATAGAGTCTCACCGGTTGGTCGAAATACTCTCCGACTTCTGCAAAGTTTTCTATCTCATCTATCACGGAGTGTATTTGCTCATGTGTATATCCCATGAGTCCGGCTGAGTGATAGGCATTTTGCCGTCCACTGAGGTCTGGATGGAAGCCCATCCCTAGCTCTAGTATCGCCGCTATTTTACCTCTTGTAGTCACACTTCCCGTTGTGGGTTTGAGTGTCCCTGTAATGATCTTGAGTAGGGTACTTTTGCCTGCACCATTTTGTCCGATGATACCTACTGCCTCACCTGGGGCTATGGAGAAGTTAATATTCTGTAGTGTCCATACCTCGTGGTGGGCTTTGTGTTTAATCCCAAACCATGAGAGTATCCGCCATAATTCACTACTGTAGGTTTTGTAGGATTTACCGATATTTTTTATTTCTAAGATAGGTTGTTTCATAATACATCTGCCATTTCTTCATTGGCTCTAGAATACATAAAAAGCGCTAAAGCAAGAGAGCATATAGCAAGAGTAACCGGATATACTAAAGTCTCTATATCAACTGCCTTGTCATACACTAGGATATTTTGATATCCCATAACGATTCCTGTCATAGGATTGTAATAAAAAAAGTCTCGGTATTCTTCAGGAAGCATATCGGCAACGTAGACAATAGGCGTGAGCCAAAACCAAAAATTTAAAATTATAGGTACTATTTGTCCCACATCTCGGACAAAAACATTGATGACACCTAGCATCAGTCCAAGTCCAAGGGCAAGGCTTAGCGTGACTATCATGAGGAGTGGAAGCCAAAAAATATGCTCACTTGGAAAATGTCCAAGTAGTCCGAAAACTACCAAGATGGCGACAAACATCAGTATATTGTTGACCAACACCGAACCTGTAGCGATAAGCGGAAGGGTTATCTTAGGAAAAGACATCTTCTTAATAAGATTCCCATTTTCGATGAAAATATTGAGACTTTTATTGAAAAGCTCCATAAAAAGTGTCCATCCGAGTGTTCCGGCCATCAAATAGATAGCATAAGCATATTGATTGTCAATATTTGGTAGTTTTGCTTTAAGTACAGCGGATAATACTAGAGCATAGACCGCTACTTGTGCAAGCGGATGTATCACCATCCAGATAGCCCCTAGTTTGCTAGTAGCAAAACGGGTTAAAAACTCTGTTTTGATTGAACTGATAATAAAAAATCTATATGCCCAAATGGCTCGGAGTTGATTTGTCATATTCTTTGGTAGTCGTCGTCAATTCTTACGATATCATCTTCACCTGTGTACTCACCA
>DZBD01000120.1 GCA_022729795.1 Sulfuricurvum sp. | reverse complement strand
TATAGACTCTATCCCCATTTTTTTAATGACCGTGCAAAACTCACCAATCATCCAAAACAAATTTTTTCGCTTGCTCTTTTGGCGTATTTATCTCCGGCTCCGCAACTTTTGTTACTTTATCTTTGCTCATTTGCTCTTCAAACTTTAGCTCCAAGCCCTTGGAAGTCATCACAAAGCCATCTACTTTTATTTTGCCTTCATGAATTTTATTGTGGTGTTCTTTACATAAGGGCACAAGGTTGTGTTTGTTGTCTTGGTGAAAATGCCCTATAAAGCCTGCTTCATTTGCCTGCGATTGCTGAGCTATATGATGCACATCTTCTGCCGTATCTCCGCAGATAATACATTTAGTTACATAGAGATTTTTGTTGTATTTGCTCGTTTTTTTCTTTACCAAAAGTTCCAAATCGTCAAAGTCGTTGGCTAGTCTTTTTCTAATTTTATTGGCAGTATCCAAAAAATCACTGTCCATATGCAGAGACTTTGCAAATTCCAGTCCGTAGATACTGCTTCCGCTTCCTGATTGAAGAATGCGGTTAAAAACAAGTTTATCTGTCTCTTCATCATATTCCACGCTCAAATGTAAATCTACGACATTGTCCAAAATTTTTATCTCTTGCATGGTTGAGAGCTGGTGAAGATGGGTTGCAAAAAGAAAAAGAGAGCGAAAATGTGCTAGTTTGATGATGGCACTTGCTACTATCGATACACCGGAGAGTGTTTCTGTTCCATGGCTTATCTCATCGCCAAGCACAAGAGAACGAACTGTTGCTCGGTTGAAGATGTTTTTGAGCTCCAGCATCTCTACGGCAAAGGTGGAGAGCCCTTTTGCGAGATTATCTTTGGAAACTATTCTTGTAAAAAGAGAATCGAAAATGCTGAATTTCATCACCGCAGCACTTACGAAAAACCCCGACTGCGCCATTAGTATCGCTATCCCTATACTTTTCATCAGAGAACTTTTGCCGCTGGAGTTGATGCCGTAAAGCAAGACCCCGTTGATGTCATGCCCATCGTGTACGTTTACCTCCACCATCACAGTCTGAGGATAAGGCAAATCCATATAATCACGCCCACCCATCACAATATCATTGGGCACATAGATTCCGCCTCTCTCCTGCACCTCGATGAGCGGATGTCTAAGCTGCATAATCTGCATAAAATTTTCATTCTCTTTAACATTCACTATCATTGGACGGGAATGCCGGTATTGCTGCGATACTTTTGAGGAGCTCACCCCTACGTCAAGGTCTGCCACATAATTTATCACTCTATCAAAAAGCAGAGAATAACGTTTTTCGTAAACTCCTTGAAGCTGAGTGTATTTTTCTTTGACAAGAGCTACTATTTTACGGCGATTTTTCATCATCCTATCAGAGAGTTTGTCTGTAAAATCGGAGGTGATTTTCACGCTGTTTGTTAGTTTTTTGACAGAAAATTTGGAGAACTCTTCATCTTTAAAAAATACGGCCTCTATCATTGAAAACCTATTTTTGCTCAAAGAGATGTAATATCCCTCTTTTTCCAAAATCCCCAAACTCACCAAACGGCTCGTACTTCCTGCATTTGCGTTCTCAAGCATCCGCTCTATCTTTTGCATAAAATCTTCAAAGGCAAGAAGTATAGTGCTGTTTTCTTGTACTAAAGTATCTACCGCTTCATCCACACCGCGCATCAAAAAGTTTTCATCCACCGTATTGTTTGTAAAACGGCGGGAGATATCAAGGTCTATGCTCTTGCTGATATCTCTCAAAAATTCATCTAGTTCGTTCTCATGGAAAGGAGTTTTTTGTATTTTGTGTTTTTTTACATATTGCATCAATGTTTTAACGCTCAGCATTGATTCGTAAATATGGTTCATCTCAAAAGGGTGAAGCCTTCCCAAATCAAGGCGACGAGCAAGCCTCTCAAGGTCATAAACACCGCGCATAGTCTCATCCAAAAATCTCACATGGGAGGAAACTTTTTCTACAAGATCGTACCTGCGTTCAAGTTCTGCTTTTTCCATAATGGGATTGAGCAAACGCTCTTTTAAAAGTCTTCGCCCGATTGCCGTAGCACTTTTATCAAGCATCCTTAAAAGTGTAAATTCTTTTTTGTCTTTGGAGATTACACCGAGTTGCTCTAGTGCATTGTTGCCTAGATACATAAAACGACGGTTGTCTATGATACGCGGCATGTCGAGTTTTTGAACAATATGAATATCGTGCTCTATCACAAAATGGATAAGGATTGCTAAAGCCTCCGTTATCATAGGGCTTCGTTCTAAGTCCAGATGCTCAATCGGTGAGAGAAGTGAGCGAATCTGATACACTTCGCCAAAGAGTTCGTTTTGAAAATCTATTTTCGGACGTTCATTGTTCACGCTGTAATGATAGTGCTCGGTAATTTCCAAATACTGAATCACATGCCGCTGGTCATCTATCCCATCCAAAAAAGTAATCACTACTTCACTTGTTCTGTGTACGTTCAGGAGGTTAAAAACTTCATCAAGTGCATAAGACGGGTCTTCGCTTGTTCCATGTGTCTCATAAAGCCACGTTTTTCCGGTAGTGACATCTATGGCACAATACCCAACATTATAAATACCTCGATGTTTGTCCACCAAAAGAGAAACTATATAATTGTCGTCATTATCGATAATATGCTCAAAGTTGGTTCCCGGTGAGACTATTTGAGAGATATAACGGCTGATTTTCGGTGGATTACCCTTTTGTTTGACAACAATGACGGTGTATTTTTGCTCAGATATTAAACGGCTGAGATATCTCTCAAAAGAAACTGCCGGTACACCTGCTAAAAGTGGGTTTTTATCTGAATTTTCTATAATATTTTTATTTTTTTTAGTCAGTTGAATATTTAAGAGTTCGGCTATCTCTTTGGCTTTTCCTATCTGTTCTTCATCATTATTTATTTCGTACACTTCAAAAAAAGTTCCTATCTCCATAAATACAACAGTGTCATTGCCATATTTTTCTTCAAAATATCTCTGTAAATCAAAATAAGATTGTGTTACTAATTTGTCTTTGTTGTTTAGAATAGAATTTAAATCAGATGCTTGCATAAATAAATTTTCCACTATTTGAATGAGGTCGGGATTATAACATAAATGGAACTTTCTCTCCTTCTTTGTGAGTTTTACTCATAAAACAAAAAGATATAAGTCCGTAATAAAATTCCTTTGTTTTTATAAAATTACTTCGCTATAATAAGCTCAAATTCAATAATACAACATTTAGAAACCAAGCATGGGGAAGTTATATGAAAATAAAATTGCTGCTAGTCGTATTAGTATCCCTCACACTCAATGCGCAAGACCTGAAACTAACAGTTACGGAGGTTTTATCAAGCAATCCGATTGTTTTAGAAAGGCTCCAAAATTATAATGCAACAAAAGAAGATGTTACAAGTGCCGAGTCGGGATACTATCCAAAACTTGATCTCTCTTTAGGGGTAGGAACGGAACATACAGCTAAAAGTGCACTTGCAAACGGTACTCCGGACCAATCTTTTGATTATTCCGTTTACCAAAACTCACTCAAATTTACACAAAATATTTTTAAAGGTTTTGAGACGAATGCTCGGGTAGAGCAGCAAAAAAACAAAACGCTTTCATCTGCATATAACTATATAGAAAAAGTCAATGACACTGCATTTCAAATGGTAAATACTTATTTGCAAGTAATGAAAAATAAAGAGCTTCTTGATAATGCCAAATCCAATGTCCAAATAAACGAAGAAATTCTCACAAAAGTGCAAAAACTTTATGAAGCGGGCTTAACAACACTCTCTGAGGTCAATAAGATAGAATCTTCTTTGGCTTTGGCAAAATCCAATTACGTGGTTCAAGAAAATACTCTTCTTGACACTACCTATAACATGCAAAGAATTTTAGGCAGGTACCCTGAAATAGAAAAAATGACAAAGCCCGTGCTGCATATAAATCTCCCTCAGACTAAAGAAGATGCAACACGGTTTGCAAAACAAAACAATCCTTCTTTGTTGGTGAGTAAATATAATATCCAAGTTGCACAAGCAGTTTATAAAGAGAGTCGCTCCTCTTTTTACCCTAGTATAGACCTTGAAATTACACAGTCCATGAGTAAAAATCTCGGTGCCGTCGAGGGTGAAAACAACGGGTTTAAAGCTATGGCATATCTCAATTACAACATCTTTAACGGCTTTGCAGACTCTGCCGCCTTACAAAAAAGTGTAAGCCAAATGGGGCAAGAAACAGAAACTAAAAATAATATTTTGCGTCAAGTTGTAGAGGGTTTAAATTTATCATGGATTGCAAATCAAAAGCTCTCTGAGCAACTGCAACATTTAAATGAATACAAAAAATATTCTCATCAGACACTCACGCTCTACACAAGAGAATATGATTTGGGTCGCCGTTCCCTCCTTGACCTGCTCTCGGCGCAAAACGATTTCATAGGGGCCAAATCACAAATAATAAATACAGAGTATAGTATGCTTTTTGCCAAATATAGAATCTTGGATGCTATGGGGACACTTGTACAAACCGTAGTCGGCGATACGGGAGTAGTTTATGCCAATGTAGGACTGAGTGCGGATGAGCCTGTAAATGCAAAAAGCTTACCGATATCCCGTAGTGAGAATAACGATACTACTCTAAAACTTAAAATATAAAAAGGTATTGAAATGCTAATAACGAGTGCCGATAACCTCAGAATGGATGCCTTGCTTGACTGCTTGGTTCTTTTTACAAAACTGTATCATAAACCGTTTTCGGCGGAAGCCTTAACTGCGGGACTACCGATTGAACCCGGAGCAGAATCTCCGGAGCTTTTTTCTATTAACAATGCAAAAGGGCTATTTTCACGTGCAGCTGAGAGAGCAGGACTGAAGTCGTCTCTCATAAAAAGACCTCTTTCTCAAATCTCACCTCTTCAACTTCCTATGATAGTTTTACTTTCCAATCAAAGTGCTTGTATCTTAGATAGATTCAGTGAGGACGGAAGTCAGGTCAAAATTATTATGCCCGCCGAAGAAGCAATTGAGCAGTGGGTTGATATAGACGTACTTGCAGATGAATATATCGGTTTTGGTTTTATGATAAAAAAAGCCTTTGAGTACAGCGATGACAATTCAAGAACTCTTCACCTCAACCAAAAACACTGGTTTTGGAGCACTATAAAACTCTCGGCAGGGGTCTATAAAGATGTACTTTATGCTTCACTGCTCATCAATCTTTTTGTTTTGGCTTCTCCTTTGTTTACGATGAATGTCTACGATAGAGTTGTTCCAAACAACGCAATAGAAACACTTTGGGTCTTTGCAATCGGAGTAAGTATCGTGTATATCATAGACACATTTTTAAAGTTCACCCGAACTTATCTGCTTGAGAGTGCTGCTAAAAAAAGCGACATCATTATGTCCTCGATTATTTTTGAAAAAGTGCTTGACTTAAAAATGGCACACCACCCCGCCTCTGTGGGTTCATTTTCAAGTAACCTCAAAGACTTTGACTCCATACGAAGCTTTTTAACCAATGCAACTATGGCGGCAGTCATTGATTTACCCTTTGCCGTAATATTTTTAGCTGTTATCGCATATATCGGAGGAAGCATAGTACTTATTCCGATGGTAACCATGTTTTTTATTATAGGATATGCCTATTTCATCAAAAAACCGCTCCGTGCAAGTATAGAAAGTACCCATGAAGCAAGTGCCAAAAAAAGCTCCATCCTTATAGAAACACTCAATAATATTGAAACTTTAAAAACACTCGGAACTTTAAGTCAAGCACAATGGAAGTGGGAAGAATCTACGGGAGAGATAGCAGGAAAAAGTTTAAATTCCCGAATGTTGTCTGCATCGATTCCGACAATTACGCAACTTCTTATCCAATTAAATACAGTGATGATTATTGTGTACGGAGTGTATTTGATACAAGCGTTTGAACTTTCTATGGGTGGATTGATTGCTATTGTTATTCTCACGGGAAAAACACTCTCTCCTATGGGGCAAGTTGCCTCACTCATGACAAATTACGAAGATACAAAGACATCATATGATACGCTCAATGAGATCATCTCCCAGCCTAGCGAAAGACCAAGCGGTAAAAAATTTGTGCAAAGACCCGATTTTAGCGGTCATATAGAATTTGCGGATGTTACTTTTTCGTATCCTAACACCGAAGTTCCTGCACTCAAAAATGTTTCTTTTATTATTAAGCCGGGAGAACATGTAGCTATTATAGGCAGAATCGGTTCCGGAAAAAGCACTATCAACAAACTTATTTTGGGTCTTTATGAACCTGATTCAGGGCAAATACTGATTGATGGTATAGATATTAAGCAAATAGATCCGGCAGATTTGAGAAAACATTTAGGTTATGTTTCCCAAGATATTATGCTCTTTCGCGGAACCGTCAAAGACAATATAACCTACCGAGCTACACATGCCAGCGATGCGGCTATGATTCGTGCAGCACAAATCAGCGGCACATCAGAATTTATCAAAAAACATCCAAAAGGCTATGAGATGCCCATAGGTGAACGAGGACAAGGCTTGTCAGGCGGTCAGAGGCAAAGTATCGGTATTGCTAGAGCTTTTTTACTCAATGCGCCTATTATGCTTTTGGACGAACCCAGCAACGCTATGGATCAGGTAACCGAAGCAAGATTATTAGAAAATTTATCGGTAAATCTCAAAGGTACAACCTCTTTGATAGTAACCCAAAAAATGAACCTGCTCAAAATTGTTGATAGGGTGATTGTGATGAATGAGGGGAAAGTATTTATAGATGCCCCAAAAGAAGACGCTCTCTTAAAACTTCAAGGCGGAGGAAAAAACATTGCGTAAAGATATGAAACCCGTAGAATACAATGAGAAAGATTATGAATTTATGCAGAGTCTTAGTTCTGCAATTTTAGAGAGAACCCCATCGAATATCAGTAAAGTGATTAAAATATGGCTGATTTCCGTTATTGTCTTTGTAGTGTGGGCTTCACTTGCAGAGATTGAAGAAATTACCAGAGGAGACGGGGACGTTATCCCCTATGGCCAAAATCAGGTTATTC
>DZBD01000119.1 GCA_022729795.1 Sulfuricurvum sp. | reverse complement strand
GTTAAATCAAACCTATCCCTTGTTGCTAAATCACTCGTCATTGTTTTTGTTGAAGTTATTGCTGCCATTTAATTTCCCAATTTTTAATTCTTAATTGTTAATTTTTAATTGCATACTGCCTACTTTAGAATACTTCCAGTATTTCGTTCTGATTTTACCACGCTTAATATGCACTACTTCACTCACGTCTGGTGCCTTAGTTACCTTCATAGCATTCAAAAACTGAGAAACAGAATCCACAGTATCATCAAATTCACCATTCGGAAATTCTTCCATCTCATCTAAAAATCCTTTTAACCAATGAGCATCTTTAGGCAGATAAACTTTGCCGGCTTCTATAATTGGAGTAACACTATGCACCCTCGCTATTTTATCATTTTCTACTTTTATTGGTTTTATTGGTAGAATAGTATTTCGTTGTAACTCCTGTATCAAACTTTGTCCGCTCGCTTTATCTTCAATCAATATTTCATTAACTGAATGTAGTTTTGCAAGTTCAATTACTTTTCTTTTCAGTTCAGGAAACTCAACCCTTCCCCTCCACACATCAATCAGATAAAAGCCAGTGTTAGTATAAACCCAAGTCGTACAAACCGAATAATCATTTTCCTGGTTCTTCTTAAATGCTGTATCCCAGCTTTGTACTTTCTTAAAAACTTGTTGCCTGTAAATCTCATTTTCATTTTCATAATGCTTCCACCAGTTATTTTTAATTATTCCGCTGCTTTCCTTATCAATAAACTTTCCATAAATCTCTTGGTCCCTTAACGCAGGAGAAATTTGTTTCACCAATTCATCTATATCATTTGGATCAAGCAAAGGATTATCATAAGAACTGAAGTTGAAGGATTGCCACTCCGATTCTCGTCTCTCGTCTTTCGTCTTGCCTCTCTCAAATAACTCATAAAACAAATGCTTCTCATTCGTCCTCTTAACACTCTTCCCCTTCGGCGTTCCTCCAATAAGTACATTAGCTTTATAATCTAAAATCATAGGCAGAATACTTTCATTCCAAAGGCTTCTATTCTTTAGAACTATTCCCGCTTCATTAACTACAATAAGTGCATATCCAAACCCTTCAATGTTCTCTGGATTGTCAGCACTTCTAAAGTCACATACAGATTTACCAATCCTTAACTCATTCCTGTTTCCGCGGTATTTCCAGTAATTCCTTGGTAATCCTTTAAGCACAGGTACAAAATATCTTTCTACATATCTTTCAATGTTTCCGTAAATAGTATCAACCCAAAGAATAGGAGAAACATCGTTAAGCATCTGTTCAATTACATAATTTGCAAAACCTCGCGTTAAACCAAATCTTCTGCCCTTGGCAATAACCTTAAAACGTGCTTCACTATTAAAAATCTCTTTCTGTTTATCGTGATAAGGTATGTTTAATGATATTTGTTTTTTCATTGCATACTGCCTATTGCCTACTGCTTACTGTTTTTTCCTCTCGCTTCTCGCCTTTCACATCTACCCTGTTAATTATTATTTCGAAATCCCCATTTTCATCAATCTTATCCGCTTGCCCCAGATAGTTCTTTCCCAACCAGATAAGCATAGATACATTTCCGGCAAGTGCAACTTCAATCTGTTTTCGTTTTAATCGCTGTTTAAGGTTAGCCTTACCTTTTGTAAGAAAATTCTCAAATTTCCTTTTCAGGGTAGAATCATCATACCCTAAAGCTTCAGCTATTTCTTTGTTGGTTAGTCCACAGGATGCAAGTTTTTCAACCTGCTTTTCGATAGGCATTTCTTTTTTTACCCTCATATTCATACTCCCAGCTTAATTTTATAAGGCAAATAAGCCCAAATACAAAATTATTTTAATTTCTGTTACAAATATACCTAATTAAGTTGACTTTATCAATATTTTTACCTAATTTTGTAAGGGAAATTATATTTATTTCTTAATTTATTAAGGTTAATCATAAAACTGGGAGTTTTAACGATGAAATTTGAAATATTCAAAACAGGTACGCATACATCAGATAAGGGTATTCAAAAAGAATATTCCCTTGATGATCTCAACTTCATAGCACAATCTTATAATCCAACAGTAGATGAAGCACCAATTGTCATAGGTCATCCTATTGATAATTCCCCTGCTTATGGTTGGGTATCTTCTCTTGAAGTCACAGAGGAAGGTAAGCTTGTTGCTGATGCACCGGATGAAAAACTTAATCCGGAATTTCTTTCAGCAGTTCAGGAAGGCAGATACAAAAAAAGAAGCATATCACTTACACCCGAAGGTAAACTTCGTCACATAGGTTTTCTCGGTGGTGCCGCTCCTGCTGTTAAAGGTTTATCAGATATTCAATTCTCACATCCTTCATCCACGGTGATTGAATTTGATATAGAAGCTGTCAAAAATAATTCAGATAATAATAAACCTGTCACTCTGAGCGTAGTCGTAGAGTCTGATTCTTTTAATCTGATCCAATCTCAACTAAACAGTATCAACGAGTCAATGAAACAATTAAGTTCCAACTTTTCTGAAACCCAAAACAATGAGCTATCAACTAAGTTCAATCAGCTAAGTACTGAAATCAATTCCCTTAAATCTAAAATTAATAAATCCGAGTTTGAGAGCCTTTTAGAAAACAAACTGGGGGTAGGCTCTCTTACTCCTGCTATTAAAGATAAACTTCTTGCAGTTTCTAATTTCGCTGAAGCCCAAAACTTTAGTGCGGATTTTTCGCAGGATAAATTCAATAAAGACTTAAATGTTTTACTTACAGATTTAGTTAATTCATTTCCTAAAGTAATCTACTATGAAAACTTTGCTGAGAAACCTGAATTTGAAACAGATAAACTCACAGATGAGTTTGCAAATTATTCAGTTGACCAGGAAGCAAAAGCATTGCACAACAAAGCCGTAGCACTATCTAAAAAAGATAACATCACTTACTTAAATGCAGTCAAAAGATTGTCTGTGTCACCCTGAGCGTAGTCGAAGGGTCATTGAACATTGAGCATTGAAAATTGAACATTTATATAAACTAATAATTGAGGGTTAAAAATAATGGGTACACTTCAAAAGAAACGCGTAGTCGATCCTGTCCTTACTAACATTGCACGAGGATTCAAAAACGCTTCGCACATTGCTACTAATCTTTTTCCAATTGTAAACGTAAGCAAAGAAGGCGGAAAGATTCCGCAGTTCACTAAGGAAGCATTCAAGATTTACAACACTGAAAGAGCTATCAGGGCAAAATCAAATCGTATCAATCCTGAAAACAGAGATGAGATTGATTTTGTTCTAACTGAACACGATCTCGAATATCCAATCGATTATAGAGAACAGGAAGAAGATATACTTCCCTTACGTCTTCACGCTACTAACGTAGTCACTGATGGAATATCGCTTCGCTTAGAAAAACTTGCAGCTGATATTGCTCAGAACCTTACAACTTATCCAACAGGCAATAAAGTTACTCTTGCTGCAGGTGATAAGTTTACAAACACTTCATCAAATCCATTCACTGTTTTTGATGCAGCCAAAGAAGCAGTCAGGGCAAAAATTGCACAACGCCCGAATGTTTGTGTTATCGGTGCATCAGCTTATAACGCACTTAAAAACCATCCTGCAATTTTAGATCGAATCAAATACACACAAACAGCAGTTATGACCCCAGCACTTCTGAAGAGTCTTTTAGACTTCGATGAACTCTATATCGGTGATTCAGTCTATGCAACTGATGCAGGTGTATTTACAGATATTTGGTCTGATAACGTAGTTATCGCATACGTACCAAAAGCTAATGCGGATTCACCTCGTTCTTATTACGAACCTGCTTTCGCATACACACTAAGAAAGAAAAGCAATCCTGTAGTTGATTCATATACCGAAGGAGGAAAAGTAGAAATTATCCGTAACACAGATATTTTCATTCCCAAAGTGGTTGGCTCAGATGCAGGTTATTTAATCAACGATACAAACGCATAATAATATACTTCGCTCGTGTCATCCTGAGCGAAGTCGAAGGACGAAGTATGAAAACATATTTAATAAAAGAAACAGACATAATGCACAATGGAAAAATCTCTCCCGAAGGCAGTACTATTGAACTCGATGAGAAAGAAGCTTTACAGCTTTCCAATTTTCTTGTCACACTGAGCGAAGTCGAAGTGTTGACACATAAAAAAAAATCTCTTGAACTTGAACCTAAACTTGAACATAATAAAAGGAGTAAATAATGTTAACCGAACAACCCATTCTTATAACTTCTATTAAATGCACCGGCTCAACTAACATCGTTAAAAACCGTTTCATTAGTTTTAGTGGTGCATACGGCGCTTCCGGTTATAAATCAATTGGCGTTTCAAACGCTGATACTGATCTTAACGAAATGATTCCAGTAACAGCTAATGGTATTGCGTTAGTTGAAAGTGGTGGTGCAATTTTATTAGGTCGTGCAGTTGAATCATCGACCAATGGAACCGTTGTAACACAAGATGCAGGTCCGTTGGAAGGTTATGCATTGGATGAAGCCGTATCTGCAGGTCAGTTAATCCGTGTTCTATTATCTTAATCACTTGGGGGATCTAATCAATCCCCTTTCTTAACTGAGGGTAAAATGAAATTAATCTTCTTAATAATCTTTATATCTTTTAATCTTTCAATCTTTGTATTCTCACAAGGTATTTCATCTCAAACCATCGGCGCACAAACTTCAATTGCAAGTTCAAAAACTTTAACAACTGCAATTGATTCATTACAAAATATTTGTGCTGGTCAGCCGTCCACTTATTTCAAGTATTGGTACACACTTACAATTACTACCGATGCTGATATTCAAATGTCTTCATTAAAAGATTTTGAACAAGTAAGAACATTCACACTTAAGGCAAATGAATCTTATACATCAATCCAAAGAGATGCAATTTTGTTTGATGATTATTATTTCAGAGCAGTTTCAACAGATGCAAATATCAGAATAATTCTTGAAGGTCGTTAAATGAAATTATTCATATTCTCACTTTTTCTTGTAATCTCAATACCTGTATCATTCCCACAAGGTTTAAAGAATCATTCAATACTTAAATCTTTCAATCTTTCTAATTATGGTTTTCGCTCTACTCTTCGCTCTTCACCCTCTGCGCCAAAACATATTTCCGGTTCAGGCACTTTAATTGATCCATACGTTCTTTATGATGCTCAAGATGTTGATTCAATCCGCTACCTTGGAATAAACAACAAATACTATGAGCTTGCTAATGATATTGATCTTTCATCAATCTCTGAATTTGCACCAATTCCAAATGATAATAATCCAGGTGTCTTTTCTCTTGAAGGCAATGGTCATACTTTATACGGCTTAAAGCAGACAGAAGGAGTTTACAGTGGTTCACAACAAAGCTACTCAATTGGTATGTTCTCAGGAAAAACAGCAGGTACTTTTAAAATAAATAATTTGGTAATTGATAATTTCAGAGTTAACAAAACTACTATAACAAACATAACTGCTACTTATTTTTCCGCAGCTTTACTCGTTTCATTTTTTTCAGCCACTGAAATACAATTAACTAATATCATTGTTAAAAACTCATCACTTCGTTTTTCTAACAATCCATCTACTTTCCCTGCCTTGTCTTATCTCGGTTTAATTGTAGGTCGCGCAAATGCAACAAGCGTAGCAGGCAAGCTTTCGTATGTCCGTAATTGTTTAGTTGAGTATGATACTATTTATTATTCATCCACATTCCAGCCAAACTCAGGTCATTTTATAGGCGGTATTGCAGGCACGTCACCTAATGGATCAGGTACAATTCCATTTGAATACAACGCATCACGCTACAATTACTTTTATTCAAGAACAGGCAGCACTCTTAGAAAAAATGTTGGCGGTGGATTGATTGGTGATATTTCCTCACCTTCATCTTCATTTAATTATAATTACTCTCATTCAAACAAGGCAGATTTTGGAAACGGCGGTGCTCCAAATAATTATCCCTGGGGCTTTGGTGGCATTTTCGGGTATACAGGTGCAAATAACATTCATTCATTTAATCAAAATTATGCAGCTAATAATGAATGTCTTGGTGCAAATCAAAGCGGCGGATTTTATTCAGAAGACAATTCAACAACAACAGCGCAATCCATAGATAGCACATTAAACTTTTGTGATATTACAAGCTTCGCAGAACCAAACACAGTTTACGGCTCAGTCAGATACACAGCTTCACAATATCCTTCCGCAAAAACATCAGCACTACTAAAAGACATTAATACTTTTATTGGTTGGGATTTCACAAACACCTGGTCAATCGATTCCACACAAAACAGCGGCTACCCATATTTAAAATAAATAATCCCTGATGCGGGGTAAAACATCAGGGATATGGATATTTTTCACATTACAATATGACCGGGGTAAATCATATTGCACAACAAATTTTTTTATTCGTTTTCATAAAGTCAATAAACTTGATAAATAATCTTTTTTAATACTATTATCTTTCATTTTACACTTTAATTTTATTACCATACAATTGTATAGTATAGAAATAAAACCCTTTAAATCTCAATTATTTAAGCGAATTATCAAACCTGATAACCCATCTTTCGGGTCTTATCTCGATGCAGGGATATTATTCCGCCTCAAAGTATTAGAAGATCGCAAGTGTCCTTGTAAAAAATGCTATATGGATAAACACAATCTTGAGTGGCATATTTCAGAAATGGAAAACGATTGTAAAATCGAAAAGAACTTTCGCCCACCAGATGATAAGACTTTTGGAAATTTTGGTCGCGCAGAACTTCCGCCTCGCTTTAAAATAAAGTAACCCTGCAACCGAAGCTGCAGAAGTTATTCAATAATTCAAAATTTTTATAACAAAGTGCTTCAGGCTTTGGATATCTTTCCAATTATTTTAGTTTAAATATTGTTCATTTCACCGCTTTAAATGCCGGTGCAGATAATTTACTTCAAAATTCCTTCAGAATAATTTATTAGATTACTTAGTATGAAGATTCTGATTATAGAAGATGAAATCGAACTTGCCAAATCTATCGTTGAATTTATTGGCAAGGAAAATTATCTAATTGACA
>DZBD01000022.1 GCA_022729795.1 Sulfuricurvum sp. | reverse complement strand
CCTAATTATAGAGCAAGTCGGCTTGTTGTCTAATTTGGTATGGAATTATTGGGGCTTAGTCAATTATTTTAACTATGCTACAATCTTACACATACATGTATTGGAACCTCTATGAAACTATCGCACCTCAAACAGATTGTAAACTATTTACAAGCATTTACAAAAATATCCGCCATATACAGGGTTTCGGATACCATCATCAAAATCGTATTTGATAAAGATGATGAGATTTACTTTGATATGCAACGATCAGATTCGGGCATCTTTAAATGCCTCTCTTATGTGCGCTCAAAAGTTTACAATGCACCCTTTGACGTGCTCCTCTCAAAACGCTTTAATCGAGCAAATATACTCAGCGCAGAGCTTTTAAATGATGATAAAATATTGCGATTAAAAACATCCGTAGCCTCGGCATACAAGGAAGAAACCACTTTTTTACAGATAGAATTTACCGGAAAATATACCAATGTCATTATTCTCGATGAAAACGAAATAGTGCTTGAAGCACTTCGGCATGTGGATTTGTTTTCCTCTTTTCGTGAGGTAAGAGTGGGACAAAAACTTCTTGAAGTTCCCAATGCACCCTTTGTTGCCAAAGAATATCCTCTTGAAGATGTGGAGAGTTTTTTATATGCAGAGTATGAAAAAGGTCAAAATCAGCAGCTTGAATCACTGAAAAAACAAAAGATTTCCCTTTTAAGCAAAAAACTGAGAAAACTGGAAAAATTATATTCCTCTTTGGAAGAGGAGGAGAGTTTGGAAGAAGAAGCGCAAAAGTGCCGGCATCAGGGAAATTTAATACTCTCTCAAATGCATGAAATAAAACCTTATGCTAGAGTTTTGAATCTTAAAGATTATGATGCAAGCGATGTTGAGATAGAGCTTGATAAGTCCTATCCTACGGTTGCAATGATGTCGCAGTCTCTTTTTTCAAGAAGCAAAAAAGCAAAACAAAAAGCAAAGCATCTGCATATAGAAAAGGATTCTTTACTCTCAAAAATTGAGCATATTAAACTTTTTATTCATACGGTGCAAGAGGCACAGGATGTTGCCAAAATAGCACTTTTATTTCCCAAAAAACTCCAAAACAAAAAAATCAAAGAGCATGATTCCGTGGAGACTTTTTGGATAGAGGGGTACAAGGTTCAGCTTGGCAAAAATGAAAAAGGAAATATCGAACTTTTGCAAAAAGCAAGGGCAAAAGATATCTGGTTGCACATGAAAGAACGCCCATCAGCTCATGTCCTCATCACAACAGACAAGCAAAACTTGCCCATAAATATTATAGAAAGTGCCGCGCGACTTTGCGTCGATTTTACAATGTTTGAAAAAGACCGTTATCTGGTCGATTATACTCCAAGAAGAGAAGTAAAAATTCAAGAGGGTGCAAATGTTCTCTACAATAAATATAAAACAGTAGAGGTCGACACCCGAAGCTAAGCGTAAAAGGGGTTCTTATGTCAATCGGCGCTATCGGGAATGCAATTTATGTGAACCAGCAAACGGCGAGTGTGGCATCTGTGCAAGGAAATCAAAATAACCGTTTTGACCTTCAAAATGTCGCTGCACAGGCTGCCGCCAATGCAAAAGACGAAAAAGTTTTGGAAGTACGTCCTACTGAGGAAAATCAGGAGGTCGATTCTGATAGGGAACATCAAAAAAATGAGGCCGATCGGGAAAACCAAAGAAGCAAAAAGAAAGAGGCAGTACCAGAAGAGGATGAGCCGCACACAACTTCGATATATAGACTCGATATTAAAGTGTGATGCGGTATAATATGTTCAAATATATGAGGTGGGGAGTTTTATGAGTATTTTTTCAGATCACAGAGAAAGAATCGTTACCGGAGCAGCGCTTGCAGCGGCTGTTTTAATCGTTGGTTTAATTAATAACTTTTTTTTGATGTGGCTTATTCTTGGAGCTATTTATCTTTTAGCTTTTAGAGAAGCTGCACGTTTATTTCATATACAAAGTCATTCCCTCTCTATTTATGCCATCGGCATTTGGCTTGTCGCAGGAATTTATCCTTACGGTGACGACCTGTTCGTTCTTGCAGGTATAGCCTATGCCAGTGCAGTAGCTTATAATAAAAATTTAGGATGGGAGAATTTTTTTCCGTTTTTGTATCCGACTGCCGGAATGCTTTTTATTTTTACGATGTACCAAGAGTATGGAGTGATATCTCTTTTATGGCTTCTTGTAGTAGTTGCAATGACCGACATCGGAGCGTATGCCGTTGGCAAAAGTATGGGCAAAACACCTTTTAGTCCGACAAGTCCGAGCAAAACAGTAGAGGGAGTTGTCGGAGGCGTGGCTGTTGCAACCGTAAGCGGTATGTTTGCCGGACTTGCCATAGTAGACTTAAATATAGCAGCTATCATCTCTTTTATGGTTGCCGTAAGCTCCGTTTTTGGAGACTTGTTTGAGAGTTACCTAAAAAGACAAGCAGGAGTGAAAGACAGCGGAGATTTACTTCCGGGACATGGCGGAATTCTAGACCGCATAGACGGCTATTTATTCGGTTCTATCGTAATGCTTGTATTGATGCGAGGTTTGGTTTAAATTTTGATACTCTTAGGTTCTACGGGTTCAATCGGTGTAAATACACTTGAAGTTGCCAAAAAATTCGCTCTTAGTGTCGAAATTCTGGTAGCGGGAAAAAATATAGAACTCCTTAATAAGCAGATTTTAGAGCACCGACCAAAAGTAGTTGTGGTAGCCGAAAAATCGGATGTGCCAAAAGTAAACCATAACAATGTTTTTTACGGCGAGGAAGCTATCGTAAAAGCCATAGAAGATTCGCAGAGCACATTGGTAGTGAATGCACTTGTGGGGTTTTTAGGGCTTCGTCCTACGCTTGCATCTTTGGCATGTGGAAAAAAAGTAGCTCTTGCAAATAAAGAGTCTCTCGTGGCATGTGGAAAGTTTATAGATGTAAGCAAGATTCAGCCTATAGACAGCGAGCATTTCGGCCTTTGGTATTTGATGCAAGAACGCTCTATCAAAAAGATGATAATCACTGCAAGCGGCGGAGCTTTTAGGGATTGGGATATCAAAAGACTTGAGAGCGCAACCTTGGCAGACACTCAAAAACATCCCAACTGGTCTATGGGACAAAAAATCACGATAGACTCTGCGACTATGGTAAACAAGATGTTTGAACTTCTCGAAGCAAGATGGCTTTTTGGAGAGGGGGAATATGATGCGATTATAGAAACGCGCTCACTTATTCACGCTCTCATTGATTTTAAAGACGGTTCGACGACTGCCCACTTTGCACATGCCAACATGCAGCTTCCCATTGCATATGCTCTGGATGCCAAGATGGATGAAAATATTTTAGGGCATGTGGATTTGCTCAAAATCGGTTCTTTGGAATTTCGTGAAATAGATTCACGGAGATACCCGATTTGGGAAATTAAAGAGGAACTTTTGAAAAACCCTCAAAGGGGAGCAGTTGTTAATGCTGCAAATGAAGTTGCTATTGAGCAATTTATTCAAAAAAAGATACAATTTATGGATATTCCCAAAACTATTATACAAGCGTATGAGAAGTTTACGGATTTACCCAAGTGTGTCGATGACGTGTTTTTGCTTGATGATGAAGTGAGAAGATTTGTAAGAGGTAAATAAAGTATTATGGAAACGCATTTAAAAGAGAACCATTTTTTTGAAGATTTTCAAACCTGTTTTGCTCAGTGTGAAACCCTGTGATACTCAGTATAGAAAGCAGTTGTGACGATAGTGCAGTTGCAATTACGGAGATTGCCACATGCCGGCTTTTGTTTCATAAAAAAATATCTCAAGAATTAGAACACTCAGTATACGGAGGAGTGGTTCCGGAGCTTGCCGCAAGGCTGCATGCGGAGGCATTGCCAAAGATATTGCAGGAGTGCGAGCCCTATTTTGACAAACTCAAAGCGGTCGCCGTGACATCTTCTCCCGGACTTGCCGTAACCCTTGTAGAGGGTGTAACGATGGCTAAGGCTGTGGCAGTTGCTCTGGATATTCCTCTTCTTGGCGTCAACCATTTGGTAGGGCATATTTACTCTTTATTTATAGAAAAAGAGACACGCTTTCCCCTTACCGTGCTCTTGGTTTCGGGTGGGCATACGCAGGTGATGGAGGTAAAAAGTTTAACTGAGATTGATACGATAGCAAAAAGTATGGATGACAGTTTTGGGGAGAGTTTTGACAAGTGTGCGAAAATGATGGGGCTTGGATATCCTGGAGGACCGCTTATACAAGAGCTTGCAAAAAACGGTGAGAGAAAAAAATACAACTTTACCATTCCCTTGCAACAATCACCTCTTCTTGCTTTTTCCTATTCTGGGCTTAAAAATGCCGTGAGACTTGCGATTGAAAAAGGAACACCTGATGATTACGCAGATATTGCGGCTTCTTTTGAGCATATAGCAACGATGCATATTATTAAAAAATTAAAGAAGTATTTTCTCCATGTAGCGCCCAAGTGCTTTGCTATTGTCGGGGGTGCAAGTGCGAATCTTTATTTGCGAGGTGAGATTGAAAAGCTTTTAAAACCCTACGGGGCTTCTTTGCTTTTAAGCGAGCTGAAATACTGCTCCGATAATGCTGCTATGATTGGCAGAGTAGCGGTAGAGATGTATGAAAAAGGGATGTTTAGCTCAGTAGAGGATTTAGATATCTCTCCAAGAAGCGAGCTTTAATCACGGCTAAATAGCTTAATGTTTCCTTGTACCAAAAGAGAATTTTTCTAATTAAGAGTAAAATTATCCGATTTCAAATATACTTCTTCATGTAAAAAATAAAATCAAGGAGCCAAAATGGCAACTACAAAATTCAAAGGCACAGACGTAGAATTAATAGGAAATGAAGTAAATGTAGGTGATAAAGCACCGGAAGTTACAGTTGTAAATTCAGCTGGTTTAGGTGATGTTGTAGTTGGTGGGGCTCAAGGTCAAAAACAATTAATTATCGTTGTTCCTTCTTTGGACACAGGTGTATGTGCTACTGAAACTCGTAACTTCAATGCTAAAGTTGCTTCATTAGAGGGCGTTAAAGCTACTATCGTATCTTTAGATTTACCATTTGCTGCAGGTCGTTTTTGTTCAGCTGAGGGAATTGACAAATTAACTGTTACTTCAGACTTTAGAAACAAAGATTTCGCTAACGCTTACGGCGTATTACTTGGCGGTTCTGTTCTTGCCGGTGTAACTTGTAGAGCTATCTTCGTAGTTGATGCTGATGGTATCGTTACTTACAAAGAGATCGTTCCTGAAATTACTGAAGAGCCTAACTACGACGCTGCAATCGCTGCCGTTAAATAAATTCTAGCTTAAACCACTTCTTCTCTCTTCTTTTTAGGGCTTTTGCCCTAAGTATTATCTCCTTAAAATTTTCCTTAAGTTTAGCTCTTATTTCTATTGGCTATAATGTCGCATATTAAATTCTTGGAGAAGCAGATGAAAAAATTATTATCTACCTTGGCATGTGGAATTGTTTTGGTAAGTACCGTGAATGCGGACTTTTTGAGGGTTGAAATGGGCGCAGGTGCTTGGACACAGAGTTCTTCAGGTGAGATGACCTATAGCAAAAGCGGGGCAACTGCCAGCGATAAATCTTTGGAAAACAGTGAGGCTAAGGGATATGCATGGTTACTCGTTAAACATCCTGTTCCAATCGTTCCAAATTTAAGACTTGAATATAGCAGTATCAAAAACACAGGTAAAGTAGTAGGTGCATTTAAAGAGTTTTCTATTGATATCGGTGAATATGCTTATACAACATTAGAGATGAAGCAGTACGATATTATTCCATATTACAATATCCTAGATAATACATTCTGGACGACGCTAGATTTAGGAATTGATATCAAAGTTGTAGATGCTCTTTACTCAGTTAATGGGAAAATGATTATTAATGGAATACCAAACACATTTTATGAAAAATCAGATTTACTTCCAATACCTCTTTTATATACAAGGGCGAGAGTGGAAATACCGCTTTCAGGTGTCGGACTTGAAGCCGATGCAAAATTTCTCACATATAACACAAGTTATTTCTATGACGCAAGGATAAAAGTAGATTATACCTTTAATTTTATACCTTTAGTTCAGCCTGCGCTTGAAGTTGGCTATAGAGTTGAAAAAATCAAGGTGGATGAACCGGGAACTGATACGCTTGTCAATTTAGACTTTTCAGGTCTTTACGCAGGTGTAATGCTTCGTTTCTAGTTTATTTCCACATGCCTTGGCATGTGGATTTAAGAGCGGTGATTGTTCTTCCATATATCGTTTATCCAGAACCACGATCTCATTTTCTAACCAAATTCCAAACATTTCATATACCCTTTTTTGCGCTTCTTGAATCAAAAAGAGCGCATCATCAAAAGCACCTCTATCTTTGTTGACTAAAAAGTTTGCATGCACCGTACTAAATTCCATCCCGCCTCTTCGTAGACCTTTGAGTCCAACGGCTTCGATAAGCCTTCCTGCATAATCACCTACGGGATTTTTAAAGCAGCTTCCTGCGCTAGGAGTAGTCGGCTGGTTGGAACGCATTTTTTTGAACATTTCTACTTTGTTGGCATCAAATCCACATGCCAAACTAAACGAGGCTTCTAAGATGGGAGTATTTATTTCTGCGTATCTGTATCCGTGTTGTATTTCATTTTTGAATTTTATACCTTGGCATGTGGAAATACAGATGAGATGATTAAACATTTCAAATTCTTTAAGACCCGCGTTCATAGCAACTAAGCCGCCGAGTTTTCCCGGAAGATGTGATACGAATTCGAAGTTTGCAATGTTATTTTTTTTGCAAAAAGAGGCTATTTTGCCGGAAGGGGTTGCCCCTCCTATTTTTAGCATATCGTCTTCAATTTTTATGTAATCGTATTTTTTACTCAGCATCATCAGGGGAGGGGGATTTGTGCCTATGAGCGTATTGTTGCATCCACCTATTAAATAGGAATCTTGAGGAAAATTACAATCCTCGATGATAAATACGTCAGCACTTTTTCCTATTTTAATGGAAGAATACTTGGAAAAATTTATGTTTTTAAAGCCCATTTAGTCTACAAAAGTTGGGATAAGATTAAAAATATTAACCGAAAAATCGGTAATGGAGTTGAGCATCCAAGGCATAGTGAGGACAATGACGATAACAATACCCAAAATTTTAGGAATAAAGCTCAGGGTCATTTCGTTGATTTGAGTGGTTGCTTGAAATATACTTACGGCTAGACCTAAGAACATCCCCGTTAAAAGTGCAGGAAGTGCCAAGAGCAAGGCAATTTTAAATGTTTCCACTCCAAGAGCTATGAGTTTTGCTTCCATAATTTAGGCGCTTCTTAGTTCTTTATAATGTGTCGGGATAAAATAATCCTCAATCTTTACCAAAGTATCGTAAAAGCCGTTTGTATAGCCTATTTCAAAAAGTTTGTTAATGGCACGGATTTGAATTTCACTTAAAGAGATAGAGTTATTATTTGCGTAAAGTTCCAAATATTTTTCTAAAGTAGGCGCATCAATTCTCACTAAATTTCTCTCAAGAAGCATTTGCGATAAGCGCTCTTTATGGTCTCTAGCCACTTTTACCGCTTTTGTAAGGGTGGCTTCATAATCGATTGCTTTATGCAGAGGAATTGAACGGCGAATCGCCATACCTCCAAGTGGAAGCGGAAGCTCATTCCCCGCTAGCTCCTGCCAAATATCCCACATTTCACGCTCAACTTCGAGTGCATCATCATAAGCGAGTATGCTCTCATGAATCAAAACGCCGGCATCCACTTTCCCCTCAAGCACAGCATTTTCTATCTCTAAAAAATTCATATAACTAATTCTTGCCTCAGGATATGCAATACGAAAAAGCATTGCATTCGTAGTATGTTTTCCACTAAGGGCTACTTTGAAATTTTTTTTGAGTTTTATCCCTTTTTTCTTAATAATTTTAGGACCGTAACCCTCTCCGAAACTTACGGCAGTGCGAAGAGGAGCATATTCCTCTTTAATATGAGGATAAAGAGCAAAACTGATAGCTACAATGTCGTAAACACCGTTTAAAGCATCTTCATTGAGAGTTTGAATATCTTTTGCAATATTATCAAAGTGCGTATTTTTCATATCAACCCAACCAAATTTGATAGCATAATACATAAAAATATCATCAGCATCTGGCGAATGCGCTATAAGAGTAGTTTTCAAATTGTTTATCCATAATGATTTGTATAATCTAAATTTTAACCAAATAAGGATAAAATCTCACCATAATACTGAGTGTGTATTTTGTAAAACAGAGTAAAAATATTTCATTTTGTCATATTTTTGCATTACTATTTTAAATACGCATATAATAAGTCTAAATTTAATAAGAAGTGAGCCAAAGATGGACGCAAACAAACAAAAATCATTAGACTTAGCGATGAAGCAGATTGATAAACAGTTCGGCAAAGGTGCTCTGATGAGACTCGGAGACAAAGAGATATTGCCGATTGCAGCGATAAGCACAGGTTCTCTGGGTCTTGATTTAGCACTTGGAATCGGCGGAGTTCCTCAGGGGCGTGTTGTTGAAATCTATGGACCTGAAAGCTCGGGAAAAACAACTTTGGCTCTTCAAATTACTGCTGAATGCCAAAAAGTCGGTGGAGTTTGTGCATTTATTGACGCAGAACATGCGTTAGATGTCGGCTATGCAAAAAATTTGGGAGTAGATGTAGACAACTTACTTGTTTCACAGCCTGATTACGGAGAACAAGCCTTAGATATTGTTGAAACAATTGCTCGAAGCGGTGCAATTGACTTGATTGTTATCGACTCTGTTGCAGCACTAACTCCAAAATCTGAGATTGAAGGGGAGATGTCGGATCAAAATGTAGGTGTACAAGCACGTCTTATGTCCAAAGCACTCCGTAAATTAACAGGAGTTTTGCATAAAATGAACTGTACGGTTATCTTCATTAATCAAATTCGTATGAAAATAGGGATGATGGGGTACGGTTCTCCGGAAACAACAACGGGAGGAAATGCACTTAAATTTTACGCTTCAGTTCGTATAGACGTAAGGAGAATAGCGTCGCTTAAGCAAGGTGAGAACAATATCGGTAACCGAGTCAAAGCAAAAGTTATCAAAAATAAAGTAGCACCGCCATTTCGTCAAGCAGAATTTGATATAATGTTTGGGGAAGGGATATCCAAAGAGGGTGAGCTTGTTGATTATGGTGTTAAGTTAGATATCATAGATAAAAGCGGAGCTTGGTTTTCTTATGAGGATACTAAACTTGGGCAGGGACGTGAAAATGTCAAAGCAAAGTTTAAAGAGGAGCCGGCATTGGCAGCAGAAATAGAAGCAAAGATTAAGGGTGCAATGGGCATCAGTAATCTTATGACTATGGATACTTTAGAAATAGAAGAAAGCGAACAAGAAAATTAATTCAATAAAAAGGTGGAAACGCAAATGTTTATAGATAATGTAAGTGCAATTGAAGTAATGGATTCTCGAGGTAACCCAACGGTTAAAGCAACTGTGGAGTTAAGTGATGGAACGGTCGCAACTGCTATTGTACCTAGCGGAGCAAGTACGGGTAAACGTGAAGCACTTGAGCTTCGCGACGGTGAGCAGAGATATATGGGTAAGGGAGTTCTTAATGCTGTTGAGAATGTAAATACGCTTATCGCTGATGCACTTATGGGTATGTCCCCATTTAACCAAGCAGTAATTGATGCTGAGATGAAACAACTTGATGGGACTGACAATTATGGAAATCTAGGAGCAAATGCTGTTCTTGGTGTTTCTATGGCAGTTGCTCGTGCAGCAGCTCAAAGCTTAGATATTCCTCTTTACCGCTATTTAGGCGGAGCAAATGCAATGGTTATCCCTACTCCGATGCTCAATATTATCAATGGCGGTTCCCACGCAGATAATTCCGTGGATTTTCAGGAATATATGATTATGCCTTTAGGTTTTGAAGATTTTGCAACAGCACTTCAAGCTTCTTCAGAGGTATATCATAATTTAAAAGCAATTTTAAAAGCTAAGAAACACAACACGGCTCTAGGTGATGAGGGTGGTTTTGCACCCGACCTTGGTTCAAATGAAGAACCAATCCAAATCATTATGGAAGCAATTGAAAAAGCAGGCTATGTAGCGGGTGAGCAAATGGCAATCGCACTTGATGTTGCAGCATCTGAACTTGTGGTCGATGGCGGATACAGATTGGATTCTGAGAATAGAACCGTAAGTTCTGCAGAATTAGTAGATTATTATGTTGATCTTTGCTCAAAATACCCGATTGTTTCCATTGAAGACGGTTTAAGCGAAGATGATTGGGATGGATGGAAACTTCTTACTGAAAAATTGGGTGAAAAAGTTCAATTAGTCGGAGATGATTTATTTGTTACGAATGCTACTATATTGAATGAAGGCATTCAAAAAGGTATTGCAAACTCTATTTTAATTAAGCCAAATCAAATCGGTTCCGTGAGCGAAACAATGCAAACAGTTCGTCTTGCACAAAGAAATGGTTATAAATGTGTAATGAGTCACCGTTCAGGAGAGAGTGAAGATGCTTTTATCGCTGATTTTGCTGTTGCTCTTAATTGCGGTGAAATAAAAACAGGTTCTACTGCCCGTGGTGAGAGAACTGCTAAATACAACCGTCTTTTAGAGATTGAAAATGAAGTGGTATACGGTGAGTATTTAGGTTCTATCCTTTTTTAATAAATAACCTAAGCGTAGGAACGGTATGAACAGCCCTGAACTTTATGAGGATATAGACAGCACCCAAAGTATTTCTCAAAGATACTTGGGGCTGTCTGCCGGAAAATTTTTAATCTTATTTCTTATGGTTTTGGGGATGGGCGTTTATCTTGGAATTATATTGTACGGAAAAAATTCATTAGAGGTTCTTTTTGGACTCCAAGACTACGAGAATTATCTACAAACAGAAATATATAGACTTAAAGATGAAAATTCAAATCTGCAAAGAGAATATTTTGAGCTAAAAGAAATTTCTGCACAATAAAAGAGAGGTGGTTTTGATTAAAATATCGTTGATAACACTATTTTTACTAACCTCTCTTTATGCACGTGAAAATCCTTTTTTCCCATCGCAAGGGGAAAAAGATATTACATATTCATCCAATCAAGACACGAGCTTAAGTTCTCTTAAAAATGTAAATATTACACTTCCTTCACAAGCTAGGGTTCTTGAAAAGGTAACCGTAGAGTTTAAAAATCTTGATGGCTCCAAAGAAAGTAAAAGTGTGGAGCTTGAGAATTCAGTGGATTGGCATTTTCCTCTTGTTATCTCACAAAACGGCAGCACTCAAACGACCAAAGAAGATGTTAAGATTCCTGAAACAAAAAAAGCAAAACAAACTGCTCAAAAAAAACAATTTGAAAAAATAGCCTCCATCCAAAATGCTTCATTTTATGTCTCGGGTAAAATGCTCAAAATTACAAGCGATGATGCAATTATGAGAAATTTTTTCATGGTAAAGCCGCATAGAATTGTTTTGGATTTTAAACGTGATGCCAACATAAAAGCTTTTGTGCAAAATAATCCAAATGAAATTTTTTCAAAAATTAGAGTAGGAAATCATTCTGGATATTATAGGGTTGTTCTTGAGCTTGACGGCTACTATAAATACAAATTAAAGAAAATCTCCGGTGGATATGTAGTCAAACTTATTTAAAAATCAATGCCAACATTTTTTTTATAACTGATTGCTTTTCATCTTCAATAACAGAATTTTTTTTCTCTATCTGTAGTGATTTTAATCTCTCTTGTAAATAAAGAGAGGATTTTTTTATATATTTTGCTTCAAAGTCATTCATAATCAAGTATCTTTTCTATTTCATTCATTGCATCGTCATTTTTAAGCATAAACTTAATCTCTATTCTTCTTGATGCATCTTTATCTTCATTTTTACCGGCATATACCAGATCAAGATAGGAGCGGCCACTAGCAACGAGGAGAGGCTTTATATTATTTTCTTTCGTAAAATCTAAGGTTAAGAGATAGTTCATAACTGCATACGCTCTTTGTTGCGACAAATCAAGATTAAATAAATATCCGCCGTCACTGTCCGTGTGCCCTTCAACAACGATTCTATCAAGATTTTCTTTGATGCTTTTATTTGAGATTAAAGCTCCTATGTAATTTACAAAAACTTTTTCCAATTCTAACTTTGAGGATTCTTTTAAAACGGCGCTTCCTTTATCAAAAAGAATATTAGAAGAAAGTCTGAGTGAGCCACTTCTTGAATCAATAGCTACATTTTTTCCAAGGCTACGCTTCAATTCTGCTATAACTTTTATCTTTATCCCCGTAAGACTTTTTATTTTTGCTTTTTGCTCTTGGAGTTTTGCTATTAGTAAATCATATTTGGTGTTTTTTTGCTCTAGTGCTTGTAAGAGTGAGAGTAATTTTTCCTCACTCAACTTGAGCGCATCTTTTTTATCCGTAAGTTCGTTCGAGAGGATAAGTACTTTGCCCTCATAATCTTGTATTTTTATATTTTTTTCTGCAATAGTCGTGTTGACTTCGTTCAGAATGTTCTGCATAATAATGATTTTTGAGTTGAAATCGTCTACTTTTGTGTTTTGAGACAAAAGAATATTATTAAGATTGATTATCTCATCTATTTTGAGTTTCAGAGAATCTTTTGCAATCAACAAATCTTTTTGTGTCGCATTCAAATCACTCGAACGCTTTGCCAAGAGTTTTTGTAACTTTTGCACCTCTTGATCTCTTAGTAAGAGCATATTCATTGAGCTTGTTAAAGAACTTTCTTTGCTTGCTAGATTCGATTGTAAGACAATAGATTTTACGACAATTGCACCGATAAGAAGTATGAAAACAAAGAGCAAACCCGCCATGAGGTCTGCGTAGGAGAGCCAAAAATTCGTATCGTCATTTTTTTTATCTTTGTAAAACATCTATTTTACTTTTGCGCCGTTAGCAACCATCTGATGGTGTTTATTAATGCTTTCTTGAATCTCGCGGTTTTGCAAACTAACGTGCGTAGCAAAATCTGCCAGCTTTACAACAATATTTCCTATCTCGAAATCTATTTTTTGGAAAGTATTATGAAGTGAATTATCAAGTTCGGAACTGAATAATTTTACATTTTTATCAAGTGATCGCGTTGCAATGGTAAAATCTATAAGTGTTTTTTCTATATCGTTTCGAGCTTCTATCGCGCTTTTGCTCGTATCGATTTGAGAAAGCGTTTCTTTGAGTTGCAGAGAAACAAATTGCAGATGATGAGAAATTTGCACAAAATTTTGGTTTGATTCATGAATTATCTGTTTGAAGCTTGCCAAGTGTTGTTCATTGAGGGCTTGAATAAAATCTAAGTTGAATGTCTCTTTAAGAGCGGCAACAAATCTATTGTCTTTTAAGTCGTTTTGTTTGTGCTCATGGATGAGAAGTTCTTCATGAGACCATATTTGTGCACTATAAGCAACTTTGATATCTGAAAAATAGTGCTCAATCTTGCTTAGACCTCTTTTTTCAAAATAGGTCCAGATGAGTGATAATAAAATACCGTAGATGGAAGCAAAAAATGCCGAACCTACTCCGCTGAGCAAAAGAGATATTTCATTGTCTAATGCTTGGGTGTCGGTAACGGAAAAATTCGGCATTGAGATTGCTATTGCCGTAAAAGTGCCTAAAATGCCCAGCATCGGGAATATGGATGAGGCAACAGAAACAAAGTTGTCATTACGGATATCAGCATAATAATGATTTAAAAACTTAGCTATATCTAGGACGGATTTATTTTCGTTGTGTATATCTAGTGAATGCAGAGAAAGTTGTGATTTAAGTTCTTGTTCCATTCTGAATGAATTCAAACGCATTTTGCATATGCCGTAATTTGCATTGTGTTTGATAAAAAGCATAAAGATAAAAAGTATAAATCCTATGATTATGAAACCATGAAAGGGAACATTTAACGGTATGAGTCCCGTATATCCAAGTAAAATAGAGATGAAAAAAAGAACAGGGATAAGAGAAATGACTATAAAATTGGCAGAGCAGCCGTTATTAGAATTCAAAGATTGCATTCTATTTCCTAGTATGTTAGTTAGTTTGGCATTATATACTATTTATTACCAACCAATCGACCTGCTTCGTTTCTATAGTAGTGTATAATGCGAATTCAAATGGGCATGTGGATAATATCTACATGCCAGATTATTTATATTTTTGCCGCACTTATCTCTATAGCTATTGATGTTGCAGGTTTTTTGTATTATAAAGGATAATCAAAATTTAATGGATTTGTTAATACTCTTTTTTTTAATGTCGGTTAGTGTTTCATTTTTATGTTCTATCTTAGAATCGGTACTTTTATCGGTGAATATGTCTTATATTTCGGTCCTTGAAAAAGATAAGCCGGAGCTTGGCAAACTTCTTAAACACCACAAACAAAATATAAATAAATCCATCGCATCTATTTTAATCCTCAATACAATTGCAAATACCTTGGGTGCAACGGCAGTCGGGGCACAAGCCTCCATACTTTTTGGAGAGGCGGCTGTTGTTTATGTGTCCATTGTCTTGACATTTGTAATTTTATTTTTTTCAGAGATTATCCCTAAAACCATAGGCGCACTTTATTGGAAGCAGTTAGCCCCAACTGCTGCGCAGATTATTAGAATCTTTATCTGGATAACCTACCCGATTATACTTAGTACCCTTTTTGTAACGAATAGAATCTCAAAAGGAAAAGATAACGCCCATACTTTAACAAAAGAGGAACTTTTAGAGAGTATGTATTTAAGTGAAGACCATGGGGTTATAGATGAAAAAGAATCGGATTTTATTGAAAATATTTTAAATCTTAGTAAGATAAAAGCAGGTGATGTTTCTACGCCAAGAAGCGTCGTTTTTGCTCTTGATGAGAGTATGAGTATCAAAGAGGTAATTGAAACAAAAGGTGCTATTTTTAAATTTTCTCGTATACCCGTATATAATCATTCCTTTGAAGATGTGACGGGAATAGTATTAACAAAAAAGATATTTAAACAGGCTTTTAAAGATGATAGCGTGAGCTTGGCTTCTATAAAAAAAGATATTTTTTCAATTAATGAAAATATTCCTGTTTCTAAGGTGCTTGATCTTTTTATTGCCAAAAAAGAACATATGTTTTTAGTTAAAGATAACTATGACCAGATAGACGGAATCATAACATTGGAAGACTGTATTGAGACAGTTTTAGGTCTTGAAATTGTTGATGAGAGCGATACGAGTGAAGATATGAGAGAGCTTGCAAAACGAAAAATGAAACAAAAAAGGAAAGAGCAAAGCTCTTAACCCGAAGCTTTACATCCCCGGAATTCTTGGGATATTTCCAAGTTTGGAATGTCTGCAGTACGCTCCCCACCCTTTTTTGAGCCAGTGACCAAAGATAGGCATGGGTATCATGAAAGCTCTTTTTTCGTCTCTATAAACAAAGGCAGCTCCGTCTCCGCTGTCCATGACGCATAAAATATTTAAGTGCTCTTGGTAGCCTTTAAAGTCGGAACCGTTTAAGTCTCTTTGTTTGATATTATGTACGGTATTTTTTGCCATTACTTCGGCGATATGCCCTTGTTTTGCTCTCCAGTCGTAGCCCTCAAGTGCGGCTATATCTCCGATTGCATAGATATTTGTCGGCATGTGGTTTTGTTTGTCGTCAAATAATACTCTACAGTAATCGTCTATTGTTATGAATCCTGCCGCATTTGTCGGCAAATCTGAATTTTTTATTACAGTGTGACCGTCACCGGCAGGAATAAACATAGTAAAATCAGACTCAAGTCGGGTATCATCCTCAAAAATAATTGCAGCTTCTTGAAACTCTTTTATTTTTTTCCCAAAATGTTGTTTAATACTTAGTTTATTAAACATTAAATCCATCATTTTGAGTGCTTGGGGTCCCATCCTTTTGCCGGGCTCTGCCATGGGTGCGAAAAAAGTAAGCTCGTACTTGTCTCGAATCCCTTTTTTCTTTAAAAGATTGTGCACATTAAAGAGTAGTTCAAAACCCGGGCCACCGCGTACGGCAGAGGAATCATTAGGATTACCTCCAAAACCAAAACAAATTTTACCGCTCCCTTTTGCGATGAGTGCGTCTACTTTATCTCGAATAAGCAGTGATTGCTCAGGTGCTCCACAGATAGAGAGGGTATTTTCTATCCCTTTGTGCTTCATTTTTGCAGCACCCATAGCGATAACTAAGTAGTCATATTCTTCTAAAACCGTTCCGCTTTGGAGAGTGATTTTATTTTCTTTTGCATTGATATTTGTAATAGAATCAACAATGAGATGAAACCCGTGAGTATTTTTTAAGAGATTCAAATCGACACAAATATCGCTAAATTCGCACTCTCTTGTTGGAATCCAGATGGAAGTAGGATAGATATAAAAATAGTCCCGTTCACTTACGAGTGTAACGTTATAATTTTCCTTCTTGAAATAGATTGCAGCTTCAAGACCGGCAAACCCTCCTCCTAGGATGAGAATATGTTTCATAAAAACCTCTTCATATAAATTTGATTGATGAGAAATATTACACTTGATTATGTTAATTTTATATTAATCTTATGTAAAAGACTTTTTGTTTATGAAATAAACAGCAATTAAACTAATAATGCCTCCAATAATAATATGCATTTGCATCGGCTCATCCAAAACAATCCATGCACTTAAGAGGGCAAAAATGGGAACCAAAAACATAAAAGAGCTTGTTTTTTCGCTGCCAAGTTTCCCTGAAGCCATAAAAAATATTGTCGTCGCTACTGTTTGTCCCAAAACGGCGAGATAGATGAGTGCTATCCAAAAATCCAAACCTTGTGTAAATACACTCAAAAGAGGGGAACTATAGGCATAGATAAAAGAGCTCATTGTTGCTATGACAGAGATAAAAAAACTATAGTGAACGGGATGAATATGTTTGCTAGAATGCTGTGCAAGAACCGTCACTCCTGCCCAAGTGAGGGCACATAACAAAAAGTAGATATTGGAGCCGTTGAAAAAGAGGGAAATGTCTCCAAGCTGCAAAAGGATAAATCCACCCACAACCCCAATAAATAGACCGAAATATTGGATATTTCGGAGTCTTTTTTTGAACAAAATCGCCACCAAAAGAAAGGTCATCACGGGGCTTATCGTCGTAATAATAACGCTTCCCGCGCCTGCATACCCGTATTTTATCCCTAAAAACGAGAATATCATAAAAGTTATATTGAGTACGGAACTTGCCGCAATATATTTTACATTTGTGCTATTGAGTTTTATCGGCTGTTTAAAGAGGTAGAGTATCGGCAAAAACGCAAGGCTCATAAGAAAAAATCTCCAAAAAACAATCACCTCCATAGGGAGCTCGTAGGTGAGAATTTTTAAAGCACTCCAGCCGCCGCCCCACAAAAACATCGCCAAGAGAAGGGCATATCGGTAGTTATTTTTCAAAGTGATCTACAATCTTGGCAACCATAAGGTCGGAGGTGACATTAAGCGATGTTCTACACATATCCAATATTCTGTCCACGGCAATAATAAGAGCCATATATTCAATAGGCAGTCCAAACTGATTAAGAAGCACAGCCATCATGACCAAAGAAGCACTAGGAAGTGCCGCAACACCCACACTAAGAGCTACAACCGTAATGCCCAAAAGAACCTGATCCCCAAAACTCAGAGCAACTCCCGCCAGATTTGCAATGTATAAAACAGCTATGCTGAGATATGCCGCCGTTCCATCCATGGATACGGTTGCCCCCAGTGGAAGAACAAAAGAGGTGGTTTTTTTGCTAACACCTCCCATCTCCTCACACACTCTCATAGAAACCGGCAGTGTCGCTGCTGAACTTGCCGTAGCAAAAGCCATAATAGGGGCTTCTCTGACATCTGAGAGATATTTATAGGGGTTGAGACCTGTATAAAAGTAAAACAGAGCCGGCAAGGTTATAAGTGCATGAAAGAGTATCGCCCCGATAACGACAACTATATATTTCCATAAATCCACGACAACATCTAATCCCTGCTCGGCTACAACATAAGAGATAAGGCTAAAAACGCCCAAGGGAGTCATACGTATTACCCATTCCGCCATCTTCAGCATCGCTTCGGACACTGCGTTGAAAAAGCGAAACATAGGTTCTTGCTCGGAGGGCTTGAGATAAAGTGAAGCAACGCCAAACAAGATGGCAAAGAGTATAATCTGCATCATAGAGCCATCACTGAGTGCTGCAAAAATATTGGTAGGGATAAAGCTCAAAATCATGTTTTGTAAAGAAAAAGGGATAACCTGACTTGCTTTTGTAAAACTAAGAGTCTCGCTATCGAGAACTTCTCCTATGTGAAGCAGGTGCATAGCAATGATGGCAGAAAATGTCGCTAAAGCTGTGGTGAGAATATAAAGTCCTATAGTTTTGAGTCCGATTTTTTTTAGATTTTCAAGAGAACCCAAGCCTAAAATAGCGATATAAACACTGGCAAATACCAGCGGCACTACAAGCATTTTTAAAAAAGACACAAAAACTTGACCGATTATTTTTTGCTCCAATGCAAGTTCTGGGAACAAACTTCCAAAGAAGCCACCAAGAACTATTCCTATGAAAACAAGGGTGTTTGTAGTTGTATATTTTTTCACTTTGCGTATCAATTTATATCCTTTGAAGTGCGGGATTTTAACATATTCACAGCGCTTTTTGAATGATAATACGGAACTCTTTACAAAGAGATTTGCCGACCTTGTGTTAAGGATAGAATGCTACACTCGCATCTTAAAAAAAATGAGGTAAAAAATGAAAAAAATACTCTTTTGGGTTGTAGGCATTGTGATTGCAATGCAGTTTATAAGACCCGATTTTCAAAATCCAAAAGTGGATGAGACCTTGGCACTTAGTGCCGATAAGCAGGCTATGAACGTATTAAAAACTTCATGTTACGACTGCCATTCAAATGAAACAAAATACCCTTGGTATCAGAATGTCGCTCCGATGTCTTGGATAGTTGCAAGTAATATTAAAAGCGGGCGTCATGCACTTAATTTTTCAAACTGGGAAAATATAGATGCACAAGTAAAACTTACACGTCTTACGCGTGCGAAACAAGTTATCAACAACGGAATGATGCCCAAAAGTGAATATCTCTTGATGCACGAAAATGCTGTTTTAGATAAAGAAAAAAGAGAGATACTAGAACAGTTTTTTGATGCAGAGATACAAAAGATGAGGGGCTAAGGCTATACTTCCCACTGTTTTTTTATAAGCTCTGCCACACGAAAAGCGTTGGCGTAAATCGTCCATGTGTAGGGAACACTCCCGCCTGTGGGCATAAATGAGGCATCTGTGACATAAAGATTGTCCAGCTCATGAGCTTTGCAGTTTTTGTCAAGCACCGAAGTCTGCGGATTATCGCCGAATCTGCATCCCCCTGCAACCAAATTGGGCGGTGGCGCGGAGGAGATATTGGAGCGAATCTCCTCTGCTCCCATCTCTTTTAAAACCTCCACCGCTTTTTGTGCCAAAAACTCACCCACCTCCAAATCATGTGGATGCCCAAAAATATTTATCACACCCACCGGCATGTGGAACTTGTCTTTTACCTCTTCATCGACGCTCACAAAACAGTTGTCAGATGGAAGCCAATCGTTAAAAACCTCAAACGAAAGCACTCTTGAAGTAGTGAGTTGTTTATGAATTTTTTTCTTCAGGGCTTCACCCCAGAGGATATTGCCCGCCTCATCATAAAACGCTTTTTTGACTCTTGGAATGATATTTTGATGCTCAAACAAGAAGTCGATTGTCCCCCCTTTTTGTTTTACTTCGGATACTTCATACTCGTACCACTGTTGCAAAGAGCGGTTAAAAAATACTCCTGTTTGCATCAACTCTTTTTGTTGTAGCTCTGATAAATTCTCAAACAAAAATCGCCCAGAACCACCTCCCCCGGCTGAGAAAATGAGATTTTTGCCGACTTGATTGGAGTTGTTTGCGATGCCATTTGGAAAGTAGCTGTTTTTGGAATTAAGCAGCAGACGGGAACTCTCTATGGCTTGAGCGGCTAACACAAAGATTTTCGCCTCTATGGCATGTGGAATGAGATTTTTGTCGTAATAATGTGCTTTTGTAATCTTTTTTGCATCGCTCTCTAAGTTATACACAAAAGCTTCACTCACAATTTTGGCATCACATATTTGCAGCAGTGCCGCTCTTGCACTCCCTTTTGCACCCGTTGCACAGCCATAACTTCCGCAAAAGTTTGAGTAGGAACAACCGTTTCTGCCCTTGCCGGCATGTGGAAGTATCGCTCTTGGAGTTGGAATACTCTCATAACTTAATCTTCCACATGCCGAGTCAAACCACTTGGTGACACCATTTTCGGCAAGTTTGGCATGTGGAAAGTTTGGAGTGCTTCTTGGCTCTAAAAATTTGTGTTTGACAACTTCGCCCGAGACTCCGATAATTCGCTCCACTTTTTCGTAGTACGGCTCTAACTCTTCGTAGCCGATAGCCCAGTCAGCGATATTTGCACCCTCTTTTGCCCCATAAACGGAGAGAAGTCTAAAATCATTTGGTTTCATGCGGTGAAAATATCCGCTCATAAGATTCGTCGAACCGCCGACCATCGAGCCATTCCAAAAGCTCCAATTCTCCTCGCTTCCCACATGCCGAGTTTTTGAGCCATCTTGGGTTATGAAGTTGATAACATGCCCTTCATCAGCCAAATTTGGAGTGAAGAGTTCACGCCGACACACCGCTAGCTCATCTTTGTTAAAATCCACATCTCTGTAATATTTGCCTTTTTCAAGTACAATTACACGAAATCCTGCACGGCTCAGCTCATACGCCACGGGTGCGCCCCCTGCACCGCTTCCGATAACGCAAACATCGTACATCATAGATACGCCTCTTTTGGGCGAGGAAATCCTGCCTCGAAGCCCAGCCATTTTGCTGTGGCGGAGTTAGGATTTACGCCATAAATTTGATCACTTAAAGATGCTTCCATGATAAATGTGAGCATTTTATCTATCCATTGTTTACCCCATTTTTGTTTGGAAATGCTTAGAAGAACGCTCTGTCTCTCATCTTCTGCGAGACGAACATACATTTTTTTGTGAAGCAAAAGTGCCTCTTCGTTGAGCCACTGTACGCCGTTTCTCAAAAAACTTTTTTCTTGGGTAGTGACTTTTGAATGGTTGAGAATGAGCGTTAAATACTTCTGTGTGTTTACGCCCAAGTTCTTGGCATGTGGAAACAGATCCTCTTGCACGAGAGCTATGGTTTGCATGGGTGAGACTGCTCCGAGTATATCCGATTTATAAAAAATCAAAACGCCAATGCCGAGCAATGAGCCTTGTAAAAAAATTCTACGAGAGAGTCTCAAGTGTAGCCATTTGTTTTATTTTGCTCCACCGCATTTTCCGCTTTCGCATTTTCCGCTCCCGCATTTAGCACTTTTAAGCTCTTTGATTTCTTTGATTTCTATCTCAGGCTTATGAAATGCCAATTGATAAGTAGCCAGTGAAACAGTAGCGATAAAGAGGAAAATAATCGTTTTTTGCAAGGATGAAATTTTTTGAATCTCATCTTTTTCTCGTATCTCACACACTCCGCCGGGGCAAAGTTTCGGGTTTTCTTTGTAGAGTATGTTAAAAATTTTGCACCCCACACATATCCCAAAAGCCGCCTCTGAAAAAAGAAGCAAAAGACAAAGAAGACAGATAAAGATTTTAATCGGCGTCATCACATTAAAAACAACGATGAGCAAAAACATGATGATAGAGAGATACAGACCGATAAACCACGCCCATCTTTTTTGCGGTGCTGCGACATATTCCGGTATCTGATTTTGCACCATGACGCGTCCTAAAAGCAGACTCGGAGCAAACTTGGGATTGATAAAAATGCGGATGATAAAATCTATCATAAATACCGTGACGAATATTTGTGTAAAGATAAATTCATGTAAAAGATAGGAGTTCATAAACGATGTCACTGCGAACAAAAAGAGGATTCCGGCTCCCGCTCTTGCTTCGCGTTCGTTGAGAACTCTCACATCGTAAGGTGCTACGATTTCGCCAAAATAGATATATTTACTCATTTTCGGCTTTTGATGGTTGTATTTGTATCTTGGGGGAGGCTCTTATTTATATCTTGCGGCTCCGCCATCATAGCACTTCCGCACTTCCCGTCACCGCATTTCATCCCTGAAGCAGGCGCGTTTGTAATTGCGAGTAGAAGCAAAAAAACTGAACTTGTAAATAGCAACTTTTTCATAAAAATCCTTCGTGAAGTAGATAAAAATGATTGTAGCAGAGTATAGGAAATAAAATAAAACTTGAGGGTTTATCATGATGAAAATTTTGCAAAATTTTTTTATTACAACATCCACTTCTTCAGCCAAACAGAGAGAACATACAACCCCCAAAGATGCTGTTTGAAACTCCCTTTTGAGGCGGTGGCGATATATTCGTCCAACTCTTTTGGTTTGAACATTCCCGTTTGGGCGTTCACCTCTTTGATGAGCTCTATTTGTTTGGAGTTTATGAGGTACTCCATGTAAGGGTTTGCGAACCCTTTTTTCTTTCGTTTTAGGATTTTATCATCCAGTTTGTCTTTCATAATCTCTTTTAAAAGCGACTTGGTTACACCCTCTTCGTAGCGGAGTTTCGGGTCGATGCTGAAGATTCCACATGCCAACTTATGGTCCAAAAACGGGGTGCGTGATTCAACGCCGTGCGCCATGCTGACACGGTCGAGTTTGGTCAGAAAATGCTCTGCCTGAAAGAGGTTCAAATCGATATAGCTGTACCAGATACTCTCATCCGAGTGGGCTGAAGCCTCAAATCTATCTCTATATTGTTGGAGATATTTGAGCGACTCGTTGCCTCTCACATTTGCGCGCATCAGTTTGTTTTTTTGAAGGTCGGTGAATTTCTCTCCCGAGGTGCGAAACAGAAGCGTATCGTCAAAAATACGTTTGTACCACTCCCATTCACGGTTCATGGAAAAGTTTGCACGAAAATATTTTTTGAGCCAGTTTTTGTGCGCCAGAGTTGAAGCTTTTTCAATGTCGAGATACTCAAAATATTGTCGATAACCCAAGAAAAGTTCATCGCTCCCCTCACCGCTCATCACCACTTTGTATCCATCTTTTTGAATACGTTCAAACAGAAGATAGAGCGGAATTGCCGCAGGGTCGTTGAGCGGTTCATCGAGTGTATCAAAAACAGTTCCACATGCCGAGATAAAATCATCCTGCGTAATTTCTACCTGTGTGTTGTTTAGACCTAGAAAATCCGCACTCTCTTTTGCATTTTTGCGTTCGTCATATTTGGCAAACTCTTTGTAGCCCAGAGTGTAGGTGTGAAGATGAACCCCTCTTTTTTTTGCGTAGTAGTTAAGCGTTGCACTGTCGATGCCTCCTGAGAGAAGCGAAGCCATCGGCACATCTGCGTCGAGTCGGAGATTTATAGACTCTTGCAATAGATTTTCCAGCATGTGGATTGCTTCGTTTTTGTCTGTAATAATGTTGGGTTTCGTATCGAGCAAATCGAAATATTTTTTTATCTCCACATGAGAATTTTTTAAAGTCAAATACTCTCCACATGCCAGCTTATGGATACCCTTAAAAAATGTATGCGGAGGCGTGGGAGCCAAAAAAGAGAGATAACTCATAAGCGCATCGTTGTTGAGTTCATGTTTGTTTAAAAACGGTGTCAGCCCTTTGATTTCGGAGCTGAAAATAAAGCTTTTGCCATCTATATAAAAGAGGGGCTTTTTGCCGAGTCTGTCACGAAAGAGGTAGAGCGTTTGGTCGTCAAGCAGAGCAATGGCAAACATTCCGCGCAGATGGCTTACAAAATCTACGCCCCATTTCAGATACGCGGCGATGATAACCTCGCTATCGCTTTGGGTTTTAAATGCAAATCCACATGCCAACTCTTCTTTGAGTTCTTTGAAGTTATAAATCTCTCCGTTAAAAGAGAGTAAGATTTTTTCATCTCTTATGGGCTGGTGTGAACGTTCGTTCATGTCTAAGATGCTGAGTCTTTGGTGTGCGAAAAAGAGGTTTTGTTTTTGAATAATCCCACAATAATCAGGTCCCCTGTGTGCAAGAAGAGACAAGGCATGTTTGGCTTTTTCCTCATCATATTCCCCTATTATTCCAAAAACTGCACACATTCTTTCTCCTTCTTCTTGTCGGATTTATCCGCTTTTATAACTTTATGTATTATATAATACTTCATTAAAGAAGGGAATTAAGGGGTTCATATGAGAATAGCAGTAGTCGGTCTTGGCGGAGTCGGTGGGTATATTGCGGCAAATTTAGCAAAAACTTCCCATGAAATTGTAGGATTTGCAAGGGGTGAGCATCTCGCAAAGATACAAAAAGAGGGGATAACAATTGTTGAAGATGACAACACTTGGCATGTGGAAATGGAAGCAACAACTCTTAAGAAGGCTGAGGGGCATTTTGATATCGTCCTTTTTTGTGTCAAAAGTTATGATTTGAAAAGCTCCTACGAAGCGATTCGTACACATTTGGATTCCGACACGATTATTCTCAGTCTTGCAAACGGGGTAGAACATGGGGATGAACTCAGGGCACTCAGTGATTGCAAAGTGTTAGACGGCTGTGTGTATATTCTCTCGCACCAAGAATCTCCCGGAGTTATCAGAAAGATGGGAAATGTATTTGCTCTTGTGTTTGGAGGACTGAGAGAGGAGGCAAAAGTTTTAAAATCGGTTTTTGATGCAGCTTCTTTGCGTGCTAAAATAGAAGAAGATATCCAAAAGGCAATTTGGAAAAAGTATATTTTTATTTGTGCTTTTGCCACGGCTACCTCTTTTTATGACAAGACAATCGGCTCTGTTTACGAGAAGCATTTTGAAGAGGTAAGAGCGCTTTTGTCGGAGATAGCAGAACTTGCACATGCCAAGAATATAGAGATTCAAGAGGAGGTGCAAAAGGCTCTCGATATTGCAAAAAGCCTCCCTTACGAATCCTCTACCTCTATGCATTTGGATTTTAAGAACAAAAAAAGAGATGAGCTGGAAACACTTACGGGTTACGTCGTAAGAGAGGGGAAAAAAAGTGGTGTTGCAACGCCACTGATGCAAAAAATGTATGAAGCCCTGCTGCTTAAACATCTCTAAGCTTAACTTTTTAAAGAGTTTTGAGTGAGAAACTACAAGGCTATTGTGGAATACTTTTAGAAAATTAGCAGGAGATAGGATGAAAAAAGAAAGATTAGTTTTGGGTGGCGGATGTTTTTGGTGTACTGAGGCGGTTTATTTGAATGTTAAAGGTGTGTTGTCCGTAGTGAGCGGCTACACGGGCGGAGCAAGAGCCAATCCTACCTATGAGAACATCTGTTCAGGAGCCACGGGACATGCGGAGATAGTGGACATTGCGTACGACGGGGATGTGATAAGCCTAGAAGAACTTTTGGAAATATTTTTTGTAATCCATAATCCTACCACCCTTAACAGACAGGGTGCAGACAAAGGGACGCAATACCGCTCGGTTGTGTATTATGAGAATGAGGAGCAAAGAGAGATTATTGCGGGTGCTATTGCAAAAGCGCAAAAAGAGTTTGCAGAGGAGATAGCGACAGAGGTAAGCCTGCTCGGAGCTGTTTATCCGGCAGAATCGTATCACCAAAACTACTATAATCTCAATAGTTCTCAGGGTTATTGCCAGTTCGTTATTGCACCAAAGCTTCAAAAGTTTATGAGTAAATTTCCGGATAAACTGGGATAATTATGCTAGGATTTATCTTTAATACCAAATACAGCTAACTATGCATACGCTAAATGAATATAGCCAATAAACTGCCGCTAGGTAATTTATTGGCTACTATGTTTTGTTAGCAATTAAGCTAAGCGTATTAGCATAGTCTTGTTCGTTTTTAATAAGTGGTGGGACAATATTATTTTGAATAGCTTGATATGCCATTATCAATCTTCCCACTCTTCCATTGCCATCGGCAAAGGGATGGATTCTTTCAAATAAAATATGAAATTCTGATATATCAAGTAAGTCCATTT
>DZBD01000118.1 GCA_022729795.1 Sulfuricurvum sp. | reverse complement strand
ATTATTTTGGAACAGTTAAAAAAACTAGGTGCCTCGTGCGATTGGGACAGAACAAAATTTACAATGGACAACGACCTTAGCCAGAGTGTTATCAAAGTTTTTATTGATTTATACCAAAAGGGCTTTATTTACCGGGGAGTAAAAATGGTAAATTGGGATCCCTCTGCAAAAACTGCTATTTCTGACGAAGAGGTTGTTTATAGAGAAGAAAATTCAAAACTATACTATTTGAAGTATTTCTTGGATGGTTCTGCTTCAGAATTTGTTGTGATTGCAACAACAAGGCCTGAAACTATTCTGGGTGATACCGCTGTTTGTGTAAATCCGAATGATGAACGATTTAAACATCTGAAAGGAAAAAAAGTTATTGTTCCGCTCATTAATAGAGTTATTCCGATTATCGAAGACGAATACGTTGATATAGAATTTGGAACAGGATGTTTAAAGATAACGCCGGCACACGATATCAACGATTATCATATAGGCCAAAAGCACCAGCTAGAGAGTATTGATATACTAAATAACGACGGTACATTAAACGAAAATGCCCAGTTATATATTGGAAAAGACAGGTTTGATGTTCGCCATGAAATTGTTGAAGACTTAAGTAATAGCGGGAATTTAGAAAAAATTGAAAATTATTTAAATAAGGTTGGTTTTAGCGAGCGAACCCATGTGGCAATTGAGCCCAAATTATCGGTACAGTGGTTTGTGAATATGAAAGAATTGGCCAAACCTGCTTTGGATGCTGTATTGAATGACGAGATTTTGTTTCATCCTGCAAAATTTAAGAATATTTACAGGCACTGGATGGAAAATATACAAGATTGGAATATTTCTCGTCAGTTATGGTGGGGGCATCGCATTCCAGCCTATTACATTCAGCATAGCAACGATTTTGTTGTTGCCGAATCATTAGAAGATGCGCTAAAATTAGCAAAGGAGAAAACAGGCAATTATTCGTTAAAATCGGACGATCTGCATCAGGACGAAGATGTATTGGATACATGGTTTTCATCTTGGCTATGGCCAATTTCGGTATTTGATGGAATTAATAATCCGGCAAACAAAGAGTATACTTATTATTACCCAACAAACGATTTGGTTACTGCTCCTGAGATAATTTTCTTTTGGGTTGCCCGAATGATAATTGCTGGATATGAGTATGCAGGAAAAATGCCATTTAAAAATGTATATTTTACTGGAATAGTTAGAGATGGAGCGGGGCGTAAGATGTCGAAATCTTTGGGTAATTCGCCCGACCCCCTTATGCTTATAGAAAGGTATGGTGCTGATGCTGTAAGAGTAGGCATGCTTTTGTGTTCTCCAGCAGGAAACGATTTATTGTTTGATATTCAGGTAAATTCAAAAACCAGAGAAGAAGGATATCCACTTCCGGAACAGGGGCGAAATTTTGCCAACAAAATATGGAATGCTTTTCGTTTAACAAAAAGCTGGAATATTGATTCTCTTCTCGATCAGCCTGAGCATGCACAAAAAGCAATTGAATGGTTCGAGTCTAAGCTAAACGAAACGATAATTCAAACAAATCAACTTTACGATTCGTTCAAATTATCGGAAGTATTAATGAATTTGTATAAAATATTTTGGGATGATTTTTCCGGTTGGTATCTCGAGTGGATAAAGCCTGCTTTTGGAGAATCAATAGATGCAAAAACCTACAGCGCAACTATTAACTTCTTTGAACGCCTGGTGCAGTTGTTGCATCCATTTATGCCATACATAAGCGAGGAGATTTGGTGGCAATTGGATTCATCTGATAATAGAAAGAGTATCAGTATAAGCAATTATCCGGAAATAGGAAAAATAGATAAATTGATACTTGACGATTTTGAAATTGCATCTCAGATTGTTTCAGAATTAAGGCGAATCAGGAAAGAAAAAAGTATTGCAGCAAAAGAAGCACTAAAATTATTTGTGAAAGCGAAGCAAAGCTATCAAAATCAGTTGATTAGTTCAATAAAGAAGATGTCGAATCTGGAGACAATTGAAATGGTTTCAGAATCGGTTGAAAATGCCTTATCATTTCGTGTAATGGCAGACGAATATTTTGTGCCATTGAATGAATTGATAAACGTAGAAGATGAGATTGTTAAACTGAAAGAAGAATTGCTCTATTATCAGGGATTTATGGTTTCGGTAGATAAGAAACTGAATAACGAACGTTTTGTTTCAAATGCACCAGAAAGCGTTGTGGCCATTGAGAAGAAGAAAAAGGAAGATGCACAATCAAAAATATCGACAATAGAGTATCAACTAGCATTTTTGCAACGATCTGCTAATAAATAAGATAAATGAAAAGCATACAGATAAATAATTATTTCTATTTAGAAAGACCTTCCGAGCCCGAGAAAAAAGGATTGTATTACATTGCTATCATCATGTTTGGGATTAGTTTTTTATTACTTATCGGTATGCTTATCGGCTTTTTATCATTTCCATTAATTCCGTTTGGCATTGTTGCCATATTAGCCGGTATATATTTTTTAAAAGAATGGAATAAGCCTTACTTAGCGCAATTGGCTCGTTATGAAAGCCGACCGACTGATCAGGAGATGGATAATTGGCTGCTAGAAGATTTGCAAAGTATTGTAAAAGCAAGAGCATTCGAACGATTTGATATAGATAAAAAACGCCTGGATGATGAGCGTTACCTCATATTACCAACTCCATTATACTGGAAAGTTCCGGGATATTTTGGGCGAATTTACAGAAAACGGGGAAACGACGGAGCATATAGATATACTTCATGGTCGGTGGATGTGCTGATTCTTACAAAGAATTATGTAAGTGTATTTGGTTGTGTTTTTGATTGGTTATCGGGCAGTGTAACTTACGAAGAGACCAACGAATTTTTTTACAACGATATTTCATCAATCAAAACAGGTTACGAAGAATTCGAAAAATCGATGTTTGATAATGAAGAAAGCAAGATAGGCGAAATATTTAAATTGAAAATTGTAAATGCTTCGGGCGACGTAATGGCATTATTCTCAGATATACCAAAGCTTGCAGCTCCGGGGGCAACAAGAATGAAAATTGAAAGTGTTGTTTCTAAGCTGCGATTAATGCTCAGGAACCGAAGAAATGAAGAAGATACAGAATTTGATTTGAAGCCCGAGAAAAATATAGATAAAGGGTCTGATAATGAAGTTAATGAATAGAAAATATGCTTAGAAATTTAATCATACATTTGGCGCTCCTGTTGGTCTTTATTTTTTTACAGGCATTTATGTTCGACAACATGAAATTGAGTAGTCTCCAGATTTATCCATTTGTTTATGTCGCAATAATTTTAATGCTTCCCTTTGAAACACCCAAATGGTTATTGTTACTAACCGGATTTTTCAGCGGACTCTTATTGGATATTTTTAATGATACCCTTGGAGTAAATACAGCTGCTGCTACTTTGCTTGCCTACGTGCGTCCGTTTACCTTAAGTGTATTATCACCTTATGATGGCTATGAAAACGGTACCTTACCACGGGTTGGATATTATGGTACTCCTTGGTATTTAAAATACATTAGTATGAATGTGTTTGTTTTTGCTGCAGCATTTTACTTATTGGTTTCATTTTCATTCAACTATTTTGCAAGCGATTTGCTAAAAATATTTTTTGGAAGTATCTATACTATAGTAATTATTTTGTTGATACAGTTTGCTTTTTTCCTGAAATAATGAATGAATACGCAAATCGATATTATGTCGTAATTTCGGCAATAGTTTTTGTCGCTATAATCTTTATTATTAGGTTGTTCTCTATACAGGCGCTAGATCCATCATATAAAGCAACTGCCGAGAGTAATTCAACAAGGGTTGTGATAGAATTTCCTACCAGAGGATTAATATTCACAAGAGATAGCGCACTCATGGTAGAGAATAAATCATCGTTTGATTTAATGGTGATTCCAGAGAACGTTACTGCTTTTGATACATCATATTTTATTGAAATACTGCAACTTGACTCTATTCAATTTATCAAAGAATTTATCAAAGCCAAAAAACGTTCCTATATTCCGGCTATGGTATACAAAGAAATTCCGGACAGCATAATTACCAAATTTCAAGAATTGCAATGGATGTTTCCCGGATTCTATCTTCAAACACGTGCATTGCGGCACTATCCGCTTTCTAGTGCTGCCCATATATTGGGGTATATAGGCGAGGTAGATAAGAATATGATTGAAAAGGATGCATATTATAAGCAAGGCGATTATATTGGTATTACCGGAATTGAAAAAACCTACGAAGTACTTTTACGGGGAAAAAAAGGACGAAAATTATATCTTGTAGATGCAAAAAACAGGATACGTGGTAGCTATAAAGATGGGGAAATGGACGAAACAGCCATTAGCGGGAAAAATATTGTATTAAGTATAGACTCCCGATTGCAAACTTTTGGCGAACAGCTTATGGCAAATAAAAGAGGCAGCATTGTAGCAATCGAGCCTTCTACAGGAGAAATTCTCTGTCTGATTTCATCCCCGGCTTATGACCCAAATTTGCTTGTTGGAAAAAATATAGCATCAAATTATACTCAACTGAGAAATGATGAGGCAAATTTACTTTTTAATCGGGCAGTAATGGCTCAATATCCGCCTGGTTCAACATTTAAACTTGTAAATGCGCTAATCGGATTACAAGAAAACGTAATCACAACCCACTCTCATTTTACTTGTGCCGGAGGATATAATGTCGGAAGTTTTCATTTGGGATGCCACCATAACGGTTCCATTGAATTCTACTACTCCATACAAGGCTCATGTAACGCATATTATTGCCATGTTTTTGACAGAATATTGAGAAACAAGGAATTTCAGACAATCGGTGAATCGTATACCGAATGGCGAAATTATGTGATGCAGTTTGGCTTAGGGAAACGTTTGGGTACCGATTTAGCTCAGGAGCTACGAGGATATATTCCTGAAGCATCTCATTTTGATAAATATTACGGTAAAGATAAATGGACCCCACTGAGACTGATTTCTATGTCCATAGGGCAAGGGGAATTAGGTTTTAGTCCATTACAGATGGTAAACATGACGGCGGCCATTGCAAACCGAGGGTATTATTATACCCCTCATCTAATAAAAAATATAGAAGACCTTGATACGATTCCTTCAAAATTTAAACAAAAGCATACGATAGACATTGATTCTGCTTATTTCGAGGAAATAATAAAAGGAATGGAAATGGTTATGAAAGCAGGAACGGCGGCAAATGCATACGTTCAAGGGCTGGATATTTGCGGGAAAACAGGAACGGCAGAAAACCCCCATGGAAAAGATCATTCCATTTTTGTTGCTTTTGCGCCAAAAGATAACCCAAAAATTGCTATTTCTGTGTATATCGAGAATGCAGGATTTGGCTCTACTTTTGCGGCTCCATTGGCATCTTTATTGATTGAAAAATACCTAAGAGATTCAATTTCAGTTCATCAATGGGAAACTATGTTATTAAATACCAGTATAAACTATAAAACAAAATAAAATTGGCAAAAAGCAGAAACTGGATTGCAAATTTAGACTGGATTACAATACTAATCTATGTTTTGATGATATTTTTAGGTTGGATAAATATTTATGCAGCTGTATATACTGAAGATCAGCCCGGATTAATTGATTTTAGCCTAAGGCATGGTAAACAGTTAATTTGGATTATGGCAGCCATTCTTATTGCCTTTATTATTTTATTAATCGAAACAAAATTCTACTATTATTTTGCTTATGTTTTTTATAGCATATTTATTATTATTCTATTTGTAGTAATTTTTATAGCCAGAGATATAAATGGAGCAAATGCATGGCTCGAAATAGGTTCTTTTCGCATACAGCCGGGCGAATTCGCCAAATTTGCCACTGCCTTGGCAATGGCAAGATTAATGAGTACCTATAATTTTGATATTTCGGATAGAAAAGATTTGCTAAAGGTGATGGTAATTATGTTTTTGCCAGTTGTTTTGATAATAATGCAAAATGATTTAGGTTCGGCATTGGTTTATTTTTCCTTATTGATAGTATTATACCGATATGGATTTCCGGGTTGGATATTGTTGTTAGGTATCTTTTTTGTTGGATTATTTGTGGCAAGCTTTAAAATTAGTACGCTTACCCTAACATTTTTTGTAATATTTTTGGCATCAGTATTAAGTGCCATAAATTTTCGAAGAGTTACCGAAGTTTCAATTGCTCTAGGGGTATTTACCCTTGTATTAATACTAAGCTGGGTGATGATAAAACTTGTAGATATCAAGATAGAACTTTATTACCTTGTGGCATTGTCTTTTGTATTTTCATCCATCATCTATGGTTATTGGATTTATAGCAAAAAACTAGGCTTTGTATTATTGATGCTCGGTTTTGTTTTTATGTCGCTAATATTCTTGTTCTCTGTAGAGTATATATTTAATAATATCATGGGAGAGCATCAGCAAAACAGAATTCTGGTTTTGCTAGGCGAAAAAGATGATCCGAAGGGGATTGAGTACAACGTGAATCAGTCGAAAATTGCCATTGGTTCTGGAGGTCTAACAGGTAAAGGATTTTTACAAGGTACTCAAACCAAATATAAATTCGTACCCGAGCAAAGTACCGATTTTATTTTTTGTACAGTTGGCGAAGAATGGGGATTTTTGGGCACAACTTCAGTAATTTTACTTTTTATAGCTCTCTTTTGGCGACTATTAGTGATGGCAGAAAGGCAAAAGACACCATTTAGTATGCTTTATGGCTATGGTGTAACAGGAATTATATTTTTTCATTTTGCAATCAATATAGGAATGACAATAGATTTGGCTCCGGTTGTGGGAATTCCACTTCCTTTTTTTAGCTACGGAGGCTCTTCTTTATGGTCTTTTACCATATTATTATTTATTTTTATCAAATTAGATTCATCCCGACAGAATATTTTATAAGTTATCGTTAAAATTTTTTTACCACATACTTTTGCTTTAACTTTATAAGTTCTTTGAGAAGAGAAGACCAAAACAATTAAATCAAAATTAAAATAAGATGTTGGATTTATATTCTTCATCAGCCGGTGTTGATGAATTATTTCAACTTAAATTAATTAAAGAAGAAAT
>DZBD01000117.1 GCA_022729795.1 Sulfuricurvum sp. | reverse complement strand
AGGGTAGAAATGAGCTTCAAAAAGAAAACTTAAAAAGCTTTGTAAGTCCGTAGAATAGGAGAATATAAGCCCGAAGGCTTACATTATAGGCGTGATTCGTAACGTCTCATCATATAAAGACGTTTAAGCATTTTTTTGCGGGAAGCAATTTTGAATTTCTTAAGCTTTTCAGTTGCTGTTTCGTGGAAACGGCGCGCACGAGCTTCAGTAACTATTAAGTTACGGTCAGTCTGCTTCTTGAAACGGCGGTAAGCTGCATCAAAGTTGTCATCACTGCGAAGTATAATACCTGGCATATCACATCACCCACTTTCTTTAAAATTTTTGGAAACGGGATTGTATCATAAAAAAGGTATAATTCACCATGATTACCCAAGATTCCATAGAAGCTTTAAAAGCACGACTTGATATTGTTGATGTTGTAGGTTCGTACATAGAGCTCAAAAAAGCCGGAGCAAATTTTAAGGCACCTTGCCCGTTTCATGATGAAAAAACAGGCTCTTTTGTTGTGAGTCCTTCCAAGCAAATATATCACTGTTTTGGCTGCGGTGCGGGCGGAGATAGCCTTAAATTTGTTATGGAATATGAAAAATTGAGTTATCCCGAAGCGCTTGAAAAACTCGCTTCCTCGCACAACTTTTCTCTTAGTTATACAGATAACAAACAAAACAAACCTCGCTCGCAGCTTATGGAAAAAATCAATGAATGGTACCAAAGTCTTTTAGTCTCTCATAAAACGGCATCATTGTATTTAAAAGAAAGAGGGATTTACGAAAGCAGTATAGAAAAGTTCGGTATCGGCTATGCTCCCGACTCCAATGCAACCGTCAACTATATCAAAAGTCAAATGTTTACTATAAGCGAAGCTCTTACCATGGGAGTGGTCGGTCAAGACAGCGGAAGATATTTCGCCAGATTTGTAGAGCGTATCACTTTTCCTATCCACTCTGCTAATGGCAGTATTGTCGGTTTTGGGGGAAGAACCATCACGGGGCATCAGGCAAAATATGTCAATTCTCCGGAGACCCCATTTTTTAATAAATCACGTCTTTTGTATGCATACCACTATGCAAAACAAGAGATTTACAAACAAAAAGAGATTGTTATAACGGAAGGTTATCTTGATGTTATTATGTTGCATCAGGCGGGCTTTACAAATACGGTTGCCACTTTGGGTACTGCACTTACTTTGGAACATCTTCCGCTTTTAAGAAAAGGGGAGCCAAAAATTATTATGGCATACGACGGGGATAAAGCAGGACGTGCCGCAGCACTCAAGGCTGCGAAACTCTTAAGTGCTTCCGGATTTGATGGGGGAGTTATTATCTTCGGTTCAGGGCTTGACCCGGCAGATATGGTAAAAAATGGGGCTTTAGAAGAGCTCTCCGACATGATAAGAACACCTAAACCATTTATAGAGTTTGTGTTGGATGAGATATTAGCAAGTTATAATCTGGGCGACCCAAAAGCCAGAGAAGCAGCGATGCATGAAGGGATAGCTTATATCAAAACGCTCTCCGCAATACTTCAGGATAAATATAAAAGTTATTTTGCACAACGTTTGGGAGTGAACCCTTCTTATATCAAACTTACTAACCAAACTTCTGCTAAACCAAATCTAGTGTTGACTCAAAAGAGTGGACATAAAGATATGTGGGAATTAAGCCTTATAAAAACAGTTTTAGAACATCCAAATTTTATAGACCAAATTCTGGATGTGCTTGACCCCTCTCTTTTACAGTTTCACTCAAGAGAATTTATTTTGGCACTTCAAGGTCACAGAGATGCTCCGCAACTTATGGCAATTTTAGTAGACGATAACATTCATACGCTCAAAGATGAAGATGCGCTTAGGGCTGAGTTAATATTTTTTTTAACAAAGCATTATGAGAGGGAGTTGAAAAAGGTAAATATACAAACCTCTGTTTCTTTTGAGGAAAAAGCTTTTTATATTCGTAAGTTTCGTGGTAAAATTGCTTCATTAAAACGAGGTGAACTGGTTGCTTTTGGGGCTTAAGCCCTTAGCAGCTCTTGTGCCTTAACATAAGGATTATGAATGAAAGCAATAGCACTCTTTAGCGGTGGACTCGATTCTACTTTGGCTATAAAACTGCTACGCGACCAAGGGATAGAAGTTTTAGCAGTCAATATAAACACCGGTTTTGGCAGTACAAAAGATAGATTGACTCATATGCAAAGTATGTGCGACCAAGTGGGAGCGGAACTTCGAATTATAGATATTCAAAGTGAGTATTTACAAGATGTTTTGTTTGACCCAAAACACGGTTATGGAAAAAATTTCAACCCCTGTATTGATTGTCATGCCAAAATGTTTGCGGTTGCAAAACGTATTATGGAAGCAGAGGGCGCTTCTTTTTTGATAAGCGGTGAGGTGATGGGGCAACGACCGATGAGCCAAAACAAAGATGCCCTGCAAACGGTTTTAAATGAGAGTAATTGCGATGGACTTTTGCTTCGTCCAATGAGTGCAAAAATGCTGACTCCGACAATTGCCGAACTTAGTGGCTGGGTGGATAGAGAAAAGCTTGAAGGGATTACGGGAAGAGGTCGCGAGAGGCAAATGGAGCTGGCAAAAGAAGCAGGTCTTGAGGATTTTGAAAGTCCTGGCGGGGGCTGCCTTTTGACGGATGAGCATTTTGCTAAAAAAATGGTAGACTTTATAAAATATGACACATTCGAAGTAAGGGATATTGTACTTATGAAGTATGGTCGCCACCTGCGTTTGGGTGAGGGTGCGAAGCTTGTGGTGGGAAGAAATAAAGAAGAGAACGAGCATCTCCAAAATATTAACAATGATAAATACTATCATGTGAGAACGGTAGGACTTACAGGTCCACATGCCATGCTGAGTAAAAATGCAAGTGATTCAGACAAAGAATTGGCTGCCAAAATAGTTTTGACATATTGCAAGAGTTCTGCCGATTCACTTTATACTCTCACTTTTGATGATTTAGAGTTCAAAGCTTCACCTTTTGAAACAAGAGATGCTATTGGAGCTTATACACTTTAATGATTTTTTATTTTATTAGATATACTATCTACAATTAATTTTAAGGGGTAATTTATGGCGGGAATACATTTTTCGTTTAATGATTTTAAACAACTTTTGAGTTTGAATATAGGTATATCTGAGAGACTTGACGAAAATCGTGCTGAGAGTTTTACGCTCTTGTATTGTGATTTGGATGGCATAGACGACGATGTGATTGCAAACTCTTTAACAGAGATTCTTAGAGGTTCCGATTCGATTGTCAACCATGAAAAAGATTACTTTTTTGTGCTGCCTTATACGGATAAATACGGTGCGGAGATTGTTAAAAACATGTTTGATGAGTTTTTTGCCAAATATTTAAATGCTTTTTTGCTAAGTTATCCCGCAGATGGAGAAACTGCAGAAGAACTTTTGGGAGCGATGCAAGACAGCTCTAGTTTTTTCTGTAAAAAAGAGCTGCATTGTCTTGACAGATTTGCGAGAGTTATTTAGCCTAATACCAAATACAGCTAAGCGGCTTGGCATGTGGAAACATCTCCACATGCCAGAATAAGATTTTTCTTATTCTTGTTTGAAATCCGTGCATAATCAAATGCAACAGAATAATCTTTACCGATAAATACCGCATTATTATTTTTTTGAACACACATTGCTTGATTATGGCAATTGATGAGTTCATTTGGTCGAATTTACAGTTCTTGTATGTTTATGTTTAAAAATTTTTCATGCTGCCGATATGTAGAAATGAGACAATTTTCAATTTAAAAGGAGTTAAAATGAAAAAAGGAATTTTCCTTTTGGCGAGCATCGCAATGTTAATGTTGGCAGGATGTGGGGATAGTAGTGGGGCTACGTCGGTTACCGGTAATAACAGTGCTGTTCCTACCAATGACGAGGTTAATATAAAAGTTGATGCACAAACGACTGAGTTGACTACACCTAGTAATCTTTACAATATTTCCGATGAGCTAGGTACGCCACCGGCGTTGCCAAGCAAATAGTTTAAAACCGTGAAAGTTGCCGTTGTGTTGAAGTTATTAGTTTTGATTTTCTTAACAGTGCTTCTTTGCTCTTGCGGTGTTGATACATCGTCAAATTCGGCGAGCACTACGGATACCGGTAGTGGAGTGGATATAGGCTTGGATTTAATAGATCCAAATCCAATCTATCCAGATACCAACACAACAGATAACAATAGTACAACGGATGATAATAATACAACTCCGGGTACAGTTACGGATAGTATATTTGATACAAACGGAGCCATCTTAGATGCGTTCGCATGTATGGTTGGTACGTATACGCCCAATGTTATTGCAGATACAAGCTTTGATCCTATCGGTGTGGTGGATGAAGAGTACGGGGTGGCAATAAACTCCAAATACCCTTATAATAATGACATCGCTAAAACAGAAGTGAAGCTCTACTATTCAACACTTAAACCACAAAGAACTATGAAAATGATAAATATCTATGAAGATAATTTTAGAGTCTCCGTAGATACGGCATGGTCTACAAATGACGATACGGTGATATATGTGAAAACGCCATTGGATAGTAATAATCTTTATGGATGTTATCGCTATGAGCTCAACGGTATTGATGCTAATAGTACTGTTACAGGTACTAAAGTTTATAGAAATACAATATAAAAAAGGATAATAAAATGGGCAATTATAAAAAAAGTATTTTGAGTGTTGCTGCGGCTGCGGCAATCTCTTCGACGGCGTTAACTGCTGCGTATCTTCCGCTAACAGATGGGACGAACGACAACAGATGGGTACTGTTTGGCGTGAATGGGTTTAAGACCGATGGGGTTGTGAGTTCGGTTCCCGGTGAATTTTCAGTTGCTGATTCAGCTGCAACAGCGATTACGGATGTTGCTTCAAATGAGCTTTATACATCAGGCTTGAGCGTTGGCGGTCATGATTACGGTAGACTTGAGGCATTGGGTGCAACGAGCATTGAAATTCGTTTAAATACAACAGGTGTTACATGGGCGGAAACAGAGCCATTTAGAACTATATATATTGATACATCGGTTCCGGCAGACGGAGCACCTGATTTTGCTTTCACATACAAGGCATCTTTAGAGGGAAGAACACTAGAATACCAGGTTGCAGGTTCAATCGCATATTTTGTAGTGATTAATTCAGCCAATACATTTAGCAACCCTGCCGTGGGTACTGCAATAACCGGTATCGAAGGCTCGAGCGGCGTTGAACTCCGCACGATTGCAGATACGATAGATTATGACTTTACTGGAAATCCTCCGGAAGTGGCTCAATATGATCAAGCTGTTTATCAAACTGCGTGGACTAACGAAACTTTAAGACTTTACTCTTATGATGCTGAGAATAAAAAGTGGGATATTTATGACAGAGCAAACAATCCTGCAACAAATGATTTTTCCTCTTTTACCAAGGGGAAGGGATACTGGGGTAAGATAGATGCGGATGGTGATGGTACAACAGCAGATGCTGATAGTCAAAAGGCCGGTTTCGTACTTGACAGTTCGGTTATAACTACTACTGATTATGCAACAGCTGGTATTGCAGACGGTTGGAATCTTATCTCTTTTGATAGCTCGGCACAAGAGATAAGAAACGCTTCTACAGGTATAATAGCTACTGTAACTCCAACAGCTGCAGGTACTTTTACGCTGACAGATGCATCAGGAAACCATACGGTTACAGTTACTTTAGCAAATCTTGATACAATGGCGGCAGTTGCCAAAAAGACAAACAGTGCAATCAGCCAAGCGATAGCTCTAGGTACGATGCCAAAAACTTTTAACCTGAGAGCTTTTCCGGTAGATGCCAGTAAAATAGCTTTCATCTCTAACAAGAAATTCACCTTAATAGATTTGGTTGCCGGTGACGATATCAATACCGCAACTACTTTAGCAGGCGGTATGCTTCTTAACCCTGTAACATTAGGAGACACTCCAAACGGTACGAATGTTGATGCTGTAGGTGTTATGTCAAAATATGGCGAGTTTGCTATGGTTATTGAAGCACTCCATGGCGGAGTAACTGATTCAATTCAAACAAAAACTCTAGGTTCTTCAGTTGAAGTGACTGCAGGAGCTACTCCTACTGCTCAAGTACTTGCTATCGGTGCAACTAATGCTGCAACAGAAACTGCTTTAGAAGCCGATGCCAACACAATTACTTACGAGATAGATACAAATCTTGATGGAACTTTAGACAAGATATTAATGACTTCAACTTCTCCATTTTACCTAAGAGACCACACTTTTTCTCGTGTGTTTGCCTATACGGATAGTGCGGTGGACGGTACGATAGCGATTACTAATCCAACGATAGCAAATCAAACGATTCCTGCGGCAGCTCAAACCACAGCATTACAAGTTTCTGGTGTTATAGATGGCATTGGAGCTATCAGCGCCGGTACCCCTTCGAATGATTTAACTAAAATTGTTTTTGCAGTAGATACTGCAAGTGGAAGTGATTTTGCTATTGCTGAGACGGTCGGTGATCACTTGACTGTGAGCACCACAAACTCAGATATGGCAAAGGGAGCGGTAAAAGGTGTGTATTCACTGAACTATTTGGCAGAAAAAGCGGTTAATAATTTAGTTACGGTAAGTACCCTTCAAACTCCGGATGATGTAGCCGATAGAGTTCGTTTTGATATTGTGACAGTATTTGGTAATACAATTACCGGTACTGTAATTACACCTGATTTAACTTCAGAAGCTACTATATTGGGTAGTTACGTGACTCAAATCAATACGGATTTAGCTGACAATAACCTTACTGCAACAGCTTCTAGTAATGGTTCTTTAGCTCTTGGTTTGACAGTCTCGGGAACGGATGTTCAAGCAATTACTATTACATATACTGCCAATGGTGGTGCTAATGATGAGAATACTATTGCATCAGATACTATTCTTAATGACTTAGGTTACATCACTGCAATTACTCCGGATTTATCTGGCGATTTAAAATATAATGCCGTATATAGTCCGGATTATGTAATGCAGGGACCTCTTTATACAATGAGAGCCAGCGGTATGGCTTTAAAAGCTTTAGTTACAGGTACAACAGATCTCACAGACGGTACGATAAACTGGAATAGTATAGATTTGACTAGAAAGCCTTCCGAATGGTT
>DZBD01000116.1 GCA_022729795.1 Sulfuricurvum sp. | reverse complement strand
ATAGTATTGTCCATTGTGTTGGCAAAACTGCTCGGGGTTTTCATGGTCTCTTATAAAGATAGGGCTCTTAGCCGTAATGGTTACCTCAATCACCCCACTCTCCCCATCTTCAAACGGTACATCATGGCTCACTTCTTCACTCCAGTTGGGGTAAAAAACCTCTTTGTTTAGCGGTACAAAGTTGTATGGTGCGGTTATCATGCTTGACCTCCTTTTGCAAATCCTGCAAAGACTACTTTTTGTAGCTCCATCACCGGCATACCTTCACAAAGCGTATCAGGTTTTGCTTCCCATATCTGAGCCATGACCACATTGCCTCCTTTGGCAAAGTAAGTCTGCCTGTCTTCTTTTTTTACCTCGCTTATATCTGTGATTGATTTCAACCAGTTGTCATTGACCTGTCTGATGGCTACCGACTCCATACCATTGCAAAAATGCGCTTCATAGACAAAACCGCTTTCATCTGCCATCTCAACCTTTTTACCATCCTTGAAAACATCTTTCTCTATGTCTATAGGACGATGAGAGAACTGCACATACCCTTCATACTCTCTATAGTTTTCATTGATAGTCTTTACGATATCTTCTTTTTTCATAGTTTTTCTCCCTCTTTTAGAACTGTTCCGCTAAACACCCCATGACCTTTTGTAGTTGCTCCACCTAATGGAAGCATTCCTGTTGTAATGTCTCTAAGCGCTTGCTCAAATGCTTTGACTTCATCTTCTCCAACACTCTTTTCAAGCAAGATTTCTATCTCATACGGTTCTTTATCGTTTGCTATTGTTTTTTCCTGAAACAAGGCTCCATCTATGCCCCCACCCGTAAATCGGTCGATGCTGACATGGTCAAATGTTTTGGTTTGCGCTTTTGTCTTTTTGAAGCAATCAGAGATGAGTAGTTTTCCTTTTTGACCCAGTTCTGTTTTTTTATCTTCAGCCAGCTCTTTTTTGTGTCCAAATATGGCTTTGACTGCTTTGTTCTTTTCTCCCACTTGCGTGTGGTCTTTGCCTTCTTTAAGCATTTGTGTGTTGTAGTGAAACGCCACTCTGTGCGCTACAGCACCTTTTATGGACGAGGCGGGGATGAGCACTTGTGCGCTGCTTAAATTTCCTGTACTATAGTCCACTACTTGTTCAAACACCGGTGTCATATCTGCATCATCGTCCTCAAACCCACTTCCAAACATGAAAAAGTCATCGGGTGTGATGTTTAGGGTGTAATGCGTGTAGTGATCTGATTCATTTGTATCACTAGAAAAAGGTGTACTAAAAGGCGTGTTCAGGGAAGAGGATTTCTCTCTGTACTCTTCGGAATCAAGTGCAAATACACCATAACTGCTCAATTCTCGCACTATTTTAATATCTCCAAACCCTTTAGTCGTGCCGCCTCCGAGTCTAAATATGTTAGAGTTAATAACACGAAGGAGTTTGTTCCAGTTGGCTTCATCATTTTCATCAGCGATTAATTCCATCCTAAATTTAAAACGAGTTCCCTTGTAGACCACTTCTTCATCAAATTTACCACTATTTTCACTATCGGCAACCCCCTTGGAGGTAATCTTTGTGTGTTCTCTTATGGGAAGGTTTTCAAAGATTTTCAAAAATTCATTTTTGTCTCTCATGAGTCTTTCAATAACCTGCATATCTTTATCACACAGAAGCGCATTTGAAATGATGACTCGTGAGCCTTTATTGTCTTTCTTTTTGCCATCTTCATCTCCAAAAATGTCATTGGCAAATGTCGCATCAAACTCTTTTCTTAGCACCCCAGCTATGGAAGTTCCTAAAACCATTGGAAGCTCATTCCAATCCTTTTGAATAGGACTGTCTTGAAGCATATCTATATCGCTACTCCCTACTTTTAGCGGTGTGGCAGCCTCAAATACAATATTGGCTACATATCGCAAAGTATAATTACTCCCCATCTTTGCCTCCTTTAGTGTGTTTACTGACCGTCATAGCAAGAAGTTTTGTAAATTCAAGTGGATTCTTTGATTTTTCTATCTCACTAAGAAGTTTTCTATCTTTATTTTCCCACTGTTTTTTTGATACACCATGAGAAATATACTCATCAATTTTACGCGTCAAATCTTCTTTATCTTTTGCCACAGAAGCAAAAGCTCTTATCTGTCCCCATTGTGACTTTGATGGCCCGGTAAAATCTTTAAAGACTTGTTGCACATGAGACGAAACAGCAAATTTGGCATTTTCATTTTCTTCTTTTGCTTGTAAAAAGGCTATGATATTTTCATCGTATCCTTTACTTTGCCTTGGTATTTGAGACTCGTCATACTTTAAAAGTGTGGGAAGTTTTGATTTTAAAAAACTTGGATTGATGATGACTTCACCGAAACCTTCACTTTGAAATGCACCGACTTTTTCTTGTATGGTATCTGTACAATTTGTTAGGGTGATAACACTGCCTTTGTTGATGCAGACCCTTGTGTATTCCTTACTTTGTCTTTTGTAATTATGAGGATGGTAAGAGGATGTTTTAATAAATGTTTTATCCCATACTATCTGACCGCTTTTCAAACCCAAATTTTCTATGGTCGGGATAGCGGTGAAGCACCCATTTTCATCATAAAGTGCCAAACGAGAATTGACATAAACATAGGTGAGCCCATTTTCAGGCGTAAAAGTGCTTAAGTGTTCTGCTATTTTAACTTTTGAGATGTGAACCTTGCCGTATTGACTCGATTTTGATTTACCTAACTTTTTATCTCCCAAAAGCAATTTTTCTACTCGTAAGATATGGGCTTCATTTTTAAAACTGACTTTAAAAATCCAGTTTGAACCCTTTTTTAAAGCACTGTATCCATACATCCCCTCATCTTTACTTCTTCTTAGTCCTGCATCGTAAGATGACTTTTGGGTGTAATCATACTCCGCCGTTATGTAAGATCCCTCAGCAGTCATAAAGCCACTTCGCAGTTGCTTGAGTTGCTTTTGTTCTTCTCTAAAGCTTTTTTCTTCATCATCGCTCAGGTGTAGCCTGTTAAAATAGCCCTCACCCACTTTGAGATTATGAAACGATAGTGGTATCTTGTAAGTAGGCTTACCTTCGATGGCAATATGCCCATCGCCAAAACATACGGCTCCGCTATGAAATACCTCAAAAGCTTCACTTTTAAAATCATCATAAGATGTGGCAACCATACCCAAGAAGTTACTGCCACCTATAAAATCACTAAGCGTGACATTTCCTTGTGTATTTGAACTAGCAGGGAGTACAATGTCACTCAAGAATTCACAGTTATAGTATTGTATTGTCATTTGCTCACCTCCACTTTACATCTCCCAAGACCTCTGTTTCTATTGAGTCCGATTTGTTTTATCATGCCTAGTGCCTTAGAGAGTAACGCTTCATCTTCACACTCTATAGTTCCACTTAAACTCATAGGCACGACAACTTCTATTTCTCTGAGACTTTTATCTTCTGCTATGCCATCTTTCCCTATTTTTGTAGAACTTATCTTGTCGAAAAGGTGTTTTTTTAGTGTAGGATTTTCAGCGATATACGCTGAAGTAGCATCATCCAGTGTAGCATTTGAAAAATATGCACTTCCCATCATACTGCCCTCTTGACCAAAGAGTGATTTTGCTTTTTCAGAATCTACTATTTCAGCCATTTCTCTTGTCAGTCCTTTAATGGTCTTTCCCGGAACATAAGGCAACCCATCACTGTCTTTTACTACTAGACTATCCATAGTAGGTCCTGCACTCACACCACTGCTTAAATGCCAAAAATCATAAAATGTTATTTTGTATTTCATGCTTTACACTCCTTTGTATCATCCACAATGTCATAATCCGTCACCGATAAATGTGCAATAACATCTCCCATAGGGGTATATTTTTTTGCTTGCCTGTTAAATGTCAAATCTTCAAGACTTATCGCTTGGTTAAAATGCCTAAAACAATTCTCCAAAGCTTTTTTCTTATAGATATCTTCTCTAAGTGTCATCATTTCATTAATCCTAAGAAGTCTTTCTTTCGCCGCATGTGCATTTTGACCAAGTATCGTCAGCCATTCGCGCAATCTTCCAACAGGTGACCCTTTAGCTTTAAATGCCTCTGTCAGATAAACAAAAGAGTCTATAGTAGAATAATTTTCTTGGCTAAGTACAAAATACGGGCCATAATTAAGATAAACGGTATCATTTTTACTATGCTCGTTCAGTGTTAGCTCTTTCTTAATATATTCTCCAAATTCAGTGAAATTTGCACTTTGAATATTGTGAAACATAAGACTTGACGGAGCAATGTCTTTGTTGATGGCTTTACTGTGTTTTTTACTGTAGCTACAAAGCTCCTCAGCGAGATTAACTGCATAATGAAATGGATATTTATGATTACAATAGGCAATCCCGGCACAAGCAGTCAACCCGTTATTTTTAAATATCGCTTTTGTCTGTTCTTCAAACTCACTCAAGAAGGTCTTTGTAAAATCAAGCGCAATGTTTGCATTACAAATAATAGTCATATCATCACCACCAAGTATTACTTTTCTAATATGCTTCTCATCAATACCTTTGGTAGCATTAGCATAAGCGAGGTCTGTAGCATTTTCTAGATTTTGGGAAAATGTTTTAAATGCACGAATAATCTCTTCATCACTCTTTAGATTTTTACTCATAGAAGCTATCATCACACCTAGACCATTACCATCAGCATGGATGATTGCTGTTTTGTTTTTCTTGTTTTTTGGGATAATACCAGAAAGGCTTTTTTCTTCAGCCCTCGTTATTTTTTGCCGCGTTGCTGTATCCATATCCTTATCTACTACTGGCTTAGCCGACTTGGGCGCAAGCTTCAAAATATTGATACTCATATCAAGGGGTAGATCGTTTTTATTTCTTTGCATACTTAGATTTATTTCTAGTTTTACAAAAGCCTTTTTTAAGCCACCATTGTCAAACTTCACCACTGCTTGAGAAATGGTTATGCCAAAGGCATTTTGTTTAATTTTTTTGGGGAAATCCAAGACATGCGCTTCCAAAGTAGATTTGTCACTCTCATCAAAAATCAACTTTACATTACCCGCAGCATTGATAATAATATTTTCTTCAAACTTAACTTTAATATCCTCATTGATATTTTTGATAATCTCACTTGCCCCAATAATCGACTTAAGCTCATTTGTCGTAAATATAAACTCCTGTATCCCTTGTACCGATAGACCATATAAATATTTTGCCATCTACGCTAACTCCTCTACTTTGATTTTTCCCAGTCCAAAGACTGTTGCTTTTCCTACGCCTATGACCTCTCCCAGCTTGAGTAGTCTATAAACTTCGCTGCTAATCCCACTAATTACCATCTCCCCCATCAATCCTCCCATGTTCATTTTGGTTTGTTGTTTATTGCTTTTTCGTATGAGTTCTTGGTAATGAAATTTTTTCATCACCACGGTGTAATGCTCGTCCATCCTCAATGGCTCATAAGCCTCTGCATTTAGCTCACGCTCACGCCTATAGATGGAGCGCAAAATGTCGGCTAGATCTATTTCTTCTCTGGCAAAATTATTTTGCTTTTTGATGCGAAGTGGAGTAACGAATTCTAATTTGATAATATGAGGTATTTTTTTATGTGATTTGAGTTCTTTTGTTTTTTCTTTTGTTTCCACCTCTTTGTAGATTTTTAGTGCATTGAGCATCGCTTGTTTGATACGATGCACATCTTTTTGCAATGACCCAAAAAGCAAGATAGAAAATTTATATTTTTCAGAATCCAGTTTAAGATCTAATCTATACTGATGCGTCACATTAACTTTTTCATACATATCATAAAAAGTACACTCTTTTTGTGCGAAACATCCCTCGCAGAGCATCGTTGGGTTAATGCACACTTCATCCTTGAGAGCATACCCCAACAAACCACGCATCTTTGAACCTATAAAAAGATAAGGCTTGGGCGCCTTAATGTCGAATGTTAGTTTTGTGTAGGTCATCTATCTACTCGTCATAAACATAACTATTGTCATACATATAAATCACATAATCATTTGTATCTACATACTCAATCAAGCGATCTGAGTTTAGAGCAAATAATATTGCTGCTGTTGTACTCAGCTTGCTTCCAGAAGTAATGTCATATACAATTTGTGAATTTTTATAAGTACTAATATTTTTTGCTACTTCATGATAAGCTTTATTAATAGCAGGCAACGAATTGATATCGGCATAAACTTTTGACATTTTTAATTGCTTAGAAAATAAACGGTTTACTAATGAAGCAAACTCAACATACTGTTTATTACTTTCGTTGGATACTAGTATTACAAGTTCTTCTAAGGTTTCAATATGAAAATGAATTGCTTCAAGAGGCATTTGCCAACTTCCCAGAATCGAATCTTTTTCCCTTTTACCAATATTAGTCATTCCAATATTTGTTATTTCTTCCATTTCCAAATATGTTGTAAGATAACTCAAAGTGAGTACCAATACTTTTTTAGGTGTAGATTTTTGTTTCTGAATATTTACATTATCAGGATTGGTATATTTCTTATTTAAGCTTTTCATACGCAAAAATAATCCAATAATGGATACCGTTGATACACCTAGCATTATTAAAGTATCGTAATCTTTAGGTAAAATGCCTGATAATCCATCTGCAAACCAAGATAAGGAAACTGTAAAAACTACAACATACAATACGACCGAAAGGGATATATTTTTACCTAAAATTTTTTCTAGATTTTTCTTCTCTTTAATACTCATACTTTCTAAACCTCCTATGTTCAAAAATAGATTTTTTTACTTTCTTATCTCCATCTATGCATTCCTCAACAACTCTCTGTGTCGTTGCATATACGGGTGTAAGATTTCTCTTCTTTGACTCGTTGACCATCATATAACTAGCTCCAAAATCACCTTGTATGAGTATTAAATCATTTTCATTTGACGCTTCATCAACAAATGCCTTTATAGGCTTAAGATAATCCTCTAATGATGCGAGATCTGGAGATATATCACTCCAAATACATTGCAAACTTTCAGGCAGACTGATAAACTCTTCCACTCCCCATATTCTTATAGCATCCTCTTTTTGCTTCTGCGTCAACTGATGCGAAAAAAGTAACAACATTTTTTTCTTCACTTACCTTTCTCCTGTCTTTTTTAATGTTTCTCTAAAAACCAATTTCTCACATCTTTTAAAAACTTTTTCTCATCAAACTCTGCAGCCAGGTGGATTTTGATATCACCGTAT
>DZBD01000021.1 GCA_022729795.1 Sulfuricurvum sp. | reverse complement strand
TGCACATAAATTTGAATTGGTCGCAAATTGTATTGATTAAGTAAATAAGTCTAAAGAAAGAAATAAGAATATAAATATTTTAAATAAAAGTTTTAAAAATTATGAATATAACAAATCAAAAAACATACGAGAATGTGTATCGGATTACTCCGTGCAATTACGGCATGTCCGTTGAAAAAAGTAGATTTATTTGGGTGGCGGCGCAAAAATTTAATTTTTGCTACAAAATCGACAAATACAACGAAGCTGTTATAGACAAACTGTTGCAATATGTGAACGGCGACCCGAATTTTGAAAACGAAACCATTTCTTTTCGAAAAGGCTTCATGCTTGCCGGCGGATACGGCACCGGAAAAAGCATCACGATGAAAATTTTAAAGGAATATTGCACCCTCACGAAAACTCAATATCAGTTCCGAGTGATGAATTCAGTCAGCATTGTAGAAATTTATAAGTCCGACGGCGACGAAGGTCTCCGGCAATTCAAGGATAACGTTGTAAAAGTGAGTGAACATCTTTATCGACCCTGTATTTTGTGTATCGATGATTTGGGTGCGGAAAAGAAAACAGAAAAAAATTGGGGTTCGGAGGAAGACGTCATCGCCAATTTGTTGGAGTCGCGCTACGAAACGCATCAAAATTTGCCGGGAATCGTAACGCACGCTACAACAAATTTCGATAACGATCAACTGTTTGCACGCTACGGCGATCGCCTTCACTCGCGCATCGTGGAAATGTTCAACTTTCTGCCGCTTGAAGGTCCCGACAGGCGAGAATAATTATTCACTTTTAATTTTTTTCACAATGGAAAATAAAACTTTCAAACACAAGAAAGGATTTTACGGCAAAACAGAAATGGCTGAGATGTACGGCGTGAGCCGAAAAACGTTCATCAAATGGATTGAACCCTATTTGGACGAGTTGCAAGACGCATATTATGACAGTTTCCAAAAAGGTTTCACACCGCGGCAAGCTGAAATCATTTTTGAGAAACTCGGAAACCCGGATAAAATCTAAAATTCAGGTTGAGTTTCAATTTTTTGAGAATCTCATGCGATTATTTGTGTGAGATTCTTTTTTATTTTTAATAATAGAATGTCAGATACATATAATAATTGATTTTACATACAAAAATCTATTTCTAAGAATCGGAAAAGATAAAAAAACTTAAATTTTGAAAATTTTTTTATCCTTTTGCCAATTTATCAATTAAAAACAGGTGTTTCCGAACTTTTTTAGTAAAATTTAAACCCTTTTTCAAATTGTTATACAAAAATTGTTGCATTTTCTCATATTTTCAGGGAAAAATAAGGAATTTAATTCGTTTTTTACATTAAATTATCGGAATTTCGTTTGAATCGGGTAAAATTGAAACCGATAGGAAAGAAAGATGCAAAACACATGAAAAATTAGGGAAAATTTGAGGAAAATAGCGGCAATTAGAGTAAATTCGGGAATGATTGAGTTTGAAAATGTATAGTAGATCTAAGTAAAAGGTTACACAAATTATAAATTGTCTGAATTTTTTTTTTGCATAGTGTAGAACTTAGAACATTTTTAATAACCTTTCGCTTTGTGGTACCTTAGATTGCTTTTGACCGAATTCGGTGAAACTACAAATTGTTAGAGATTATTCTAAAAAAATGATATTTAATTTGGAAAAATTAAAGGTTGTTATACTTTTACAAAATAATATCTCTATGAAAAAAAGAAATAAAATTATTACCGCTTTAATTTTGATTTTGTCCGGCATAGATCAGAGTTGTGTGAGAAACGACAGCTTTTCTGTTAAGTTTGTTTCAAACACGACATTTTCGATTTCATCAGCCTTAAATCTGCTAAATCCGAACAGAGCTGTTTATAAAATTGATTTTCCTGATGGGGCAGACTTTATCATTGTTAATGTAACAGCGTCTAAAAAAAATGCTATCGAAATGCACAAATACAGAGAAAAAGTTTACGAGAAATACAAAAATTCAAGAAAGAAAATATCGTTTTCAAACTTTGATAATGTTGCTGAATTTGCACTTGAGGTTGCTGAGCTTATTGATTCGCCACCAGGGGATGCCTCAATACATTTATTGGTTCTTAATGATAAATCGGCAACAGATATTTTCACAAGGGATGATGAAATAACTTGTAAAAGCTTCAAAAGTCATCGTTTTTTTAAAAGCTCCGAATCTAAACTTAATGTCAGTGATATCGAACTCATAATTTATCGGGATTCCACGAAAAAAGAGCAAGAGCCGATTTACTTGGGATTATTGAATTGCGACCCGATAAACAAAATAAATACTAATGTTACAGTATCGGCAGTAAGCATCAACGTAGCAAAAAATTCCGGCTGCAACTCAGAACGAAAAAACCGTAAATATAAAAAATATGTACATGAAAAAGAATTTAATTAAGGTCTTAATTTTGGGACTGATTGCTTTTGTTCTAATAATTAGCTGTGAACATAAAGGGGGCGAGAAAAATCGTATCCATGTCGTGGATAAAACCGAAATTATTGAACAACTTTCCAAATTAAAAAACAATGCCATAAATGCCTACGCTGAATATGTCTCATCAGTTTCTAATCTTGATCAGATTTCGGAAGCAAAGAAAAGATACAGTAACCTGCAAGCCGAGCAAAATGTACTAATTGATAAAATGATTGCAGACCTGAATTCAGGAAAAAGAATAAGCAGAGATCGAAATAAAGAATATTATATCAAGCTAAGGACATTAAATGAAAGTACCAAGAATTTTGTTGAATACACCAATAAAACAAGAAACATAGGGTTCGTTATTACAATAGCGGCAGAAATCTTGATAGCTTATATTTCCAATGACAATGTGTCCGATGCCGAATATGTAAAAGCTCAAACAACACAACTTGAAAATTTAAAATTACCCCCACATTTCGAAATTGACGTAAAATAACCAAAATAAATTCCGACAGCAATGAAAAAATTATTGACAACTCTCCTTTCGATTTTCTGGATAGGAACTGTAATTACATCTGCCCAAACAGACTCAACTATATTTAATCATGTCATTATCTTAATGGATAGGGGCGAAACGTCCATTCCGAAGTCAGGTGGGCAACAAGAACAGTTAAAAAAAATTCTGACTGTTGAAATTCCAAATCTGATAGAGATCGAGAACCTTCTGAAAAACGGAGACCTGCTAACGTTCCTTGGCTATGGACTTTACAACTCATGGAATACAAAGAAAAATGAACCGAGTTTCGATAATTACCTTTCCGATAGTGATATTGACGGAAACAAATACGCACTGTTGCAAATACCATACGCAGGATTCAGTGACTTTAAAGAGCTATCAGAATATTTAATTAGTGATGGAAAATTCAATAAGAGCTTCTTTTCCGAAGGTATGTGGGGCATACAAAGTTGTGCAATTCCTATGACTGTAAAATTTAGTAAAGGAAAGTTTCGTGCAAATAATACTTATATCATTCAAATTTTCTCAAAAGTTGTCGATGGAGAGGGAAAGCCTTTCAGAGACGGGGAAAACTCAAAATCAGCAACTTCTGAATTAAGCTATCTGAAAACATACGCACCTTATCTGACATCTTTTTTCCATGAAGTCGAATTAATTGACAAAAATTTGATTACAGATTTCACAATTGAACAAATAAAAAAGTTATCAAATTCAAATTACACTGCTTACATCACAAAATTAGTGCCGACCTCGTGGAGCACCTTTAAGGTGAATCCAACCCTTTTCAAATTCAGCGATGATAAGCTCAAATTCAGCAGGGCAACATCAGGGTACAAATCTCATTTGACGGTGATATATGAAGCTCCTAAATTGAAAATGAAGCTTGTAAAACTGCAAATTCGGCTGAAAGCAGAAGACGGTTCAATCCTAAACGATACGATTATCACAGACTTCTCTACATCCACCGAGCTTCGCTATAAACTTGGAAAAGAACACTACGGAAAAGCCGTTTACATGGAATCGAAGGCATGGACTCAATTGGAAAACGAAGCATTTCCTAACCTAATCTTGAACCCTTATGATAAATCTGAAATTGCCGAAGGCTTGAACATTGAAGTTGCATCAGAATTTACATCAAACCTGCCTTTTATACCTTATATAATTGCGGACTCTGAGAATATGAGTGCCGTAATATGGTATTCAATATACTTTATTATCATCCTTGTTCTTTTTTACCTTTATGCAAAAAATAATGCAGTGGATAAAGGTCAGAAAGCTGAATTGGGCTCATTCTCACAACTGCCCGATAATGCTATCGAAATAGATTTTAACAATGAAAACGTAAACACCGTCAACATTCTGCACCAACATATTTCTAATACAAAAGCCAAAAGGGTTCCTCCGTTCAGTTGGTTTAGGAAAGTGAATTATAAGCACAACAAGGTTTGGGCAGAACTATCGGACAACAGCGGAATAAAAATTTCCGAAAATGCACCATTAATTCTTTTTCAAATTGCTGACAACAATGCAGAAAGTTTCGACAGTCTGAATGACATTCATGTAAATGCGGACAAAACAGCGTTTGGAGTTTTTATAAACTTAAAAGCAATTGAGGATTATACAAATGTTGCAAGCCGAGACGGATTGACTCAATTAAAATTCAAAATCTGCTCACAATCGCAAAAAGACGGTGGTGTTATAAAAACAGAAGAATACAAATGTCCGATACGTTTTAAACGTGCTAAATTACTGCCCGAATTCGATTTACAACTTTCAGAAGATTTCAAAAAAGGGTTTGTTTTTACAGCCCGAGAAAAAGTTCATCTCGGCAACTTAGTTTTGAGCGGGAAAGCAATGTACAACGGAAATTCTGTCGGGTTTTCGGAGACATTGAACTGCAAGTCCATCAACGTTGTTTTCGGAGAACATGCCGAAAAGGAAAAGGTTTTTATGGGAAAAGCGGAAGAAGTCGCAGTACATAACAAACCGGAAGGACACCTCTTGAAAGTTGAAAAAAACAATTCGGGGGAATTTGACGTAACCGACATTTCTTCCGGTGTTGAAGTTGTTATTCCGGTGTTCGTAAATGTTTCAAAGTTTCAAAATCCGGATGTGAAAACAGAACATAGCTTTTTCGTGAGACTGAGTGCAAAATCGGGTGACGGCAATACCATTCCGTTTGACGGAAAGGAGCTAAAATTCGTTATTTTACAAGACACAACATTCTCCGGCTTGGTCTTCCGAATTTCAGACAGCACTTCTAATAACGAACTGTTTGGCAAGGAATCACATTCAATACGAACACCCTATGTTTGGTTGAGCGATGCAAACAACAAACTAAATTTTGCACATTGTTTCCGCGTCACACTCGGAAATCGTGCTGAAAACGGCGAGCAAGACGAAACTGTAAGAATTACAAACTTAAAATTCAAATTTTTCATTGCCGAAGATTCCGCAGCAATTATTTCGCCCATTAAGTTCGATGACTTAACTCAAAGACGTGATATTTCGGAAGTTTTTAAAATAGACCCTCAACCTACGACCGGAATTTACAATTGTGAGGCTCAACCCGGTCGAAATTTTAAAGAATTTCAAGTGATGTTCAGCCACGGAAAAATAGAAGAGATTTTAAACGGACAATATGTAAAAGTGGAGTGTGTGATTGAATTTCACTATACGGTTGTGAGACCAACCGCCAAAGAGCACGCCCAAAGACACGAAGAGGGTCCATTTGTCCAAAGTATATTTTTCCAACTGACGGAAGGCTTGGGTTCGGAATGGCTTGCTCTTGACCTCGGCACATCTGCAATTGTCAGCTATTTCTCAGACGGCAGCAACGATGACGGACTCTTAGATTTACAGCAAAGTTTGAAAAATCTCATGCAGCACAAGTCGGATGTTTACACTGAAAGTCAGATTGCAGAATTCGGAACTCCTTTTGTTTCGTCATTATCCATTCTTAATACAGAAACAACACCCAAATTATGTGCTGATTCTTATTCCGATGACATTATTCAAATTTCACCTCCGAGCGGTAAACTTATCGTTGCGGATACCATGGTATTGCCTTTCCTAAAATCACTCATTGGATATGAAACATTGCCCAACCCAAAAGGTTTATACGACAATTTCCGATACAGCAATTGTTTCGGAGAAGTTCGCACGTTTGCAGAAGGAAAACTTTCTGTTCAACAAATTCTTTTGAATACTTATAATTCCGTTTTGAGGGACTTTATTAACCCGGCTGTGTTGCAGAAAAATTCAAAAGGTACAAAGAAAATTATTCTGACTGTCCCGAATACCTTTACACCCAGACACCGCGACTACATTAAGGAAATTCTCAAACAAGACATTCACAAATTTGTTGATGGCGTGCCGAACACCGATGAGTGGACTAAGCCCAGAGTAAACAGAGCGGTTATGCTTTACGAAGACGCTATTGAATTCATCAGCGAATCCGATGCTGTGGCCTCATATTACGTAACGTATTGGAACAGACTTAATTCCGAACGAGATGCTAATGTTTTGGATTCATTTACGAATGCCAACTCCGCAAAAACAGAATACGTATTGGTTTTTGATATGGGTGCCGGAACTCTCGACCTAACTTACTTTTCGGTCAATCATGGGCAAGGAGCCTCCAAAACCATTGAAATCCTTGCAAAAAACGGAAATTCAAAAGCTGGCAATTATCTGGATTATGTGCTTGCTAAACAATTTACACACCGATACATGTCCTCTTTTTCAGACCCATCGGAAATTGAGAAATGTTTCATTTCAAGAAACGATTCAGGGGCAAAGCTTAAACGACTGATTAAGGACATCATCAAACCGAATCTCTACGGTGAAGGCAACCTGACACACGGGCGCAAAAACGGAATTATTCAAACCTGTAAACTTCTAATTCCGATTGTAAAGATTGATGCCCATATTGACAACATCAATTTAGATGATGTTGTTCGAATTCTCGAAAAAGTTGCTGAAACGAGCATTTCCGTAAGAACGGAATATGAGTCGTTGATTCAGTTAATTGAGCTTGTTCAACAAACAAACACAAAATTAGAAAACACAAAAAAATATGTGGAAACTAAGGGAACTGAAACAGTGGCAGATGCATTGTATCGAGAGCTTCAACGCGTAACCGATTTAGAACAAAAAACAGCGAAACTTGACGATTCAAATCAGATTTTTCAAAAACTATATACAAATTACAAAGTAAAATCCGCAGATGAACTTTTGAAATCGCTATCGGAAAACGAAAAACAGACTACGACAAAAATTTCTGATTTTGAGCGCATGCTGTCTGCCAAAAAGGAGAAACTCAGCACGGCAGAAAAACTTTGGAAAGATTTCGACAAAACAGAGGTTGCAGAAGCCGGAGGTGCAAAATTAGAATTCAAATACTATATACAATTTTTTACTAATTTGGGCGACAACAAAGTCCAAATTGAAAACTCAATTGACGATTTACCAATTTCAACTAAAAAAGAAGACATATCAACTTTATCTGAAAAAGAAAAAGAATTTAAAGAAAATAAAAGAATTTTTAGGATACGAATCTATGAATATTTCAATAGCGAAGATGTCTCAGATTTAAAAACGAAAGTTTTAGCTTACAAACAGGCTTTTGAAGATAGGTTGAGAGAAATCAGCGATGCATTAGGCGACAAAGTCGGTGTTTATCCCTCCGAACAAAGTGTTTCAAATGCGATTAAAGAAGTCAAGACTCAAATTGTAAAGATGCAGAATGAGCATGAAAAAGATATTGAAACGCTTTTGAACGCATCTAAATATGCTTGCGAATTACTCAAAATTGCACCCACAGATGTTACTAAAACGATTAAGGAATTGAATCAAGAATTTACGACATTGAAATCCGATTTGGCAAACACTCTCGGTATAACAGAACCGAAGGCAGATCAAATTCAAAAATACGTTAGTAATGAAAAGGAAAGTAACAAATCTATATCTGATTCTGTCCTCAAAGAAATAGGAATGTCAATAACCGCTGATGCCGTTGCGGAGCTTCGCAAATTAGATTCTGAGCTTAAAGCCAAAAGCTCGGAACTGTCACACATTGGCGGGAAAGAAAAAGACCCGAAAACAATCAAAGACAATTTGGAATACAATATGCGCAAACGCATTGAACCCTTGTTTAACGCGTTTGAGGAAAAATACGAACATAACGGCTCAATAACAAGCAATTGCGACAATTTGGAAAAATTGGCAAAGACGAACATTGACCAAGCAACAATGCTGTGGGAAAACAACAATATATTGATAATCGAAGACGAATATTTGTTCCGTGCCGGCAAGTTGGAAGTAAACCTCGAAGACATCAGGCGCGAAACCGACGAATTAGGTAACCCGACGGAATACGGAAAATTTCTTACCCAAAGCACCGAAGGAATTTTACAGAACCTTTTCGGGTTGTTCGGCATCGACAAACACCCGATTGACACCGTGATTCTTACCGGACGAAGCGTGAACCTGAAAGGAATCCGAGACCGTGTGTTTGAAACCATTCGCAAAATAAACCAAAACATCGATTTTTTCAGCGTGAATCTGACAGGCGATGAGCTGAAACAAGTGGTTGCGAAGGGGGCAATTCCTTATGCGACGCATTACCGTCTGCCCGATTCGGACATCAAATTCAACGAACGCCGCATTTTTGCCAAATACGGATTGCTGACCAAATCCAACGCCGGTTGGAAATGGATTGAGTTCCTGAATCCGAACACCGATATAAATTTTACGAACACACCGCGCGGGCGCGAGGCAAAATTTGTGAAAACCAATCTCGATTTGTTCACACCCACCATTTGTTACTTCGTACAAACTTATCATCCCGAACCGCACACTGTAATGGATACTGCCGAACGCGATTATGTTTCCATTCTGATGTCGTTCAAGCGAAATGATGCCTTCGGTGAGCAAGGTGTTGGTGCCAAAGATGCGACAGTTACACTGACCCTGAACGACAAAAACGAAATGTATATTCACGTAGGGACTTTGCAAAACACACCGCAAAGTGCGTTTAAAGTGCAGGTGGACCAAAACGAACTGTTCAACAAAGTAATGTGGCCCTATTTGTAAGAAACAAAATCAAACTTTTCAGCAAAACGTTTTTTAAACCATTTTAGAAAATTCTTTTTTTATGAAACATACAGTTTTAACCTTCATCATGTTTTTAATGTTTGCAGGCATTGCAAACGCTCAGCTTACAACATCTGTAAACTATTTAAATTTTACAGCAAGCGAAACATCAAAGCCAGTTATAATAACAAACAACGGTGATAGTGTAGTAATAATTACAGAAATAAGTGCACTTGGAACTCCTTTTAGTTACGCCGGTTCAACCACTGAGGAAACAATTGCGGCAGGCGGAACAAAAACAATAACGATTGGATATACAGCCGGTGCTGCTGAAGCGAAGGCAACATTAACAATTACTTATAAAATTGGTAAAGTCGAACAAATACCTTTGAACATTACTTTGAAAGGTGCACAACAAGAAGGAACGACTGAGAAAGGTGCGCCAATATTATATTATGATAAAAACAAAAACAATTTAAAACAATTTACGACAACCATCAAAGAACAAACAATAACAATTACAAACACCGGAACTGCTGAGGCGAAAATTACTGAGATTAGTCAGTTGGAAAACTGGGAAATAACAGATCTTATCGTAGGAACTGTAATTAAACCCGAAACTGATAAATCTTTTAAAGTAACTTATAAAGGTAGCGGCACTAACTCAAAAGATGTTAAAAAAACCTTACAAATATTGTACGGAGGCACTAATCCCTTCCAGATTGATTTAACGGCTTCTAAAAAAGCAGATGATGATAAAACAATAAAACTAAATTTTGATGGTAGCATTGAACCATTCGACAACATCAGCAAGAAATCACAAAAAATCACCGTTGAAGCTAAAAACGGAAACATTAAAAATATAAAAATTAATGTCCCAAATGGATGGGAAAGTAATATTGCTACTATAACAAGCGTAAATAAAGCTAAAAAAAAAGACATCGATCTCACGTTCAACGGAAAAGAGACTAAAAAAGGGGTTTTGAAAATTCACTACACATACGGAACTAATAAATCCGACACCACAACTCTCGAAATTCCGCTTTCTGCAAGCTACCAAAAAGTTTACTCTTTTGGAGGCAAGAACTCAATAGACAGCTTGCCCAAAGCACGCTATGATAGTGCTATATCTTTGTATCTGCAAGGTAAAATAACGGATATTACATCTGTCGAATTTTCAGAAAACATTTCAGGAGATAGTGCTTCAATTATAACCGCACTAAATAAAGGCAATGCGTTTCAGATAAGCTTTTCGGCACAAGATAGCAGTGAAAACTACATCGTTTTAGGTGAGGATAAAATCAACCTGAATTTTCACATTACGAGCAAGTTAGGTTGGGACACAGATTCCGTTATTCGTTTTAAGGGCAATAGTGCCTCGTTCGTTTTCAAGAACAATGGGGACGATACAATAAAATTAGATTATGCTGAATACAGATTTGAACCTGCAACCATACAGCCGTGGGCTTCCGATTCGGTTACGATTACACTCGCCGAAGGCTTTACGCCCGAGCCGGACACAGCAATGGTGGAAATTGCCGGTCAAACGTTTAACGTAGAATACATAGGCGGGGATTTTACTCTACCCAATTGGGCAATGATTGCCGGCGGTGGCGTTGTCATATTGCTTTTGATAGGTTTTGCGGTTTGGATAATTAAACACAGAAAAAAATGGTTTTCAAAATTTCACAACAAGAAGACTGTTGATGAACAAATCAGAGCGTTAATTAACAATAATAAAATCGAAGAAGCATACAAATTGGCAGCCACCGGTAAAACCGAAGACTGGCGCAATGGCGATGGAAAGAAAATTTACGAGCAATTACAAAAATTTACCGAAATAAAAGAACTGTTAACCCCAAAGCAAAGTAATGATAGCAGAAAAACGGGAAAACGAACAACAGGAAATCCGGATTACAATAATGTAATATCAAAAGTATCAGAACAACCCGGTTTATCAAAACTTTTGTCTGAAAGTGATTTCAACTTTTGGTCAAAATTCACTCATTACAAATTTAATGATGATACATTTGAGGTCAATTATGATAAAGACAAACCAAATACAACTTTCGAGAAAGAGTTTATTTGCACGCTTTGCAATAAAATATACGGTAGCAAGCAAAATAACAATACTCAGGCACAGAATTTTTACAAAGCAATTTGGAATTCAGTAAAAAACAGTGCAAGCAAAGAAGTAAGTGAAGTATTGCCCGAAAATATTTTAGATATTAAAAATTTTGATAAAGAAAAATTCCGCGAATTACTTATTCCTAAGACAGCCGAACAGTGGAAAATTGAATTAAAAAAAGACTTTTCAGGTCTTATACAAGCACTTGCTCTTGACAACTTTATTTTTCAAACGAACAAAGCATACATCGTTCTGCTCGAAGAGTCTTCTCATAAATTGGGCTTTGCCGATGAAAAATCGTTTTGGAAAGAGGTTACGAACGGCAAAATAAGAGGGAGTGACCCAATAAGCAAACTTTTTGAAATACTTGTTCAACAAACAAGCGAACAGGTAACGGAAGATAATTTTGCACTCTGGAGCTTGAAATACCAAGCAGTCCATGCGCAGTATTCACCGGGTAAAAACTTACCGGATTCGATGCCTTCTGAAATTAAAGACTACGCGACTTTAAAAGATTTAAATATTTTAGAGCATTTTGAGAAATTTATAAAATCTCAGGATGCCACAGAAAACAATATAAATTCAGAAAATACTTTGAAAAATGCTGCCGCAAATGTTCACAATACTGTCGCAAGAATTGAGGGAGAACAGCAAGAACTGACTAATACAAACGGTGCGGAAAACTCGAATAACGGCACCACGACACCTCAACAAGGCACCACAGCAGAACAAGACCAAACACTTGCAAAGGATGCAAAACAATACCGTGAGCTGCTTTCTTTGGTAGAAGAGGGAGATGTAAAAGAGAGAATCAAGAAAGATGGCATGGGAGTTTATTTCTTAGAACTTAAAGAAAAAGCAGATAAAGCAAAACAAGACCTCAAAGAAGAAAAAGAGAATACAGAAAAGTTAAAAACTGAATTAAACAAATATGATGAAGTTAAACGTTTAATTTTCAAAAATGCAGAAATAAACGGCACTTTAATAAACGACACGAACCAAAAATTGGAGGCTTATGAAAACTTGCTGTCAGATAAAATTGTAGAAGAAAACAAACATGGTGAAGCTGTATTAAAACCGGAGTATTTGCACGGAAAATCGTTATACGAGGCATTGTGTAACGCGAATTTAATAGATGAATCTGACTTCCAAAACGGCAAGGCTTCTGTTGATAAGATTAAAGTATATAGTGATGCTAAAAAATTAGAAGAGAAGAATAAGACGTTGGAGAATGCCGCAAACGAAGCATTAAAGTTAGCTGATAAACTTGAAAAGGAAAAAGAAGACCAGCAAACTGCTCATCTTATAAGCATGCAAAAATTGCAAACCGAACACAAAACAAATGTCGAAAAATTAACAAAACAAAATCAAACCGAAATCAAGCGAATCACCGATGAAAAGCAAGTTGAAATTGAAAAACAAAAAACATCAATTAGCACTAAAGAAAGTCGCATTGTCTCATTAGAAGAACAAAAAAATAAGAAAACAGACGATTTGAAACAATTGCAAGAAAAATTTGATTCATTAAATGCTGATAAAATCAGTTTGGAATTGAAGGTTTCCGAACTCAAACAGTTACAAAAAGAGATGTCCGGTCCGGAAAAAAAGATAGCTGATTGGGAACTTCAAATAGCAGAAAACAAAATTGAAATTGAAAAGTTGAATAGCGAGATTTTGCTGAAAGAAAAACAATCAAAATCCAGCACCGAACTTGTGGAATACTACGAAAACGAAGTGCTTTCGACTTTGGGCTTAAATCCGTCAAACGCCTTAGCACGTGCGCGCGACCTTCGTAAACTGATAGATTCGGAGAAATCCGCTAAATCAGATACACGCTATTACCGCAACTACATCACAAATTTGTCCACATCCGAACGCTACGAAAACGCCGTAAACTCGGCGCGCCTCTATCTAAATCGTTCGTATCACGGCTCGGTAACAGATTTGCTGATTTACATGAATTTCTTGGAAAGCGATTTGCGTTTACTCGTAAATTCGGTGAAAAATCCTGCATTTTCAAACTATTTGAACAAACAATTCTTCGGAAAAACAAACACCATTTTCGATTTAATTTCCGAACTCGAAAAACAAGCTGCCCCAATCAGTGAAAAAGGCGAACCTGCCCGATATCTGTTCGATAATTTTATGACAAAACGATTCGGTCCGTATTTCGATGAGGTTTGTGCCGTTATTGCATACAACAAAATCACTAAAATCGGCGAGACTGAAATCACACAGGACTTTATGCAAAATAAAGCCGCAAAAGCCGTTATCGAAAAAATAGAATCGGACACACGAACCGTTATCGGTCGCTGCTTCGGACTCGATATCGTTTTACCGGAACTCTTTACGGACAGATACTCCGAAAAACAATACGAGTCGGGAACAGACAGCAAAATTTTGGATTATTTTTCGAGTATAAAAGTCGTGCACAACAACATGGACGGTCTTGTTATTTACGATGTAAACAGCCCCGGATACAGCCCCGACGGCTCGGCACAAAGTATAAATGTCATGGTTAAACCGCAAGTGGTGTTCAAATCGTAATAGTATTTAGTAAAGAAACGAATATGAGATACGCTCAAAACATATTAAAATTTCTTCTCTTATTATCGGTGAATGTCTTTATTCTCGTGCTATCATTTTACGATGATATTCCACAGTCTGATCCTGATTTTTTTGAGAAGAATGAATTTATTAAACATACCCCTGCTATCGCAACCAATCTGGAATTGGAAGCAGAGATTCAATCTGCCTACTCTGACGATACTATTATTCATCTTTTTGTTTTTGACCAAAGCAATTCCAATACAAATGCTACAAAAAATACGAAGATAATAGATGCAGATAATCGAGTAAGTACAATTCTATTATCAATTTCTGATATTGTAAACAGAACAGATGATATAACAAACCATTTTCAAGAGAAAAAAGATTGGAATATGCTTCTTATGCTTAGAATGTTATCTGATATTAAAAAACAAAAGGGTAAGAATTTCTATAGATTTCTGGAACTATCAGCAACTAAAGGTCGTTATTATCCATCCGATACTATTATTGATATTAACTCTCTAACGCAAATCCCAAGTATTGATGCTCCTATTTTAAAATTCTTTATCGAAACGTCAAATGATGAAAAAAAATATTCTGATTTTCAAATACTACTTAATTCAGTAGATAGTTTTAGCTTATTACATCACAATAAAAGAGTGATAGTAACCATTTTCAGCGATTTTATTCATACTACAGCTGAATTAGATAAATTAAAGAATGGGAATAAGATACTACTTGCGGAAAAAACACATTCTATTGAAATTAATATTAAACAAAAAATAAAAAATCTAATAAATAGGAGGGTTAAATTTAACTTAATTTCAATTTCGCAAAAAGATGCGAAAAAAGAGATACCGAAAGAAAAAATTGATATTAAAGAGATTTTTATAAACAATCTGGAATGGTATGAATACAACGAACTTTATATTGAAAACGAACTCACTGTAAATAAAAATTTCAACACACATTCTTCCAAATTAGTCAATCTACCTGTTTTTACATCTAACTATCTAATATTTAGATACTTTAATGACCGAAAAGTCAATTCAAAAACATCCTTAATCACAAAAATGGATAACTTAAATGTGGGTATTGTTTATTCTGATAAACTGAATGGTAAAACACCTCCGTTTAATATGAACTGTTACCTAAAGGGCAAAGAAATACCGATTATAATTGGGGAAACCAAAAACCTTAAGAATTCGATTGGTGATACTTTGACTTTTGTTTTTGAAGGAAATTTAATGGATGACACAAACGGATTAAATATTCAACTACAGGACAAAGAAAACTCTAAAAACTTTATAATTCCGATTAAATTCTCAAAAGCTTTACCAAAAATAATAGTTAATGTTCTTATTTGTTCTAAGACGTTGGCATTTATTTTTTTAATTTTGACATTTATAGCATACATACCCAATTTATGTCGTTTCTTTTCTCACAAAAAATGTGAATGGTTGTCAAAATTTAGCTTTTCAAATATTGAAAGACATCAATTAGCTGAATTACAAACTCTAATAGCTCAGGGGGTGTTTACAAAAAATCATGAGAATAGATATGAGTTAAATGTTACTTACAAGGACAGTTTTCGCCTATTTGATTCACTACAGAAGAGAAATATCCTGAAGGAAAAAGACTTTGATGATTCAGATTTTTTACCAGCTTTTGTTGAATCAATTAAAAAAACAATTGATTTAGATATACTTATTCGTGAAGATGGTATTTTTAAAATAAACAATGCAGAGAAATACTCAAATGGCAGAAAACTGAATGATTCCTTATCTGAACAATTGTTGTCCGAATCAGACCTCCAAAACGGCAATACTCCTGTTGAGAAGCATAAAACGAGCCTAAGCGATGCAAAGAAATTAGAATTAGAGAACAAGAAGTTGGAACGTTCCGTTAAGGAAACATTAAGTATCTTGGAAATAAGAGAGAAAGAGATTGCGGATAAACAGGCTGAAATTGAAAATCAAAAAACATTAATTGACTTTAAAGAAAAACGCAATGCTATATTAGAAGACCAAAAAAATAAGAAAACAGACGAATTGAAACAAATGCAGGATCAATTTGATAAATTAAAGGCTGATAAAATCAGTTTGGAAATAAGGGTTTTAGAACTCCAAAAGCAACAAAATATGATGTTCGGTTTAGAAAAAAAGATAGCAGAACGGGAGACCCAAATAGAAAAATACAAAACTGAAATTGAAACAAAGGAGGTGATCATCCAGAAAGAAGTAGATTCTAATAACAACACGGTACCTATAAAACGCTACGAAAACGCCGTAAACTCGGCGCGCCTCTATCTAAATCGTTCGTATCACGGCTCGGTAACAGATTTGCTGATTTACATGAATTTCTTGGAAAGCGATTTGCGTTTACTCGTAAATTCGGTGAAAAATCCTGCATTTTCAAACTATTTGAACAAACAATTCTTCGGAAAAACAAACACCATTTTCGATTTAATTTCCGAACTCGAAAAACAAGCTGCCCCAATCAGTGAAAAAGGCGAACCTGCCCGATATCTGTTCGATAATTTTATGACAAAACGATTCGGTCCGTATTTCGATGAGGTTTGTGCCGTTATTGCATACAACAAAATCACTAAAATCGGCGAGACTGAAATCACACAGGACTTTATGCAAAATAAAGCCGCAAAAGCCGTTATCGAAAAAATAGAATCGGACACACGAACCGTTATCGGTCGCTGCTTCGGACTCGATATCGTTTTACCGGAACTCTTTACGGACAGATACTCCGAAAAACAATACGAGTCGGGAACAGACAGCAAAATTTTGGATTATTTTTCGAGTATAAAAGTCGTGCACAACAACATGGACGGTCTTGTTATTTACGATGTAAACAGCCCCGGATACAGCCCCGACGGCTCGGCACAAAGTATAAATGTCATGGTTAAACCGCATGTGGTGTTCAAATCGTAAAATTGTTTTTATTAAGTGCAATCTGTGTTGCATATTTTCAGGAATATGTCTTTTTTCTCGGATTGTTTAACAAAACCTGAGTATAATCCTAAAGGAACAAATTTAATTACAAATATTTTTTTTATTTTTGAAACTTGCTAACATGTTAAATTATTTTACAATGAAATTTAGAATTAAATATTTTTTCCTGTTTGTTTTTATTCCAACAGTTTTTTTTGCGGGTTGTAAAAAAGATAAATTTGCTATAAAAACCGGTGAAGTCCTAAAAGATAACAAAGTCGAGAAAACAGAGTGGGCAGAGTTGGAAGAGCTGTTAAAACTTCCGGAAGTGCAAGAAGATTACTCTGATTTGTTGGCAAAAGATAAATCTGTCGATTGCCTGAAATTACAGGATTTTTTACAAAAAAATCAAGGTAAAAAAAGGAATTCGTCGGCACTGACAATCTTGCAAAGTTGTGACTCCGAACCCGAACAAACGTATTCCGTAAATGTGTTCATCGAAAATTCCGGTAGCATGCACGGCTATATGACAGGTAAATCATCGTTCGAGGCGGCTGTTATGGGATTTCTTGTAGAAGCAGATTATCACTATAAAAAACAAATGCGTTATTTCTATATTAATGAAGACACTTTTGCCATAAATAAAAGTTTAGAAGATTTTGTGAACGAAATGGAACCCGAAGAGGTTAAAAAATACGGAAATACAAGTTCAAGCAACCTAAACAACATTTTCAAACAAATTTTGAAAGCTACTGACAGAAATGAAGTCAGCATCTTAGTCTCAGATTGTATTTACTCTATCAGCGGATTAGATACCGAAAAGCTACTCGAACACGAGAAAGCTCTCACACAGAAAGCATTTTTAGATAAACAAGATTTTGAGATATCAACCATGGTAATTAAAATACGTTCGGATTTCGATGGTATATACTGGTTTTGGGATAAATCTCATGGCAAAGAATCCGGCATACATCTCAAACAAAAACGCCCGTTCTATATCTGGGTTATCGGAAGTAATGAGGCAATGAGCCATTTTTATGAAAAAATGAACTTTAACAAACTCAAAGAATTAGACGGGTATGACAATATGTATATTATGTCTAAAACAGGGTCTGGCTTACCCGATTATTATACGGTTTTACAGATTTACGAAAGAAAAGGAAAGTTTGCTCCTGACAAGGAAATGATTATCGGGGACGCGATACACGGAATTTGTAATATAGACCCGTTTACACGAAATAAAAAGAATGAGTTTCATTTTGCAATTGCAGTTGATTTTGGTGATTTAAAATTAGATGAAACCTACCTGTCAGATGCGTCAAATTATCTAATACAGAGTGAAGATGCGTTCCAAATAAAGATACTAAAAAAAGAAGAGGTCAGGTTTGAGGGTATGGATAAAACTCGAATGACAGGTAAAAATTTTTCGCATGTCCTTCTGCTTTCAACAGAGAAAATGCTCGCACCAAAACAAATTCTGAAAGTCAAATTGCTGAAGCAAATGCCGCAGTGGGTAGCTGAAAGCAACACGACTGACGATACAAACATCGAAGGAAATGAAACCCAAACCTTGGGTATATCATATTTGATTGAGGGGGTAAATAATGCCTATAAAACAAGATACCCTGAAGAGGACAGTTATATCAGTTTTGAAGTTTCACTTAAAAAATAAATAATATGAATGATTCATTAGCAAATTTTTACGAGTTTTTTTACTACCCGGACAGTGGGTTTATGAACTTAGTTTATGATGAAGGATTATACGGTACGTTATTCTTCACACAACAAGCAGTCTCGGCATTGTTTATGGCATTGTTTTATTACATTATCGCGAAGCCGAGCTGGGGTAAGCTGCCTTGGTTTTTAATGGGGCTTTCGGTATTAGTGTTAAATGCCATATTCGCATATATATACACATTTGCGACCGCCAATGCAGTTGTTGAACCCGGCACATTCAGCACAGAGTTTTTGGCGTTCGCATTGTTGCACGGCACTTTCTCTTTTGTGTCTTATGTGTTGTATTCATTCGCGTTCCGATTCAAAAGCAAAACAGGACGTTACATTCCTATTCGATTTGGTAAAAACTAATAAAACTAACAATTATGAGCAAATTATATATTTTCGGTATAGGAGGAACGGGGTCGCGGGTTATCAAGTCGCTGACGATGTTGCTTGCCGCCGGTGTCGAAATTCCGAACACAACCGAAATTGTACCCATTATTATCGACCCCGACAGAACAAACGGCGACTTACAACGCACCATGGATATACTGCGGCGTTATCAAACAATCAGAGCGAGTATCGCGCATGAAAAGAACAACTTCTTTAGAACCAAAATTACACTGTTGCAAAATTCCGGAGCACAAGCAGCAAACACGCAGCAAAATTTTGCGAACGAATTCGGATTCAGTTTAAGCGGAGTTGAAGGTAAATCGTTTCGCGAATTTATTGACTTTAAAAACCTCAGCACTGAGAACAAAGCACTGATTGAGCTGTTGTATTCTAATCAAAATCTTGAAGCAAACATGGATGTCGGTTTCAAGGGTAATCCAAATGTGGGTAGTGTGGTTTTGAATCAGTTTGCCGACATGAAGGAATTCAAGCACTTTGCCTCGACATTCGACCAAAATGACCGTATTTTCATCATCGGCTCAATTTTCGGAGGGACAGGTGCTGCAGGTTTTCCGTTGCTATTGAAAAATCTTCGCAGACCCGACAAATCATTAAATAATTACGCATGGTTACGCGATTCTAAAATCGGTGCTGTTACCATACACCCCTATTTCGGTGTAAAACCGGATACAAAAAGCAAAATCCTAAAAGCAACGTTCTACTCTAAAACAAAAGCGGCATTGAAATATTACCAAAACAACATCGGTAAAACGAACGCTTTAAATGCCATGTATTATTTGGGCGATATTGTTTCCGGCGAATACGACAACCACGAAGGTTCAAAAGAACAAACGAACAATGCTCATTTCATTGAACTTGCAGCTGCGCTCGCTGCAATTGACTTCGCATCGCAACCCGATGAAAAATTTAAAGTCGAAGACGGAGTTGCCATCTCTCCCTTGTATAAGGAATATGGTATAAAAAAAGATACGGAAGAAATTGATTTTACAACCATTGGGTCGCGCAGTGCTCAGTTGATTCAAACACCGTTAACACAATATCAATTGATGATTAATTACTTAAATCAGCATCTTGATGAAGCACTAAAAGAAAAACGCCAATGGACAATAGACAAGGGTGTTCGCCTAAACAATGATGATTTTTTCTCAAAAGAATTCTTTAAGGATTCCGTAGAACCGTTTAATATGTCTTTCAGCGAATGGATAAGAGAAATGGCTAACAATAAACGCGCTTTCAAACCTTTTGATTTAACTGTTACGGATAAGAATGTATTCCAATTGGTTCGGAATATTGAAGAAAAAAAAGGCGGCAGAACTAATTTTGATTACTTTGACGTTGCCCTTAGCGATGCTGCCGATAAAGTAGGTGACAAGGATCGAAATCATAAATTTATGTCTGTCTTTTATACCGCAACTCAAGAAATAGTATCTAAACGTTTAAATTTTGAATAATGAACGAAAACTTGCCCAAAGCACTACGCGTGCATACACATGATACAGTCGCTCAAGACGATTGGTTTTTATCGAAACTTTACGAAAACACAGAAATTAATGCCATACAGGATCCAACGGATGCCACCGACCTCTATCACATCACGTCAATACCAAGTCCGTTTGCTCGAATCGACATCGTAAAGACTGCATTTCAACAACTTAACGATATGGTGAAGGGCGATGACAAGAATGCATCAGGTCTTTTGGATAAATTGGACGGAAAAACCATCTTTCACAAGATGGTGTCTGAGTGTTTCGATGTCGGGGAACTTTTTTTTAATCAAAGAAAATATTCTGAAATCCGTATTATTCGTTGGAAAAGAGATCCTGAGGGCAGAACAGAGATAAACGATGACTTTTTGAAACAACTGAATGACAGCAGTAGATATGAACATAAGCTTTTAGGACGCAGCTTAGACTTATATCTGCAGCAGGACAGCCGTGCCTATAATTTCGGACAGATGAACGAGTTGTCTATACTTTTGTTAAATAACAAAGTAATCGGCGGAACTTCTCCTGCAACTGTTTTTTTTAGTTCGGCAGATGCTAAGGAGCACGCCGAGGACAGTAAAATTCGCATCGGCGGAGATATATTGTTTGATGACATCTACAATCCGCTTTTCAAGAGAGATATCGAATTCCAAAAGTATCTTTTCTATATGTTTAAAGCGTATCCCGACCTCATAGATAAAATGGGAGAATTTTATGTATATTTGGAGAATACTTACAAGAAACTTTATTACCACAATAGACCATTTTATGATGAAATCTCAAAATTCCTCGAAAAATCCGCATCGGAAGCTATCGGGATATACGAGGATTATACAGAGGGTACAGGCACTTCACTGTTGAAAAACATTGATTTAAGACGAAGTAAACTCTCAAAAGAAAAAATTCAGGATTTCAGCGATTTTGTTATTCAAAGCACGAAATATAAATCAGGAAGCCTTCCTCTTGTTTTACAGAATGAGTTTAAGGGTATCGGTTACAAATATGCCAAAGGACTATGGGAGGAAAAATTCACAGTTCCTTTCTTAGATTCTCGTCCATTGGAAGAGCGAACTCTCCCGATAGAGAGCGACCCATACCCTTACCTAACTGTCAGTGACTTTTTGTCTTCAACGCTATACTCTGTTCCCTACAAATTAAATACGGATAATTTCTTTACGGGTGAGAACTCAGTGGGGCAAAAGGAATCTTATCTTCTGCCGCTCAAAGAACTGTTCTTTCGCTTTTTCTCGATTGATGAACTCGTAAGTAACAAAATGCTTACTTTCAACATTCAAAATCGAAATTCGGTTGATGTAATTTTACGTGTTCCTATAAAGAGAAATTACGTTGAATTTCGACGAACATACATTTTAGGCAGTAAACCTGAACTATCAAAAAATATTGGGCAAATTGAAACTTTTTATTTTTCGTTAGCGAGCATGCCCTTTATTAAATATACTTCCACGAACTCTGTGCCACCTTTACCTGACACTCGTTTACTTTTGATAGAAAATAAAGTTGGCAACAAAAATACACTTTGCGAACTCAAATTTTTCGAAAGTAACTCGAAGAAACAGTTTGAGCTTGATAAAGACAAACATTCAATACACGATCGAAGTTTGGTTACAGAAGCGATATCTCATCGTATCTACAAATTAAAAACTGATTACGATTATTTATCAATTAATACAAAACAATATTATTCTGAAGGCAGTTATAACGAGGAACTTGAATTCGTGATTTTGCCGAATTTTAAACAAATAACAGAAACCGGAACAAGTTATACGTTTGCAGTTGATTTCGGAACTTCCACAACGCATATTGAATACCGAGTGAACGACATCGGAGACCCGATAGCGTTCAATATTGTCGATGACAAACAATTGGTGACCTTTCATGACCCTAAGGAAGTTACAACCAATTTTCCTGAAATCCAAATGGGCAATCTCATAAGATTCATGATCCCGGAAGTTGTAAAGAAGGATACAGACTACAGTTTTCCGATACGTTCTGCATTGTCATTACTGAGTAGCTTCCCGGACACGACGATTCCAACTACTTTTGCCGACATAAATATCCCATTTACATTTGAGAAAAAACCGAGTATAGAAACGCACAAGATTTTGACAAATCTGAAATGGGAATCCGGTCGGAAAGCAGGCAACAGCGAAAGTAATATCAAAAGCTATTTATCTTGCCTTGCAATGCTCATGCGAAACAAGGTAATTACAAATGGCGGAAAACTATCAGATACTCAAATAGTTTGGACCTATCCATTTAGTATGGAAAGCAGTCGAATCAGCAACCTTGAAAGTTTTTGGGCAGATATCTATTATGAATATTTTGGCAAAGTTTCTGATGGAAACAGTCTTATAAAGCGCTCTGAATCTTTGGCTCCGTTCTACTTCTATAACTCTAAAAAACTTGCGGATTCATCATACCGCCCTGTTGTTTCGATTGATATCGGAGGAGGAACAGTGGATGTTGTTTCTTATTTCAATAATGAGCCGGCGTTGTCCACTTCATTTAAGTTTGGGGCTAATTATTTGTATGGAGAAGGTACTTCAGGACGTAATTATGACAACAGTGGTTTTGTTAAACTCATCGAACCACACTTTAGAACAATATTTACAAGTGCAAATATCTCTGATTTGCTGAAAGTAATGGATGAAAACAAATCTCGTCCTTCGTTTGATTTTATTTCTTTTTTATACTCGCTCGAAGACAATCCGCTTTTAAAAAGTATGGGACTAAAAGGAATCTCACTAAATACGTTCTTTCGGCAGAATGATGACTTTAAGATTGTCTTTTTATTGTATATCTCGTCTATAATTTATCACGTTGCTAAGATAATGAAAGTACAAGATTTAGATTCCCCAGCACAGATTATTTTTAGCGGAAACGGAGCCAAAACGCTTGATATTATAGACAATAGTCCATCTAAAGTTAATTTAGCAAAATTAGCCAAGCTGATGTTTACGAGAATTATCGGAAAATCAGAAGATATAACAATTCGAACAGAAAAAAAACCGAAAGAAATCACTGCGAAAGGTGCACTTCTCTCTGAAACAGATAAAGATTTAAATGAAATCTTTACGATTTTAATGGGAACAAAAGAAAACGAAATCAGCCCAAAACGGAAACAATCAAATTATGTTGTAACCAGCATTTCGACAAAATATCTTTTAGATGAGAAAAACTTTCCTGCAGAGGTCGTAACATTCATGCAAAAGAACTTATTGGGGAAGGAATTTGCCTCAGCAAATGCATTAGAGCAAGCAATTCTCGCCTCTCCGAGCGGACATCTTATCATGGGAAGAGAACAAGAATTACGTGAAGCTACTATCGAGTCATTCAGTAGAGCAGGGTTTACATTAAATAACAATTCGATGGCACAACCGGAAGTAAAAAAATTGCCTTTTGAAGTAAGAATGGCTTTAATGACAAGTGCTCCCGTTGAAACAGGGAAAACATTTCCGTCTGAATCTGAATTAGAAAATTTTATTGAATCAGTTTTATCAAAGGTGCCTGAATATGAAAGGACAACTCATTTAAAAGTGCTTAAAGAAAACACTGTTGAAGAGATGAGAAAACGAGGCTTTGTGGGAGGAGTTGTCTCTGAGCCTTTTATAAAGTACAGCAAGGTTGTTGGTTACAATTTTGATAGTGTTGTTCAAGAGGTGGGTGAATTTTGGAATGTGCTGATTGAAATCAACGATGAATTAAGTTTCAAAAAAACGTTTACTGTGAAGCATGCCGATATGAAAACATACAGAGTTCCGTTTTCCAGAAACTTGAAGCAACACTTGATGTCCGGTTATCAAGAAAAGTTACAAGACGTCGGGAACCCCAATGAGAAGATAAATGAGACTTTGTTCTTTTATCCTATCATCGGCGGATTAAACGATTTGGTGGCATCTTTGCCATTATAATAGAACTTTGACGACAGTTTGAATCAAATCAAACTGTCGTTTTTTTAGTCATATCAAAAAATCAAAATCATGAAAAAGTACCAGATAATCAGCTTTTTGTTTATATTTATGTTGTCAACGAATATTGTTGCCCAAAAAAAATACCCTGAAAAGAAATCGAATATTGAAACATCACAAGATTTTCATGGCATTTTAAATTATATAAGTTTCAATATCCTTATTTATAAGTACGAACTGGATTCGGTGAAAAAAGCATTCCAATTCTTGGGGCAACCGGACACATCAAAGTTTATTCATATTTCAGACTCGCAAATCAATGAAATATCTAAACTGAGTAACTCAGGACGTACAAAGATAATGTCGGTTATTGTCCGAAAATATGTGTCAGATACAGTTCCCCTTGACGATTTTGAAAAGCGAATATTGTCGATATATTCAAAATTAGAGAAGGATGCAAAAGTAACACTCTCAAACAGGACAAAACAAATCGTAAAAAATAGGATTATAGAGTTATCAACCTCTGAACCAAAACCCGATACAGGCGATTATTCAATTGTTTTTATGATTTTTTCCGCAGTAGCTTTGCTTGTCGCAATCTTTGCGTTGAAACAGGCTCAATCAGCTAAAAAAACGTTATCAGGATTGAGAAGCTCAAAAAATGATGTCGAATTTAATAAAATCAATGCGCAACTAAATAAAATCTCTGAAATTGAATTAATAATAGAATCATTGACAATTACATTGAAAAGTGTTGAATCAAAAATCGCTGAAATCGAAAGAAAAGCTAAAAATGTTTCTTCTTTAAATACAGTTTCAGCAACAGATACAATGTCGAACAACTCTGTTCATGAATCTAAAACGGATGAGATTAAAACAATCATTCCTCAAAAATTATACTTCCCTGCACCTATGGCAGACGGAAATTTTGATGCTTACGATGCAAAAAACGATTATTTGCCGTCAATATCTTTTTTTGAATTTAATCTTACAGATGCCGATAATGCTGTGTTTACTTTTTCAAATAAAGAGCAAAATCTAAATCGAATATTAACAAATCGTGATAGTTTCATAACCCCGGTTTGTGAAATTGAAAACCCGTTTATTAATCCGCGAGATTTCGTAATTGTTACTCCGGGTAAAGTTCAAAAACGAGGAGACACTTGGAAGGTTCTCAGTAAAATGCGTGTACGCTATGTTTAATTACAAATCCATAACAGCACTGATTCTTTATACAACTGTCCTATTATTTCTTTTTGGCAGTTGTATAAACGATGGGCGCACAGCATACGAAAAGGGAAAAAAAGCAAAGGGATATACAGGCAAAAAGAGAGAAGGCAGTAAAAAATACGCATTTGGCAGAGAAATCTATACTTATAGTTCTGATAAAGAATTATCAAAAAAGAAATACAAAAGCGACAGAGCAAAGTCAAGCGTAACTACCGAGAATTTTCAAAAAAAAGGTAAATCTGCTTATGACAGGGGGAAAAAAGAAACAGTTATTTCGAGGTATGATTATTTAAGACCGGGTATCACCTCTTATAGTGGAGATAAATTGATAGTTTTTGAAGATAAAACATGGATAGGTGATGGTAGCAAAAATGAATCAACAGCGGGAATTCCCATATCAGAATGTAAATACAAGACGAAAGAAGAACTTGGACTTTGGGCTTATAATAATAATTTATTGAACCTTCAGGAGCAGTGTGGGAAATTGGTTTGTTTCAAAAATGAGGAAACTACGACTACCGAGTCCGACCAAAATGACATATATGTAACTCCGAGTGCTGTTGCAAAAGTCAAAAAACTGGCTGAGTTAGTAAATAATGAATGGGACGGAAAATATAAGTTGAGAGTAACCGAAGCTTTTGATGAGGAATGCGAGCACGCGAAAAAGTCTAAAACTAAAATGTCGTCTCACTATACCGGACATGGGGTCGATTTCACTCTGTGGTTTGAACCCGGTAGGTCAAAGCAAGATTCAAAGCAATATATGGAGCGGCTTGGGGGTCTTGCAATTGAAGCTGGCTTTGATGCAGTAGCATTTGAGAAAATAATATTAAATAATGGGAATCCGGTGAGACATATACATGCCTCTACGAAATAAAAAATTAAATAGACTTAATTACATAAATAATATTTATTTTTGCAGAAAACACTGATTATGG
>DZBD01000020.1 GCA_022729795.1 Sulfuricurvum sp. | reverse complement strand
TACACTCCTGTTTTACAAACGGCAGATTTTAATCTTACAAAAAACTCTGAGACTAGAACTATCAGCGTAGCAGTGTTTGATTCAAATAACGTACCCGTTCAAAGCGGCAACGTCAATATTATTTATCCTACAGAGGTTGCAAGCGGTGTGGTTGTGGGGAATTTTAGCCCTACTACATCTGTTATTCTCAATGGAATAGCTACATTTAATTACACGGGACCCGATGATTTGCTCTCTCTCATAAAAGCAGGATACAGCGGAACATCCTTTGAGTTTTACTATGAAAACGATATTACGAAAGCTGTCAAACTCTCTATTACTTATGACCCTGACCCAGATCAGATTGTAATCACCTCTTATAAGATTCTTTTTCAGCCCCAAAACGGCTCTTTAACAATGTCGCTCAAAGAGATAAAACCCTTCTCTATCGCTATCGTAGACAAAGATAATAATCTCGTAGCAGATGCCAATATCAACGAACTCAATATCTCACTTGAAAACATTGCAATAGCCTCTCTTATGGACTCAAGTGGGAACAAAAGCAGCACCCTAAACTATACAAGCCAAAATAACATCACGGCATCACTTATCAGCTCAACTATTTCAGGACTCATACCTCTGCATGTAAGCGGCTCTTTTATAGATGTAAACAACAACACCGTAAAAGTAGAAGATACCTTTAATATCATAGTCCAATCGGGTCCGCCGACTGCTATAAGTCTGAGCTATATCGAAACCGACCAAGATACATCACGGGCAAAATTCATCGAAAAATTTGCTATCTCCGTAACAGACAAATATTTTAACCCCGTCAATACAAACCCAAACGTCTCTGTAGGCGCTATAGTAGGATATGCAAATTATGACGACGATAAATCTCATCGTATATTTGTAGACTCCAACCCTTTGGCGACGCTAGATAATAATAGTTTAAATTTAAATCAAAACCTTATTCAGACCACCTCAGATATCGACATCTACAACGACACTTTGGTGACTTTTGGAAACGGTTATGTGTATCCAGCTTCAGGCGGATGGGATTTTAATGAATTTAACACCTCTTCTATCATCCTCAATGATGGGCAATTCGATGGAAACACTACAGCCAATCTCGGATATGCCATAGGGCACAACTTCAGACAAGACGCTTGTATTTTAGGCACAGAGTGGCTTGGTCAAACAAAACTCCAAGACGGAGTAACGACTCTCGATGCAAAAGGAACTGCCGTGATTGAGTTGTCGTATGATTACTATTTGGTGGGAAAAGATATTGTACTCTATGCAAACATCGTAGGGCAGGATAACCAACTAGATAGAAAACTCAAAATCGGAGAAGCGCAAAAAAGAACGCTCAGAGGGCATGGTGTGGAAGTATATGGAGATTTGACTCTTACAGCAGAAGCATCGGAAACAGCTCCGACTACGGCTACAAAAAGATTTTATGCTTGGATAAAAGACACTGCAGAACCTTACAGAAATGCAAGATTCGGGTTTCAAGCTCTCACGGCATCCGGAAATGGTCATGTGAATCCTGTAATCCACATGCCAATCGAAGACTGCAACGGCAATAATGGTCATGCTTATGTAGAGTATTCTATAACAGCAGATGCAAATTCTACCTTTGGTATTTCGCTAGAGAATCCTGTAATTAGTTCTGAGTTTTGATTTGTAAAAAATAAGATATCCACATGCCAAGCTTGGCATGTGGAATATTAAAATTGTGGCTGTAAGAAAGGGATAACTTGTTTTTTACGGCTGAGGACGCCTTCCAACCAAGCTTGGTTATTTTCGAGTTTGGTTTTGAATGCAGCTTCTACTTTGCTATTATCATCACTTAAAACCAAAATTCTTGAACCCTCTTTCATGATGTCTGTTAAAAGCATCATAATAGTATGCAATCCACCCTCTTCTTTCATGAGCTGCATATCTGCAAAAAGCTCATCAATTCTGCTATCAAGTACAGAAATATCTACCATCTCAAGCTGACCTACACCCACTTTTGTGCCGTGCATATCAAACTCTTTATAGTCTCTTGTGTTGAGATTTCTAGCACTCGCACCCTCAACTTGAGATTTTGCAATAAACATCTCCATAGCAAGAGTTTTATAATCCTCCACGCCACAAATCTCAGCCAACTCTTTTACGGCTTTTGTATCTACTTTTGTACATGTCGGTGATTTGAAGATTACGGTATCGCTTAAAATAGCAAGCATCATCATCCCGGCAATATCTTTTGGAATCTCTATTTTATAGTGGTCGTACATCTCTTTTACTACCGTGTTAGAACAACCGATTGGGCGTATCCAGCATTCTAGCGGCGTATCTGTTGTTAAATCACCCAGTTTATGGTGATCTACTATCCCTAAAATTGTAGCTTCCATAATATCTTTTGGCGCTTGTGCTTTGTCGGAGTAATCGATGATGTAAACATTTTCACCTGCATAAGAAGTTTTAAGCTCAGGAAGTGTTCCGCCGAATTTATTTAAAATAAATTCAGTCTCGGGAGATATTTCGCCTTGGCGAGTCGGGATACAATCTTCACCGAGTTGATTTTTGAGATAAGAGAGTGAGATTGCTCCAACAATAGAATCGGAGTCAGGATTTGTGTGACCAAAAACATATGTTGCCATTTGAATACCTTTGTAATAGTTTTTGGTATTATACTAAAGTTTTTTTAGAAACTTTCCACATGCCAAGCTTTATTTAATAAATGCGACAACTTCATCAAAGTCCAATCTTAGCTGTGCAGGCTGTTCATTGAGTCTGTATCCAAAGGGCAAAACCATAGCAAGCTGATATTTTTCAATATCAAGACCTAAAATCTCTTCCACTTTTTCTTTTTCAAACCCTTCTATAGGACAGGAATCAATCCCTAAAACAGCCGCCGCAGTCATCATATTTGCTGCTGCAATATAGCTTTGTTTGGCGGTCCATGCAAGGATATTTTCATTAGAGCTTAATGTTTTTGCTAGATGCTCTGCGTAGAGTCCTAAATAAAATTCAAGCTTTGCTTCAGGCATATCTCTACGTTCAAATCTTTTTCGAGGAAGTCCGGATTCTGGTTTTACGGAATCGATTCCTGCTAAAACTACCACTAAATGGGAACACGACGTTACTTGCACCTGATCCCAACATGCAGGTTTGAGTTTTGCTTTGAGCTCTTGATTTGTTATCACCAAAAACTTCCACGCTTCTATCCCAAAAGATGAAGGCGATTTACGCCCTGCTTCTAAAATATATCTGATATCTGCATCCGATATTGTTTTACTCTCATCAAAAACCTTACACGCGTGTCTAAAATCCATTGCTTCTTCAAATATTTTTTTCATACAACTTCCCTTTAAATTCTTAATATAAAAAATTATATACTTGCAAACTTAATCAAAGTAAAGGAAATATTAAAAAATATAATGGAAAATTTTGCCTTAATATTTGTAGCTCTTTTTATCGGATATATTATAAATAGAAGAGGGGTTTTCAGTAAAGATACTCCCCTTATTTTAAATCAATTTATACTCTATATCTCACTGCCGGCTATGACATTACTACAAATACCCAAACTCAGCCTCTCTTATGAGATTTTGATACCGATATTCATCGCTTGGCTTGTAATGGGGTTGAGTGCTTTAGCAGTTTTTTTTCTCTGCAAAATATCTCACTTTTCCAAAGAGGTAACCGGCGCTTTGATGCTTGTGGCTGTTTTGGGCAATACATCTTTTGTAGGAATTCCGATTATTCAAGCTTATTTTGGAGAGTCGGCACTTCCTTATGTTCTGATGTACGACCAGCTAGGCTCTTTTATTGCGCTTTGTACTTATGGCACTTTTATCTCTGCTTATTACTCAAGTGCAAAAGATGTTCATATAAAAGCAATTGCTCTCAAAATTCTTACTTTTCCGCCGTTTTTATCGTTGTTTATCGCTCTTTTTTTTATAGGAACAACGTTTCATCCGGTGGTAATCAGCGTGTTATCATCATTGGCAAACACTATTGTACCCTTGGCTTTAGTAGCCGTCGGTCTTGGATTACGGTTTAAGCTACCCGCTGAAGATGTCAAACCTTTTTTGAGTGCACTCGGTATCAAGCTTATTTTTGCTCCGCTTGTAGCGATTGGAATCACTTCTCTTTTTTCATGGCAAAATCAAGCCGGATATGTTTCTATTATGGAAGCGGGAATGGGACCGATGATTACAGCCGGTGCAATAGCTTCTATGGCAGGTTTGGCACCAAGACTAAGTTCTGCCATTGTAGGCTATGGAACACTTCTCTCATTTATAAGCTCAGGAATTCTTTTTAAGTTTATAGTGTAGTTTTTGAAGTTATTTCATAATATCTATGCTACACCATCGTTTCGCAAAGGGTTTAAAAATCAAAATAACAAAAAACTATAATATTAAAAGTAAACTGAATGGGGGGCAAGGGGCATAAACCCCTTGGCGTTAAAGCTAATGCAGTAACGGTGCAAAAATGCACAAAAGAATAAGTGTTAGCAATATCTTTTCCATAAAGACCCTCTGTTCGTAAATTCTCGGAGGACAAAAAAAAAGGTCGGAGGCTCATGACTTCCCCCGACCTTTATTTGTCGCTCCATAGAACTTACAGAACAGATTATTGCTAACAGCAAAATTGTAACTTATAATATTTAACAAGTCAAGGAGACCAAATGGGGGAAGATACAGGTGTGTAGCACTCAATCAATATTTAATATTTTTTCTCATCGAAGATTAATTCCATCAATACTTTCTAAAAACATTGCAACACGTCACACTTTTGCGACTCTGGCAGGACTTCTAGCTCATTCGAGTCCTTAGAAGCGAATTTTTCACTGTATGGACACAATTTTGACACAATAAAAAAAGAAGAAGGCTCAAAAGCCCTATAAATAGGCACTTTCAAGAGTTAGGTACAACTATAAGCCGAGTTTTGTTTAAATAGCATTAATCTACTATACCATTTGCATGGTATCTCTAGCGAAACAATAGCAATGTAAGACGCTAACCGTTTGTTTCTTGCTGCCATGTTGGGTTTTCAAGCTCTCTATATTACTATAGAAACTGGTGGTCTCTTACACCGCCTTTTCACCTTTACCGCAATAAAGCGGAAGTCTAATCTCTGTTGCACTTTCCCTCGTATTACTACGGCCATTCGTTAAATGGAACACTGTCTTACAGCAGCTCGGACTTTCCTCTTGCCTAAGCAAGTCACTATCTGTTGTACCTGCAGAATTTTACATATATTTTCCTTTGAATCATATTCTTTTTTTATCAGGAACAAGTGTTCATTTTAGTGTTTATTTAAATGAACACTTGTTCATTTAATCATAAGGATAAATTAACATATGTTCATATATAATTATCGCAAGATTAACATATGTTCATGCTAACAAAAAGGCTTTTAGATGTCCGAAAATACGGTGTTTCAGAAAAATCAAGGAACAAAAGAAAAAATACTTAAGGTGTCGAAGATATTGTTCTCAGAGCTAGGATATAAAGGTGCGAGTGTCAGAAAAATAGCATCTGAGGTGGGAATTAGAGAGAGCGCTATATACAATCATTATAAAAATAAAGAAGAAATTTTTTTAGATGTAGCCAAGGAAATTTTTTCATCGCCCTTCTCTTTTGAGAAAGAAGATATAAAAGAACTTTCACTCAAAGGAAAAGTGTTTTTGCATAAATATACTATGCACTATAAGTTGCTTACCTTTGATAAAAATAACGAAAGTATGTTTAGAATACTTCTTATTGAACTACTTCAAAATAAAGAACTCAGAGAGCAATTTATGAATGAATTTCATAATAAAAATATCAAGGTGCTCTCAGAGGGATTTTTTATAATGATGCAAAATGGATTAATTCGCTCTGCCGATCCTATGATAATTGCATATGAATTTTTGTCTACCCTCTTCTATATAAGATTGCAGATTACTCTTATGAGATTTGATTCAATGTCAACAACACCTTTATCTACTCAATTTGAAAAGCATGTGGATTTTTTTTGGGAAAGTATTAAAATATGAGAGAAGATAACTACAGTAATATTGATTAATATATTTTTAAAAAGACTGCATAAAAGCAGTCTTTAGTCGTAAGTTATAAGTTATTTACCCATAGCTATATGAGCGTATTTTTCTCCAAGTTCATATGCTTTTATATTTGCAGCATGAACCTTAGCAGGTACTTTTGAAAGCATTGTATCAACAAGTGATTGCTTTGGAAGTACTCCTGTCATAGTATTAGTAATCGCAAGTGCAACAACAGATTGAGTAATTACATTACCTACCTCTTCTTTTGCAATTGTAATAATAGGAATCTCATGGATAATCCATTTTTGTCTATCTTCATCCGTCGGATGAACGAGATTTGGATCAACAACAATAATTCCACCCGGCTTTACACCGGATTTAAATTGGTTATAGCTTACGTTTGCAACAGAAAGCATGAAATCAATTTCACCTTCATTTGCATAAGGATAACGAATTGTGCCATCATCAAGAGTAATGTCAACAACTGTAGCTCCACCACGAACTTGAGAAGTATATGTTGCAGTTTTTAAACCTTCACCACCCTCTTTAATCTTACATGCGGCCATAATTTCACCGGCTAGCAAAACACCCTGCCCGCCAACTCCTGTAAAACGAATTGTATTTCTCATATCAGTTCCTTAGATTTTTTTTGCAAAGTCGTCTTGAGTTATCTTACCGCGCTTACCTTGTGCAGCTGCAATTACTTGATCGTATAAATCACAATACTCATCTTGTTCTACTTGACGTAATACACCTGTTGGAAATACATTAAGTTGTTCTGCTTCAGAAAGAGCTTCCCATTTTTTAAGTGGCGTAGTAATACTGTCAATCCACTGTAGATTTTCCATAGCACTTGCCATTTTGTTTTTACGACCAAGATTAATATGACAATTTGACATAATATCAAAGAATGAAAATCCTTTGTGCTCAAATCCTTTCACTAGAATCTTCTCTAATTTTTTAGGGTCAAGCATTGTCTCACGAGCAACAAATGATGCACCGGCACCGATAGCTAATTTACAAGCATCAAAAGTTGGGTCAATATTACCGTTTTGTGCAGATACACACCACATACCCTGAGGAGTAGTCGGAGAAATCTGTGAATTTGTAAGACCGTAAATAAAGTTATTAATAAGAATAAAGTTCAAGTTAATGTTACGACGACAACCATGAATAGTATGATTACCGCCAATTGCAAGACCGTCACCATCACCAGCAACGACAATTACATTAACATGTGGGTTCGCAAGTTTAACACCTGTTGCATATGCCACTGTACGACCGTGTGTAGTATGAATTGTATTACAGTTGATATATGAACTAAAACGTCCTGAGCAACCAATACCTGAAACAACACAAACCTCGTTCATATCCCAGCCCATTTTCTCAATAGCACGAATAGTTGCTTTTAGAATAACGCCATCACCACAACCCCAACACCATAGTGTCGGCATTTTATTTACACGTAAATATTTATCATAATTAAATGCCATTACATCATCTCCTTAACTTTTGCTACCATTTCAGCAGGTGCGATTGGACGACCGTTTGCTTTAAGCAGTGTAGTAAAATCATTTCTTTTAATAATTCTTTCAATTTCTCTAGTATACTGACCCATATTGAGTTCGGTAATAAAGATTTTATCTTTAAACTTTGCACCGATTTCAGCAATTCTTTTTGCTGGAGACGGCCACAACATGATTGGTCTAAACATACCGGCTTTAATCCCCTCAGCACGAAGTTTTTGAACAGCTTCATATGCACCAAGACCTATTGAACCGTAAGCGATTATACAAACATCTGCATCTTCAAGCATATATTCTTCATAATCCGGAAGATCATCAAGTCCATCATTTTCTGCCGCTACTACGTTAATTTTACCTACTAGACGCTCAATATTAAATTCACACTGTATTGCATCTTCAGTCGGGAAACCTTCGTGACCGTGGTGAAGCCCTGTAACATGGTGAGTATAACCTTGAAACATTGGATTCAAAACAGCAGGTTTGTTCATAGGAACATCATATGGTTTATACTCAGACGCAGGACCGTCAAATCTAGCACGATTTACTATACTTGCTTCTATCTCTTCTAAATCAGGAAGAACTGCTTTTCCATGCATGTGACCGATTGTTTCATCTAAAAGTACGAAAACAGGAGTCATATATTTTTCAGCTAAATTAAATCCACGAACAGTTTCAGTATAACATTCAGTTAAAGAACCTGCACATAACGTAATAGAAGCATAATCACCGTGTGTTGGATATTGAGCTTGACCGATATCAGCTTGTGAAACACGAGTTGGAAGACCTGTTGAAGGACCACCACGCATAACATTGATAATTACTAACGGTATTTCAGCAATAAAGCCAAGACCGATTTGCTCAGCTTTAAGTGAAATCCCAGGACCTGATGTTGCCGTATAAGATTTAACGCCTGTCATTGATGCACCAAGCGCAACTGATATACCTGCTATTTCATCTTCCATTTGAATAAATTTACCGCCGACTACGGGTAATAAATCTGAGGCTTCATGCATTACTTCAGAAGACGGAGTAATCGGATAACCACCGAAAAATCTAGCTCCAGCTTCTACTGCAGCTTTTGATGCCAGTTCGTTACCGGTTGAAATTACTTCTCTTGCCATTATTTTGCTCCTTGTTCTAGTGACATATAATGATTTGCAACAATTGCTGCCTGACGCGCTTTAGCTTCATCAGTAAGTTTTGCAAATTTATAATCTTTTTTATCTGCTACGTAAATAGCAAAATCCGGACACGTTAATTCGCATTCATTACAACCGATACAAGCCTCAGGATGATCAATTGAAATCATTGCACCTAATGTAGAAGTTTTTTCATATTTCATACCAAGTACACCTGAAGGACACACCGACACACAAATATCACATGCCTTACAATTGTTTGTGTTGACCCAAACAGGTTGGTTACCTGGATTTTCTGTTTTGAAAGTTCCCATCTATTCTCCTATTTTATTAAGATACAAAATTAGTTCGTATCATCTTTAATATTAAATTTTCCGACTGCACAAGAGACAAAGCTTTTTGCCTTAAGAGTAGCTGAGTTACTAAAACTAATCTCTTCATCACAAAAAGGATAGCCTAGTTTTCTTAAAATAGCTCTAAAATGTGCTTCAGACGCCTCATCTTCAACATTTACTGTTACCTTACGAGGCTCGCACGAAAGATTAATTTCCACACCTGTAAAACCCTCTTTTGAAAGATTTTTTTTAATAGTGCTTGCACAACCTTCACAGCGTATATTATTTACCTCTACCGTTTTTAGCATAGTCTATTTATTCAAAACAGCTTTTACGGCCTTGCCTATTTCTGCAGGTGATACAACTACCGTTACCCCTGCAGCTTTTAGGGCATCCATCTTTTCTTTTGCCGTACCGGCACTACCGCTAATAATAGCGCCGGCATGACCCATTCTTTTTCCTGCAGGAGCTGTTTGACCAGCTATAAAAGCAACAACAGGCTTAGTAATATTTTCTTTTATATATGCGGCCGCTTGAATTTCAAGGTCTCCACCGATTTCACCAATCATAACTATGGCATGTGTATCATCATCTTCTTGAAACATTTTAAGAAGTTGTTTATACGAAAGTCCAATGATTGGATCTCCACCGATACCGACTGCCGTAGATATACCGAATCCTTCTCTGCAAACTTGGTTTGCACCTTCATAAGTCAATGTACCCGATTTACTAATAAGTCCTACATTTCCTTTTTTGAAAATAGCACCCGGCATGATTCCTATTTTACACTCTTCTGCTGTAATAATACCGGGACAGTTTGGTCCGATTGTCATCATTCCATGCTTTGTAGCAAATGCTTTTGCAGCCTGCATATCACGAACTGGAGCACCTTCCGTAATAACAACAGCTAAAGTAATTCCGGCTGCAGCAGCTTCCATTACGGCATCTGCAACAAATGCAGGCGGAACAAAAATCATAGATACGGTAGCACCCGTACCTACCACTGCTTCTTTAACCGTATTAAAAACTGGTTGTCCTAAATGCTCTTGTCCACCTTTATTTGGTGTAACACCGCCCACAATTTTAGTTCCATAAGCCATACATTGTTCAGCATGAAATGAACCCTCTTTACCTGTAAAACCTTGAACGATAACTTTTGTATCTTTATTAACTAAAATACTCATATAAATTATTCTCCTTTTGCAGCGCGCACTGCTTTTGCAGCGCCGTCACCTAAATCAGTTGCTGCAATTACATTTGGAATGTTTGCATTTTTAAGAATTTCTGCCGCTTCTATCGCATTAGTACCATCAAGACGTACAATAACAGGAACATGAACATCTACAAGTTTTGTAGCTTCTAAAATACCATTTGCTATTCTGTCACATCTTACGATACCACCAAAAATGTTTACGAATATTGCTTTAACATTAGGATTTTTAAGAATAATCTCAAACCCTTTAGCCACTGTTTGGGCATTTGCACTACCGCCAACGTCTAAAAAGTTTGCCGGAGTTCCGCCCATATAATTAATTGTATCCATTGTGCCCATTGCAAGACCAGCACCGTTTACCATACAACCGATTTCCCCGTCTAGGGCAATGTACGAAAGACCATATTGACTAGCTTCCCTTTCATCAGCATCTTCTTCAGAAATATCTCTCATATCTTCGACTTCTGGGTGGCGACCAAGTGCAGAATCATCAAATCCCATTTTACCGTCAAGTGCCAAAAAGTCACCTGCACCTGTTTTAATAAGAGGATTAATTTCAATCATTTCTGCATCATTTTCCATATACAAAGTATATAAAGCTTTTGCAAGTTTAATGAGTTTACTTTGTTCTTTTGGATCGGTAATACCAAGACCGAATACTAATTCCCTCCCATGAAAACCTTGAAACCCAATAAAAGGATCCACTGCTATTTTGATGATTTTTTCAGGCGTATTATGTGCTACGGTTTCAATGTCCATACCACCCTCTGTAGATGCCATAATAACAGGCATCTCTTTAGCACGATCAAGAACAATACCTAAATAAAGTTCATCTACAATATCTGCACCCTCTTCTATGTAAACTTTTTGTACAAGTTTACCTTCAGGACCTGTTTGATGAGTCACAAGAGTCATACCTAAAATTTCAGAAGCCAATTCTTTTACCTCTGTAATAGAGCGAGCTAATTTAACTCCGCCTCCAAGACCTCTTCCTCCTGCATGTATCTGCGCTTTTACAACCCAAACATCCCCACCCAATTCTTGTGCGTTCGTCATAGCTTGTGAGGGGGTATTAGCAATAATACCTCTTGGTGTCGGTACACCATATTTGGCAAAAATTTGTTTTGCCTGGTATTCATGTATATTCATTTATTCTCCTTATTTTAAAATGGATGTTACGCTTTCGCAACTCAAAATTTAATTTTTAACTTGCACTTACGCTTTAGGTGCAATCATATCTTCCGGTACAACATATTTGTCAAATTCTTCGGCAGTTAATAGTCCAAGCTCAATCGCCGTTGCTTTGAGTGTAGATTTGTTGGCATGTGCAGTTTTAGCTATTTTTGCTGCATTATCGTAACCGATATAAGGGTTTAAAGCAGTTACTAACATTAATGAATTGTGTAAATAATGGTCTATTTTATCAACAACTGGTTCAATTCCTACGGCACAGTGATCATTAAAAGAAACAATTGAGTCTGTTAAAAGTCTGCATGATTGTAAATAATTGTACGCAATTACCGGTTTAAAAACATTGAGCTGAAAATTACCTTGTGAAGCACCCATTGAAATTGCCACATCATTTCCAAACACTTGACATGTAACCATTGTTACCGCTTCTGCTTGTGTAGGATTTACCTTTCCCGGCATAATTGATGAACCCGGCTCATTTTCAGGAATTTGTATTTCTCCTATTCCACATCTTGGACCGCTAGCCAACCATCTCACATCATTAGCAATTTTCATCATATCTGCAGCTAAGGCTTTAAGTGCACCATGAGAATATACTAATGCATCGTGACTTGTAAGTGCATGAAATTTATTTGAAGCAGTGATAAAGTGATGACCTGTTAACTCTGATAATTTTTTGGCTACTCTTTCTCCAAGTTCTGGATGAGCGTTGAGACCGGTTCCAACTGCAGTTCCACCAAGAGCCAATTCACGAACCGGTTCTAATGAATCTTTTGCCATTTTTTCGCACTTATTGAGCATCTCTACCCAACCGCTAATCTCTTGACCTAAAGTAATCGGAGTAGCATCTTGTAAATGCGTACGTCCAATTTTTACAATAGATTCAAACTTTGCTGATTTTTCAATCAAAGTTGCTTTGAGTTTAGCAATTGCCGGAAGCACGCGAGTCTCAACAGCAATTACAGCCGCTACATGCAAAGCAGTTGGATATGTATCGTTTGAGCTTTGAGATTTATTTACATCATCGTTGGGGTGAACTAGTTTTTCAACTCTAAAATCTCCACCTAATATTTCTGTTGCACGATTTGCTAGAACTTCATTATTATTCATGTTAGACTGAGTGCCGGAACCTGTTTGCCATACAACAAGTGGATAATTTCCATCAAGTTTACCGCAGAGCATATCGTCCGCGGCATGTGCAATTGCTTCTGCTTTTTTAGCATCTAGTTTGCCTAAATCCATATTTACAAGTGCTACCGCTTTTTTAAGGTAGGAAAATGCTCTTGTAATTTCATAAGGCATAGTCTCTTCACCGATAGCAAAGTTTTCTATTGAACGCTGAGTTTGAGCCGCCCAATAAGCATCTATAGGTACTTCGATAGGACCCATAGTGTCTTTTTCAATTCTTGTTTTCATCTTATTTCCCCTCAAAAAAATTATTTTTGTTTAAAGTATCTATAAGTTCTTGCACAGAAGCACAAGAACTTTTAAACATCTTTTGCTCAGTTTCATCAAGAGTTACTTCGATTATTTTTTCAGCTCCATTTGCTCCAAGCATTACAGGAACGCCTGAAACAACATCTTTAAATCCATATTCACCTTCTAGATACACGGCACATGGATGAATCTGCTTTGTATCTTTTAGGATAGCTTCAACCATAATTGCAGTTGACTTAGCCGGAGCATAATAAGCTGAGCCTGTTTTAAGGTGCCCAACAATTTCAGCACCGCCATGACGAGTACGATCAACAATTTCACGAATTTCATCTTCACTCAAAACATCTGAGAGTGGGACACCAGCAACAGTAGAATAACGAGGTAACGGAACCATATCATCTCCATGTCCTCCCATAACTGAAGCACGAATTTGTCCTCCGCCATAGCCTAGCTTTTCTTGAATAAATGCTGCCATTCTCGAACTATCCAAAATACCGGCCATGCCAATCACACGGCTTCTCTCAAATCCGCTTTCTTTTAATGCAACATATGTCATTGCGTCTAAAGGATTAGAAACCATAATAATAATCGCATCCGGGGAATATTTAGCAATACCTGCTATAACTTCTTTAGTGATATTGGCATTAATCATCAGTAAATCATCACGACTCATCCCTGGAAGTCTTGGACTTCCTGCCGTAACCACCACTACATCACAGTTTGCTAAATCTTCCATCCCTTCGGCAACTTTAACAACCGTATGACTTCTAACGGCTGAAGCAGCCTGAGACATATCAAGCGCTTTTCCACGAGCAACATCAATCTTATTGTCACGAAGAATAATTTCATGGCAAGAACCAAGCATCGCCAACGAGTAGGCTACCGTCGCTCCAACATTTCCGGCACCCACTATTCCTACTCTTTTACCTTGTTTCATACGTACTCCAATAAATAAAGTTGATGACATCATATATAAAAATACACTTAAAAAACATGTGCAAACACAAGAAAATTAAGTATATTATTCAATATCATCTAAAGACTTTCGCCTTTTTTTATAAAACCCTGTAGTTTTATAAAAAAAAGAAATGAGAGGAATTAATCCTCTCACGTTAAATTAAATTGAATCTATAATGCTATTCAAAGTAGCAGACGGTCTCATCGCTGCTTCAGCTTTTGCATCATTTGGATGGTAGTATCCACCAATATCTTGCGGTTTACCTTCAACTGAAAGTAACTCTTCAATAATTTTAGCTTCATTCTCTTTTAATGCTTTTGAAACAGGTGTAAATTTATCAGCCAATACTTTACTCTCTGTTTGAGAAGCCAAAGCTTCTGCCCAAAATTGTGCTAAGAAGAAGTGACTTGCTTTATTATCTGGCTCTCCCGCTTTTCTTGATGGCTCTTTATTATTATCAAGATATGCATTGTTTGCAATATCCAGTGCAGCAGTTACAACTTCTAGGTCTTTAGATTTATTTTTTTGTGCAATAAATCTTAAAGATTCTGCAAGTGCTAAAAATTCACCTAAAGAATCCCATCTGAGGTGACCTTCACTTAAGAATTGGTCAACATGCTTAGGAGCAGAACCGCCTGCACCTGTTTCAAACAAACCACCACCAGCAAGTAAAGGAACGATAGAAAGCATTTTTGCAGATGTTCCAAGCTCTAAAATAGGGAAAAGGTCCGTTAAATAATCTCTTAATACATTTCCAGTTGCAGAAATTGTATCTTCACCTTTTCTTACTCTTGTGAGTGAATAAGCCATAGCTTTTTCAGGAGCTAAAATTGGCAATTCCAAACCTGTTGTATCATGATCTTTTAAGTACTCATTTACTTTTTTAATCATATTTGCATCATGCGCTCTATTTTCATCTAACCAAAACACTGCAGGAGTATTTGTAAGTCTTGCACGCTCTACGGCAAGTCTAACCCAGTCTTTAATAGGGATGTCTTTTGTTCTTGACATTCTCCAGATATCACCCGCTTCTACATTGAACTCCATCAAAGTAGAACCGTCTGTATCAAGAACTTTTACAACGCCATCTTCTGCAATTTCAAAAGTTGTTGGGTGAGAACCGTACTCTTCAGCTTTTTGTGCCATAAGTCCAACATTCGAAACTGAGCCCATTGTTGTAACATCAAATTGACCATTTTTTACACAATCATCAACACACTCTTTGTACATCGTTGCATAACATCTATCAGGAATTACAGAAACACACTCTTGAACTTCGCCTTTTGCATTCCACATCTTACCGCCGTCTCTTACGACAACCGGCATAGAAGCATCAATAATTACATCGTTTGAAGCGTGTAAGTTCGTAATACCTTTATCTGAATCTACCATAGCAATATTTGGTTGTGTTGCATACACATCCATAATAGCTTTTTCAATTTCAGCTTTTTTATCGGCAGGTAATTTTTCTAATTTTTTATATAAGTCACCAAGACCTAAATTAGAGTTAAAACCAATCTCTTTAAAATCTGCTGCAAATTTTGCAAATACATCTTTGAAGAATACTTCAACAGCATGACCAAACATAATCGGGTCAGAAACTTTCATCATAGTAGCTTTAAGGTGAATAGACCATAAAACATCTTTTGCTTTTGCTTCTTCTATTGTTTGCGCTAAGAAAGTTCTTAAAGCTTCTTTAGACATAAAAGTACCATCTAAAACTTCTTTGTCAACAGCATTAATCTCTTTAAGAAGTTTGCCATTGAGTTCAATTCTTACTTTACCATCGCCACTTTTGATAACTGATTTTTCATTTGCGTAGAAATCGCCACTAGTCATGTGAGATACATACGCTTTAGAATTTTCAGAAAATGCTCTTAGTTTGTGTGGATTTTTCTTAGCAAAGTTTTTGACCGCTATAGCTGCACGTCTATCTGAGTTACCTTCACGTAATACAGGATTTACAGCTGAACCAAGGCATGTGGAATATTTTTCTTTTATTGCTTCTTCCTCAGCATTTTTTGGAGCTTCCGGAAAATCAGGGAGTTTATATCCTTGTGCTTGAAGTTCAGCGATACACTCTTTGAGTTGTGGAACAGAAGCAGAAATGTTTGGTAATTTAATAATGTTACCATCTGGTTGTTGCACAACTTCGCCTAAATAAGCCAATTCGTCAGCGATTTTTTGATCGTCTGTTAAAAATTCTGGAAAAGTTGCAATAACTCTGCCCGCTAAAGAGATATCTCTAGTTTCAACTTCTACGCCTGCCGCACGTGTAAAAGCATTTACGATAGGTAAAAGTGAGTATGTTGCTAAAGCCGGTGCTTCATCAATTTTTGACCAAATAATTTTTGACATATTGTATCCTCAAACTTAATATTTTATTTTTACAGTTCTTTAGAACCATATAAAAATTTACGTCAGTATGATAACACTAAGATAGGCAATATTTTGATTGACACACATATTTTTTTTGTTATATCTTCATTTTGTTTCATTTTGTAGCATGCTTAATATAGCTTAAATGTGTAGAATAGTTACATGAAAAATCATGGTTTCCATTCTTAGACTTCATGAAGTAAAGGTATTTTGTTTTGGCAGGAAATGCAGATGCTTGTATCGCATCAAAACTTACATTGCACACCGGATACATTGGAACACCTTCATGTATATATGTATTATAGATAGATAAATCTTCTTTTATGCGCTTAGGAGTAATTTTAATATGTGAAAATTTACCATAATTTAAAGTTCCGTCCATTTGTAACTTCATCCCAACACTCAATCTATTGTAAATTACAGAACTGACTAAAGGCATCTCATCCACATTAGCGGATTCTTTTTGGATTACCGAAGCAACTGCTACATATTGAAACCATTTTTGCTGATTATAAGTCCCAAAAAATTTCATTGATAGCGCTTGCATCTGTTTAGAAGAAATATCCAGTAGAATTTGAATTAACTCTTTTTCTGTAATACCGATAGGTATTTTATATGTGTCCGGAACTAACGCTCCCTCAGGGAGAGGTGATTGCTTAACATATTCTTGTTGTAATGCTTCTCGATCAAGTTTAAATTCTTCTGCAAGTTGATTTAAGAAAATATATGTTGTTTCTCCCGGAATCAGTGTTACATTTTGTAGTGCTGCTTTTGCCGTGGTTAATTTGTATAAAAAATCTGCTCTCGTAATCTTTGTAGCACCTATATTTATCCAACCGCTTTGCGGTGAACCGAGAAGTCTCAAAAGTAAAATATCAAGTTTGCCGACATCATAATTATTCTTATACATTTGTGTTATAATCTTACTTATGGAGCCATGGGGTACATAGAGAACTTTTGGTGTTTCAACAGGCTTATTTAGGTAATACATGAACGACAAAATAATTATTAAGACGATTTCAAAAATATATTTTACTATAGTAAGTTTATTTGCATTTAGCATTTTAACACTTTCTATAATATTTATAATTTTGCAAAATGGAATATATATAGAAACCATCTCTTTTCCTAGTGTAAATATCAAGCAATTATACATAAAATGGAACGAAAAACTGAGTATTTCTATTAAAGAAGTTGAAATTATTCAATATCAAGATGACAGAAAGTTATCTATTAACTACGAACAGATAAATGAATATTTTAAGAAAATTACATTAGTTGGTAATTATTTTGAACAAATACTTCTTGAAAAAATAGTTTTTAATGGTATACGGGCTTCATTTAAATATGTAAATGGAGAAAATGCCTTTATATCAGCATCTTCACCGGATTTTTCAATTCAAGTTTCTGCTTTTATAGAGTCAAACCTATTGAATTTAGAAGTCAAAAACTTTCATGATATTCAAAGAAATATAGATATTCACGGTAATATCATATTTAACAGCGATACAATCGAGCTTACTACATCCTTAAACCTAAATATAAACGATGATGTTTTGCTTAATCTTTTAATTAATGCTGATCGCAACAGGCTGTATTATAAAGTAAATTCGCTCAAAAATATAACCGACACAAAACATGTAATAATGATTGCACCCCTAGAAAAGCAAGTTCTTTATTGGGTTTTAGATGCAATTAATATGTCACATTTAACTATAAATTCCGTCTATGGATGGCTTGATTATAAAAACTTAGATGAAGCATATAAAAATCTTTACATACAAGCAACGGCAAAGAAACTTAAATACACGTATAATCAAAAACTACAGCCTATCACTTCAGAACAAACACAAATTGAATTCAAGAACGGTATACTTTTTATCCATCCGGAGCAAGCTTATACGTATAATTTCTTTTTAGACAAAACTTGGTTACAAATTGACTTTACGAAACAACAAGAGCTCCTTACTCTCAACCTACTCTTCGATGGAAAACTTAATAATGATATTCTTAATCTTCTTAATACATATAAAATAAAACTTCCCTTTCTTCAAAAAAAAGGGATTGTAAAAAGCGACTTAAAACTTGAAGTAAATCTACATACAATTGATGTAAATGCAAAAGGTGATTTTTATACAAAAGAAGCTAATTTTGACTATTTAGGACTCAATATTGATGTATATGATGCACACATCTTCCTTAATAACAATGACGTAAAAATCAATAATATGCTAACAAAATACAAAGATTTAGCAACAGCTAATCTCAATGTAGATTATAATGCCAAGGACAATAGAGGACAAATTAAATTTGATGTAAAAAGTATAGCATTACAAGAGATAGGAATATCTCTTAATCAAGAGCAAAAGCCTTTCAATGTTACATATAATATTTCACCCGAACAAGATCAAATAGTAATCGGTGCTTCCACTTGGAATTATAAAAACCAGCAAATAAATATTGATAAAATCGACCTACCTTTTAATTTGAAAAAACTTATTGTAGAAATACCTCAGACATTCATGAGTAGTAAAAATATTGGCTCTGCCTACATGTCAGGTACGGTTATGCTCAACTCAAGTCAGTTTAATATAGATTTTGATGTTCTAAAATTTTCTTATAAGAATGTTCAATTATCTCAATCCAATGCTAAATTCAAGCTCAATTACGATAAAAAATTCACAATTTCATCAGAAAATAACATTCAATTTACTTTGAATCATCTGAATTCTACGCTCAATAATTTATCTCTTGAGTCAGAAGCCGGCAAATTTAAAATATTACATGGCTATTTAGATATCAATACGATTGGACAAACAAATTTTAGTGGAAATTATGATTTTAACGAGAACCAAGGGCTAGTACAATTAGAAGATGTGAAATTTAAAAATAAAGATTTAGGAGAAATCTTTTCTGATAAAAACATAATAAATGTTAATCTTAAATTACCACATGACAAAGTTGAGATAACCGAAAATGATTTAAATATTTCTTATAAATCTACGGATATGGGCTGGATGCTCATTTTTAATTCATTAGAGAATATAGCAAAAAAATCTAGTTTTTTGCAAAAATATAAATTAGATAAGGGAAGTTTATTTCTACATAAAAAATTCGATGAAAATATTTTCCAATTTTCTTCAAATATACAATATCCATATAATTTTTTAGTTCAAAACAATACTCCTATACAAAACTACACCATAAGTGGAGAGATAGATGATACATACAAAGATATCTTCATAGATATTAATAATGCCGTTCAAATAAAAATTGATGAAGAAATTAAAATAAATATCAAAGACATAGGTGTAAATTTAAATGCCCTATTGGATTTTGTTACGGACACTCAAGAAGATTCAAATAGTTCTGATTCAAATAGTTCAGATTTTAGAAATGTTGAGTTAAATGCAACAAATAGTTATTTATTTATTAGCGAAAATAGACACATAGTCTCTGATACAATCAACTTGCAATATATAAATCATGTAATAAGTGCTCAACTAAAACATAAAAATGGGCAAGCAAACTTTGACTTTTATAAGGGAAAATTCAATTTATATGGAGAAAATTTCGGTGATCAATTTATGGATAATTTGTTTGCACATTCAAAATTTAAAGATGGCGCATTAACATTTTCGATGAGTGGTACGACAAAGGAATATGACGGATTATTTTATATTGACAACTCAACCATACTTGACTATAAAATTTTAAATAATGTTTTAGCTTTTGTAAATACTCTACCTTCATTGGTCACATTTTCATTACCGGGATATAGTACGAATGGACTATTTATTAATAGTGCCTATTTACGTTTTCATACTCAAAATGACATATTTAATATTTCCGACATTTATGTTGACTCAAAAGAAATTGATATTTTAGGAAGAGGAACTGCAAGTATAAAAGATAATAACGTAAGTATAGAGCTTAATTTAAAAACTGGTTTAGGAAACAACATATCCAAGATACCGCTTGTCGGCTATATTTTATTAGGTAAAGATGCAATTTCTACCACATTAAGTGTTACGGGTCCATTAGATAACCCGGATGTGACTCCATTGCTTGCAAAAGAAATTATAGTAGCACCGTTAAATATTATAAAAAGAACTCTTTTTCTTCCTTACCATTTAATATCGGATGATAGCAATGCAAGTAAAAAAGAATAAAATATATTATTCATTTCTTAATACTGTTAAGATATCTACTTCACTTGCTTTTTTTGCGGGGTAGTAGGATGAAAGTATAACGATTGCAAACGCTCCAACAACAATGAACACAAAATCTCTCAAACTCAAATCTAGAGGAAGTGTAGCTGTAGGATAAACATCCCTAGGCAAAGAAACTATATCAAAAGTACTCAATATCCATAAACCACCCATTCCAAAAATAATACCGGCAATAATACCGCTGACGCCAATTACAATTCCAAGATATAAAAATACTTTTTTGATTTCAAGGCTTGTAGCACCAAGTGACAGCAAGAGAGCTATTTCCCCTCTTCTATTCATAACGGTCATCAATAGTGAAGATATAATATTAATTGCTGCTATTAATATAATAAGCATCAAAACTATAAAAAGTGATGTTTTTTCTAATTCAAGAGCAGCAAAAAAGTTAACATTATCTTCCCACCATCCCTTAACTGAAACACTAATCGGAAGTTCTGCTTTTAATTTTACAATATCGGCATGTGGATTTTTTGAAAATATATGTATTCCATCATATTGATTAGATGGAATACTTAAGATTACCTGCAACGATGAAAGCGTTGTATAGCTGTAAGCTTTATCATAAGCAGAAAGTCCGGAATCAAAAATTCCTTTGACTTTAAATCTTTTTATCTTAGGAGTTATAGTAAGTCCGCCCGGCTCTACGTGAGTGAAAATATACATCAATTTGTCATCGGTAGAAATTTTAAAGTCCTCTTTAAGAGATTTTCCTACCAAAACATCAAACTTATTGATTTTACCTATATGCATCGCTTTTTCTAAGACACTGTTTACTTTTGCTTCGTCATCAAAATTGACACCAAAAATATATCCGCCTTCTAATTGTGAGCCACTTCGTGCCATCACCGCAGATTGAACATAGGGGCTAAATGAAAGTTCCGGAAATTTTGATTCAAGTTCTATAAGTAAATCTTCATTTACTGCTCCGTAAAATTTAGGAATTACAGTTAGTGGATAATTCATAATAGTAAGTTTCTTCTTAAACTCTTTATCAAAACCGTTCATAAGCGCCATGGCAATCAATAAAACCATGACGCCTAAAGAAATACCTAAAAATGCAAGTAATGCAGATAAAAATATAAATGGTTGTTCGTTGTCAAATCGCAAAAAACGCTTAACAAGATATGATACTAATGACTGTTTCAAGAAGCAAATACACCTTTTTTAGGACCACTTTTTCCACAACACTGTTTATATTTTTTGCCGCTTCCACATGGACAAAGATCATTTCTTGCTATTTTTTTTGTACTGAAATCTTCATCTTCTTTATTCTCAGAATGATTAAACTTCATTTTAGATTCTTGCAATATTTTTTCTTGTTCTAATTTCTGTGCAATTCTTTTAGCTTCTGATTCAGGTGATTCCATTTTGAATTGAATAATTTGTAATGTTTTAATTGTATTAAACTTAATATCATTAATTAACTCACCAAAAAGGTTGAAACTTTCTTTCTTATATTCAACTAGAGGATCTTTTTGATTATATGCACGAAGTCTTATTCCTGTTTTCATATTATCCATCATATATAAATGTTCTCTCCAAGCACTATCAAGCTCTTTAAGATAAAATTCTCTTTCAATTTCATGGCGAATTTCTTCTTCTAAAACAGCCATTTTATTATCATAAGATTTTTTCACACTTTCTGTGAGTGAGTCAAGTAATTCGTCATATTCTAAAAGTGCTACATCATCTGTATTGACATTAAAGTTAATCTGCTCTTTTAAAAGCTCCGAAATTTTTTTAAGATTAAAATCTTCGCGCGCCCCTCCATTAAAAATATCAGAAAGATGCAGCAAATGTTCTATGTAATCCCTTCTAATAGTATTAATTTTAGATTCGATATCATATTCCGAACTTAAAAGTTGATTTCTAAACTTATAAACAATTTTTCTTTGCTGATTGGCAACATCATCATATTCAACGATCTGTTTTCTGCCTTCATAATGCATATTTTCAACTTTTTTCTGTGCTTTTTCAACGGCACGTGTCACCATTTTTGATTCTATATACTCACCGTCTTCTACACCGAGTCTTTCCATGATTGACTTTATTTTATCTGAGCCAAAAATACGAAGAAGATTGTCTTCTAAAGAAAGATAAAATTGGGTCGTACCTGCATCACCTTGTCGTCCTGAGCGACCACGAAGCTGATTATCAATACGACGGTTTTCATGCCGTTCAGTTCCAACAATATAAAGACCGCCGAGAGCTTTTACTTCATCATTCACTTTAATATCAACACCACGACCAGCCATATTAGTAGCAATTGTAACTGCACCTTTTTGACCGGCATGCTTAATAATTTCACTTTCTTGTTCATGATTTTTGGCATTTAAAACAGTATGAGCAATTTTTTGCAGCTTAAGTAATGAATGAAGTTTTTCAGATTTTTCAATGGATGCTGTCCCAATTAAAACAGGCTGTCCGGTCTTAGAAAGATTTTTAATCGTGTCTATAACTGCAGAAAATTTCTCTGCTTCAGTTTTATATATCAAATCGTTGAGATCTTTTCTTGTGATAGGTATATTTGTTGGAATAGAAACAACATCAAGTGAATAAATTTGAGAAAACTCCGTTGCTTCTGTTTCGGCGGTACCGGTCATACCGGCAAGCTTGTCATACATTCTAAAATAATTTTGGAACGTGATATCCGCCAAAGTTTGCGTTTCCTCTTTAATATTAACTAATTCTTTTGCTTCAAGAGCTTGGTGAAGTCCTTCGGAAAAACGTCTCCCCTCACTTAGTCGGCCTGTAAACTCATCAACAATCACTACTTCATTATTATTATTTACAACATAGTCCACATCTTTTTCAAAAAGATAGTTCGCTTTCAAGGCTTGGTCTAAAACATGTGAAAGAGAAGAATTTTCTGCACTATATAAATTTTCTACGCCGAACAATTCTTCCGCTTTGGTTATTCCATCTTCTGTAATTAAAACCACTTTATCTTTCTCATCTACGGTAAAATGCTCGTCTTTAACTAACTTGAGAGCTATTGAATTTGCGTCTGCATAATCCTGCATACTTCTATTTGTTGGACCGGAAATAATGAGCGGCGTTCTCGCTTCGTCTATTAAAATTGAGTCTACTTCATCGACAATAACAAAATGATGCCCATTTTGAACCATATTATCCTTTGAATAGCTCATATTATCTCTTAAATAATCAAAACCGAATTCATTATTGGTACCATATGTAATATCGGTATTATACGCCGCTCTTTTTGCAGCAGTATCATACATATTTTCTAAAATAACTCCGACTTCATAACCTAGAAAGTTATACAAAACCCCCATATCAGTTGCATCTCTTTTGGCCAGATAATCATTCACTGTAACAAGATGGACACCTTTTCCCGTCATAGCATTCAATGCAATAGCCAAAGTTGCAACAAGCGTTTTTCCTTCACCGGTTTTCATCTCGGCGATTCGACCCTCATGAAGAACCATCCCTCCAACAAGCTGAATATCAAAATGTCTCATATTTAAAACTCTTTTACCGACTTCCCTTGTTATGGCAAAAGAATCTTCCAAAACATCATCCAAGCTTTTTTCATCTTTTAAAACACTGCTTTTGAGCTCCAAAAAAGATGCTTTTAGTTCATTATCACTAAGTGCTTCGTATTTACTCTCTAAAGCATTTATATTTTTAACTCTTTTAAAATATTTTTTCAATTCACGATCATTAGAAGTACCAAAAATCTTACCCATGAATGCTTGTAGCATTGTCAACCTTATATATAATAACTAAATTTATTATAGCTATTAAAGAAATAAATTTTATTCTAGCATACAATAAACAATAATTTGTATAAATATAAAAATGAATTATTAGAAAACTAATATTATTCAATATGTAAACAACCGCTTAGATATAATTCTATTTCAAAGGAATATAATGAAACAATTATTTTTATCTCTAGTATTTTGCACCCTAAGTTTTGCTTCTTTTGACGATATCAATTCTTTTAAAGCTGATTTTACACAAAGCGTGACTGATGAAAAAAATAAGATATTGACATATGAGGGAAGTATTGTAGCTTCTAGACCGCAAAATGCAATGTGGAACTATGCAAAACCAATAAAAAAAGAGGTCTTTATCAGTCTAAATAATATTACTATTATAGAGCCTGAAATTGAACAGGTTATAGTCAGAAACGTGGAGTCACATTTCGATTTTTTTAATATGATTAAAAATGCAAAAAAAATTAAAGAAGACACATATACTGCAACTTATAAAGAATCAATATTTACAATTACTACGAAGAATGCGCTTATAAAATCTATTTCATATGTAGATGAATTTGATAATAAAGTTAAAATAGTATTCAAGAATCAAAAACAAAATGAAAGAATAGACGAGCAAATTTTTACACCTAACATTCCATTAGACTATGACATCATACAGGATTAATTATTTTAATTCCGATGATGGCTCTCCAAGCAAATAGCCTTGAGTATAATCAATACCTAACTTTTTAACCATTTCATAGACCTCTTCATTTTCTACATGCTCGGCAATTGTTTTAATTCCGCTTTTATTTGCAAAATCTACTATACTTTGTACTATTATTTCATAAGATTTATCTTTATTTAAGGCTTTTATAAAGCTTCCATCAATCTTTATAAAATCTGCCTGTAGATCAAACATTCTACTATATGTTGATTTGTCAGAACCAAAATCATCTATAATAACATGATAACCCGACTCTTTTAGACGTATCACCTGCTCGTCAAGAAAAGTGGTTTTAGAGAGAATAATATCTTCTACAATTTCGAGGTATATTCTATTTGGGGTTACGTTATATCGCTTACACTTATACGCTAAAAAATCCACCAAATAATTTTCGTGTAAATCGTAGATACTAATATTAAGAGAAAAGTTATAATCATTATGTTCAAAAACTTTGAATGTTTTATCTATTACTGTTTTTGTAATTTGTGTAATCAAACCAACAAGCTTAGCACTATGTATAAATTTATTTGCATCAACTAAATTATTATTTTCATCCATTAATCTACATAAAACTTCATAATGCTTAATTTCAGGATTTTTATTATTAATTATTGGCTGAAAAAAAGTAAATATTCTATCCTCTTTAAAAGCTTTTTTAAGTATTCCAATCCAATGTAAATTATCTCTTTGTTCTCTCATATAATCAGATTGTGGAGTATATAATATTGCTTGGTCACCTCCAAAATATCTCGCTTCTTTTGAAGCTGCTTTTGCATTTACAAATAGTATTTTTCCTTTACCTTTATCAATTCCAATGGAAAATACAATAAAATGGGAATGCTCATCAAAATCCACTGAAACCTCTTTAAAAAGAGCTTTTATTTGATGTGCTAGCAAGAGATCCTGACCTATGGATGGATTCGTAATGAGCACAACAAATTCATCGGCAGTTATATGAAACAATCTTGCATTATTTGCTAAAAAAATATTAAGTCTTTTTGCGCACTCTTTTAGAAGTTTGTTTGCTTTTCCCATTCCATAAATAGTATTAATAAAATCAAAGTGATCAATATTTATATATAAAAGTGACTGTTCTAAGCCATTCAAAGCATTTTGAAGTGCATATTTATTAGGAAGGTTTGTAAGTGCGTAAATATTTTTATTTGTATTTATAGCATCTTCGTAGGCTTTTTCTTTATCAATAAATATTTTCTCCTTGAGCATAAACTGCCCCACTCTTTTTCTTTCATACAACAAATCTTCATTTAATTTTTCAAGTTCCGGTTTTAAATAATTTCTTTCATAAAATAATTTGGACGTAGCAAATAATATAGTATCTAAAAATGTTTTTATTCCAAAGGGTTTTTTTATTACTAAATTAATATGAAGGCTATAGAGTTCTATAATTTCTAAGTCGGATAAATCCTTAGAAGTAACTACAATATTTTGATATGGATTGAGAAATTTTAAATTTTCTATTAACTGTTTTGGACTCATTATCAATGACTTTGTATCCGTTATAACTAAATCATAATGGTTTAATTTCACATAGTCAACACCAATTGTGGCATTATCCGCCTCATCCACTCTTAAAAAAACTTTTTTGAGAATACCTACCATCTCACTTAAAAATTTCTGATCTTCATCAATATATAATACAGAAAGTTTTTTTGCGTATGGAATAAGTTCTTTTAATTCTGCCATAATCATCTCTCTCTTTGCAATTTATCAATTATTTTATCACTTTAAAATTAAC
>DZBD01000115.1 GCA_022729795.1 Sulfuricurvum sp. | reverse complement strand
CCACCCATCAGGAACTTTTCCTATCATAAAACCAACCTTGACTCGTTCTTTTTATCTGTGTATAATGACACTCTAATTTCCTTCGGGACTGCCCTCTTGCTTCGTGAGAGGGAGAAAATACTAAAATCCAAGTAAATCCTTTAACTGAACTTTCAACTTTACAAAATCCTCCTCGTGAATCATTCCCAGTTTTGTATCTACTCTTTTTATATCAAATACTTTTGCTTGAACAAGCAAAGCTGAACTTTTTTGCAACTCTAAAAATTGAAATTCATAAAAATATGTCCCTTTTCGTAATGTTGTTGAGAGTGGTACACCAAAAAACAGTTGCTTATTTAATTTTTTTACAACAAGTACAGGTCTTGAAAATTCTAAGCCCTTGCCATTTTGCTCAAAGCCAATATTTTCTCCTATCCTTGCCCAGTAAATCTCTCTTTCTTTAAATTGAACAATATTTTCTCTTTCGTCAATTTGTTTTTTTAGTTCATTCCACTCATTAAATTTTTTCACTTCACATCTGCCTTATCATCTATAATCTCTACAAGCTCATTCATTAGTGAGCCTTGAAACATCCCTTGTATCCCCGCTTTGTGAAACCTTGTAAAAGGATTCTCAGTTAAATCTTTTCTTGTAATATCGTGTTTTTCTTCTATGTAGTGCTTTATGGCTCGTATAAATTCTATCTGGTTTGAACTTAGCGTATGCGTCTTTAAAAAGTTATCTAAAAGGTATGGAAGCTTGTACTCTTTTTTGCTTATGATAGCTCTGAGTATTTCCACTAAATCCTTTGATTTGCACGCATACACTTGGCTGAGTTGTTCGACTTCTATATCTTCTTGAAGGAGTTCGTTTTTAAGTATCTCTATCTCGTCTTCGCTCAAAGTTGCTCCGACAAACAACTGCTGCAAAGTCGGGCTTTGATTTACCATCTTTTGAATGGTTTTTCGTATCTGCTCTTCATACATTTTCAAATCTACACTAAGATGATTGATTTTTATCTCTGTTTTGCTTTTTATAGCATCTTTGAGGTCGAAGTGGTACTCTTTTGTTTCATTTTTAGATTTGTAAATCATAAGCGGTGCGACTATGTTTGTCACTGCATTTATCTGCGCAAAATCAAGCTCCAACCAAAAAAGCCCCTCGTTTGCTTCATCTAAAAGTTTCTCATTTTCTTGAACGGCTGTGATGGTTCTTTGAAGTCTTAGCACATCGGTGACCACTTTTTCTATACTTTTTTGAAGCTTTTCATCATCTTGAATACTTTTATGTGTTTGAAGCTTTTTGGTTTGAAGTCTAAAACGCAACTCGGAGTAATTTTTTACGGTTATGGAGTCAAAAAGTTTGCTTATGGTATCTAAACGGGAGATATTATTTTCAAAATCATCTATAAACGGGGCAAGTGTAGCCATCTGTGTTTTTACATAATAGTCATTTCTCGGTATGCTTTTTATATGCTCTTTTATCTCGTTTTTAAGCGTGACTGCGTCTTCTTGACTAAGATGTTTTAAAAGCTCCAAGTTTTGCTCAAAAATCTCTCTATGAAGTGATTTTTGCTCCTTTGGAATCTCTCCGCTTGGCTTTTGGTTGAAGTACTCAAAGTTGCCCCAAAAATCAAATATTACAAACTTCTCTTTTTTGAAATCTCCATCATATAGCCTCGTTCCCCGACCTATCATCTGCCAAAATTTTGCTTTTGAGTAGATGGGCTTTGCAAAAACAAGGTTCATGATGCTCGGTACATCGATGCCCGTATCCAACATGCCCACTGAGATGGCGATGTTAAACTCGCTACTCTCATCACGAAACTGCTTCATAAGTTCATCGGTGTTGTTGAGGTCTGAGACTATTACCTTGGCTACTTGTGAGTTGTGTTGAGGGTAAAGTTCATCAAAGATTTTCGCCAATCTATGGGCATGTGGTTTATTTATAGCAAAGATGATTGTTTTTGCAGGGAGGTTTGTGAGCGGATTTTTATAGCCGTCTTCCATGAGCGTGGTTAAAATGAGCCTGTTTGTATCATCATTTTTCACCATCTTTTCAACACTGCTTCCCTCAAAATCTATCTCTTCGCCCGTGTAACCATCGACTAAAAGCCTCTCTTGTTCCTGCTTGTCAAGGAGATTAAAGCGTATGCCATCGGTGAGAAAAGTTGTTTTTACATCTATGACATCATAAGGAACTAAAAACTCGTCCTTGATGGCTTCTTCATAGGTATAAGCAAATGTAGGATTGCCGTTTTGAGTGCCGAAAAACTGGAATGTGTCTCTATCTATAAAATCAACGGGAGTGGCTGTCAAACCCAACTTTATGGCATCAAACTTTAAAAAAAGTTGCCCGTAATAGTTGTAAATACTTCTATGGCTCTCATCGGCTATGATTAAATCAAAAAAGCCTTGTGAAATGTCCGTTTTTTTGAGCAAGCTCATCATGGTCTGATAAGTGGAAACATAAAGCCTTTTGTCTTTTTCGAAACTATCGGCTTCAATGCGTTCTCGTGATTGGTTCGGCAAATGCTCTTTGAAGTTGTCCATGGCTTGAGAGGCTAACTCTCTTCTGTCTGCTAAAAACAAAACTCTTTTAACATAACCTTGACGAAGTAAAACATCTACAAGGGAAATAATGGTTCTTGTCTTGCCAGTTCCCGTAGCCATAACCCATAAAATACTTCTGCGCTTTTGCTCAAGAGTTTCAAGTGATTTAGTGATGGCATTTACTTGGTAGTATCTGCCCGCTATGCTTTTGTCGAGAAGTTCGGGCGATAATGCAATGGCGTTGTCGTTGCGTTTGCGGTAAGTTTCTAAATCGTCTAGGGAATGGTAAGAGAGGACTTTTCGTATAGGATAGTTTTCACTGTCCCAAAATTCTATCTCATGCCCGTTAGTGATATAAACAAATGGAGCGAAGCCTTGCGTGTTTTTGATGCGTCTTGCGTAGTATTCTGCTTGCGTTTTCGCACTGCCTAGAGATTTGTTTTCTCGTTTTGCTTCAATTATTGCGATGACATTTCCAGCTTTGTTTAAAAGTGCATAATCAGCAAATCTTTTGGTTCTATCGAAAAACGGCGGTAAATTTTCATCAAGTTCGACTTCATATTCTTCAATTACTTTCGTAATGTTTTTAATATTCCAACCACACTTTATAAGTTCATCGTCAATTAAATTTTCTCTTGTTTGGGCTTCGTTCATAATAAATGTTTTTCCATTTTTAAATAAAAAATAATTCTATCTAAAATTATCGAAAAACAACACTTTTTGCTTGTGGATTTTATTTTTTATTTCCACATGCCAAGCTTTGTATGCATTCCCATCGAGGACGATGGGAACGAGAGATGGCATGTGGAAAAAGAAGTTATTTAACTTTTTCTAAATATTCACAATCTACGGTATTTACCTTGATTGTGTCGCCCTCAAGAACATGGTAAGGAACTTGAACAACGGCACCTGTTTCAAGGGTTGCAGGTTTTCTGCTTCCGCTTGAAGTATCGCCTTTGAAGTTTGGAGGAGTATCTGTGATAACAAGCTCCATAATCTCGGGAGCACTCACAGAGATAGCCTTGCCTTTGTAGAAAATAATATCAACTTGAATACCGTCTTTGAACCATTTTGAAGCATCATCGCACTGCTCGTACGAAAGTCCCAACTGCTCATACGATTCGTTGTCCATAAACTGATACATCTCACCGTCATCATATAAATACTGCATTGTTTTATATGTAATTTCAGGAACTTCAAACTTATCTCCGGCATGTACGGTTTTATCGACCACTTTGGAGTTTAAAAAACTTTTTACTTTCATACGAACAAACGCCGCACCCTTGCCCGGTTTTACATGTTGGAATTCGACCACTTTATATGGTACTTCCCCTATTATCAAGCGAACATTTTTTTTGATATCACTCATGCCTACAGTTGCCATTCATACACCTTAGATATTTTTGTGAAATTTTACATAAAAAGTGCTTAAGTACACCTCTTAAGCCCAGTTCTTAGCATTGTAAGTTGCAAAAAAATCTATAAAAGCACTACTTTTTAAAGGCTTGGAACAAAAATATCCTTGGTAGTAATCAGCCTTATTTTCACCTAAATAATTCAGCTGAGCAAATTCTTCCACACCCTCGGCGACTATATTTAAATCAAGATTTTTTGCAATCATTATCATTGTACTTACGAGTTTTTTGTCATCTTCATCTATAAGAATATCACCCGTAAAAGATTTATCTATTTTGAGCGTACTAAAGGGCAAATGTTTTAAATAAGACAAAGATGAATACCCCGTTCCAAAATCATCAATAGAAAGATGCACTCCAAGGTCTCTGAGATTATTCATTTTTGCTTTACTTAATTCAAAATCTTTAATAAATACCGATTCCGTCAATTCAAGCTCTATCGCCCTTGGATTCATCTCATATTTATTGATAAGTTGCTTCATGCTCTCAACAAAATAGGGCTCAATAAATTGTTTTATACTGATGTTGATTGCAATTTTTTCTATCCCCATTCCTAAGTTTTGCCATTTTTTGAATTCCATGATAGCATTTTCAACTACCCAAGCACCGATAGGCAAAATTAATCCGCACTCTTCGGCAATAGGGATAAAAATTTCCGGCGAGATAGACACATCTTTTGTCCATCTCAAAAGTGCTTCTGCAGCTACTATTTTAGAACTTTTCACATCTACTATCGGTTGAAAATAGAGTTCAAACTCGTTATGTTTAAGTGCATTTTTGAGGTCATTTTCTATTTGAACTCTTTGTTGAATATAAATATCCATAGAATTTTCATAAAATCTATTTAAATTTCTGCCGTCTTTTTTTGCTTTATACATTGCCATGTCGGCATGTTTTAAAATATCATCGGGTGAGAGGTCTTTTTTTTGCGACAAAGCAATACCCATACTTGCCGTGACATCAAAACTGTGACTTTGAATCAAAAAAGGAACTTCTAGTTCTCTAGTTATTTTGTGAATAATCATCTCTGCTTTCATAGCAGCTTCTTTTTCATCTTTTGACAAATCAGGCAAAAGCAAAACAAACTCATCGCCACCGAGCCTAGCTACAACATCTGCATCTCGAACAGATTCGCTCAATCTTCGTGCAACCTCTATAATGAGCGCATCTCCGACCGAATGTCCAAAAGAGTCGTTGATATTTTTGAAGTGATCCAAATCTATAAAGATAACCGCAAATATAATCTCATATCTTTGAAATCGAATAATCTCCTGCTTCAATCTATCCATAAGTGTGTAACGGTTAGGTATATTTGTCAGTGCATCATATTTTGCCTGATATTCAAACTGTTTTTCTATTTTGATTCTATCCGTAATATCCAAAATAATTCCCAAGCCACCCGTAATAATACCCTCTTCATCCCTTGTGGAAGTTGTATGAATTCGTATCCATTTTTGCAGAGATTTGAGTTTTGTTACATACTCCCCCTCATAAAAACCATTCATATTTTCAAGGGAAACTTGAAAAGCGGGAAGAATTCTTTTATCCGGAATCGTATTTATATCGAGTCCTATCAAATAGCTCAAAGGGGCCTCTAAAATATTTGAAAATTCACTATTTACTTCTAAAATCACTAAGTTTGTATCATAGGATAAAATTCCCACCGGAGCATTTTCAATCAGGCTTTTTAAATGGCTGTTTGAAATTTTCAGTTCTCTTTGAGAATCAATATAACCTATCTGGTTTTGATGAAATGTTTTTGCAATCTTTAGTAACATCAACAAAAATAAAAATACTAAAAGAGCCATATAGTAGTAGATTTCTTCATTAAAACTCACAAGTTTTAGAGCTAACGGAGCCAAGGTAATTACTAAAAAAAGACTCACGGATTTATAATGCGAAGATAAGGAAGCAATAGAGCCGGCACTCATTCCGGCAATAACAAAGAAAAGCATTGCTTGATGTAAAACGTCTAAGCCATCCATGAGCATAAGCGGCACGAAAGCCCAAATCAAGCCACCTAGGACGACCCCTATCACAAATAGGTTTTCCCATTGCTTGAGGCTCAAGCTCTCTTTCTTTTTTGTATATTCTCTTTGCAATAGCAATCTTGCAAAGGATATCAATAGAGCATAAACAAGCCATATCTCTAAATTATAATTATTTAAACTTCCATAGAGAACGAGAGAAAGGATGACAATATTAACCAGAACAGCTATTGTAGCAAGCTTTAAATTCTTGTATACCACATCTAAGGTTTGTGATAAAAAATGGTTATTTTGGCTCATATTCTTACTTTTATTTTTATGTGACGCAATTGTACTAAAAATGTACATTATTTCTCTTAAAAGTGAACAAAAAAGCTATTTATCGTATGCATAGTTAGTTGTATTTGGTATTAGCTATACTTCCAAAATCAATTTATATATTTTAGGACACACTCACTATGGAATTCACCTTAGAAGCAACAAGTAAAAATGCACGTGCAGGCACGATAAAAACAGCACACTCCACTATAAAAACACCGGTATTTATGCCCGTAGGAACATTGGGAAGCGTGAAATCACTAGATATGGAAGATGTTTTAGATATGCTCGGTGCCGAAATAATTTTGGCAAATACCTACCATATGTATCTCCGCCCCGGTGATGAAACGGTTGCAAAAATGGGAAAACTTCACGGCTTTACCACCTATCCTAAAAGCTTTTTAACGGACAGCGGCGGATTTCAGGCATTCAGCCTCAGCGATATCTCGAAAGCTTCCCAAGAAGGGATAGAATTTCGTTCTCACATCGATGGCTCAAAACACTTTTTTACCCCTACGAAAGTAATTGATATTCAGCACAACCTAGGTTCTGATATTATGATGATTTTGGATGACTTAGTTGCTCTGCCTGCCACACAAGAGAGAATAGCCTTATCAATCGAAAGAACGACCGCTTGGGCAAAAGAGTCTATAGAATATTTCAGGGCAAAACAAAAAGAGGGTGTTGGAGTGGAGCAAAATATTTTTGCCATTATCCAAGGGGGAACAGACAAAGCCTTCAGAACCAAGAGTGCCGCAGAATTGTGTGCTCTTGATTATGACGGTTTTGCTATCGGCGGACTCTCGGTAGGTGAATTAAATAACGAAATGTATGACACGGTGGAACATACCGTGCAATATATGCCGCGTGAGAAACCTCGCTACTTGATGGGGGTAGGAACGCCCGAAGATTTAATAGAAAATATTGAAAGAGGTATAGATATGTTTGACTGCGTAATGCCCACGCGTAATGCAAGAAACGGAACACTTTTCACCTCTTTTGGACGTATAAACATCAAAGGTGCAAAATTCAAAGAAGACGAAGCCCCGATAGACCGAGAATGCAAGTGTCTCACATGCCAAAGATACTCCCGTGCGT
>DZBD01000114.1 GCA_022729795.1 Sulfuricurvum sp. | reverse complement strand
CGAATAAAGCATAATGAAGGCAAAATGTCAAATTAAAAAAAACAAAGAAAAGCATCCTGTTTTTCATTTCATAAACCCTTCTTATTATTTTTATATGGCATTATGGCATAAAACCAATATATATAAATAAAGTAAAGGTTGATAAGATTATTTACTCAATTCTTCCACATCTTTAAATTCCGATCTTCTTATTTGTAGCTCTTCTCTATATTTTATAAAATCTCCAAAATCAAAAAAGTAGTCATATCTCGAATGCTTCTCTTTTGGGTAATTGGCATGTTTTATTGGGCACCAATACTGCTCTGTCCTTGCAGCCATCTCTCTTACATAAGCAACCACGCCATTAAAGTATTCGCAATACCAGCAACCTATTTTTTCAACTTTGTCCAAATAGAATAGACGGTATCTATCCAAAACCACATAATCTTTTCTTTTGACCTTAGGTATCTCATAAATCGGAAAACAGATACTCTGATAAATACTCGCAAAAACATCGACTAAAAAGATGGGTAAAATCATTGACCAAATAAACGGCAGTGTAAGTATGACCTTTAATCGAAATCCGGAAAGATATTTGAAAGAACTGATTAGCTTGAGTTTCCCCTCTTTTATCACATGTTCTTCAAACTTTACTTTTTCATTTTCTATCGTATAAAAGAAATCTTTTTCTTTGTGTTGCAACTCTCTTATAAGTTCATCTTCGAGAGTTTTCATTTGTTGCACAATTTCTTCGATTCTACTATTCATCTCATTTCCTTTTTTGTTATTTTATAATATAAAACAACATTATAATACCTATTTTTTCATTAACAATGAGTTCCGATACTGCCCAATAAATACGCGAATAAAAAAATAAATATTTTAAAACACATTATTTAATATCCATTTGCTATAATATTTCTATAAAATTTTAGTACGAAAAAGAATTGAAATGAATTTAACCCATTTAGATGAAAACCAAAGACCCAAAATGGTGGATGTGAGCGATAAAAGCTCTACTTCTAGAGTAGCGATTGCAAGTGGAATTATCGAGATGAGCAGGGATGCTTACGAAGCGATAGTGACTGAAAAAACAAAAAAAGGTCCCGTATTGCAGACTGCCGTTATTGCTGCAATTATGGGTGCCAAAAAAACGAGCGACCTTATCCCCATGTGCCATCCGCTCAATCTCAGCGGTATCCATTGCGATGTAGAAGAACTTCCCGAGCTTCCGGGATTTAAACTTACCCTAACTGCGAAACTCACAGGACAAACGGGAGTAGAGATGGAAGCGCTTACGGGAACAAGTATAGGACTTTTAACAATCTATGATATGGTCAAAGCGATAGATAAAGGGATGATTATACGTAATGTCCAACTTGAAAACAAATCAGGAGGTAAAAGTGGAGATTATCAACGATAGTGCTCATAAGCTTGAGCTTCTCTATCCGTGTTCTTGGTGTTATAAACTTATCGGACACGAGAGGGAAGCTCTGCAAAAGGCTATACATGATGTGATTGTGGAGAGGGAACATACGCTGACACATTCAAATGCAAGTAAAACGGGGAAATACGTAAGTATGAATCTGGATTTAATCGTACATAATGAAGATGAGAGAAATTTTATCTATCAAGCTCTCAAAGATCATCAAAATATTAAAATGGTACTTTAAAGGATAAAAAAATGGATTTAGATAAACTGCAAAGAGATTTAAAACTTTCTTATAATAGTGGCTTAAAAAGCGTAGAGGAAAGAGTCGAAGATGCGCTCAAGCATCTTATTGAAGAGTGGCGCATAGAACCGCAGAGTTTAACACTGCATGAACTAAAAACAATTGCTACTACTATTTTGGATGTGGAAACAAAAACTCTTCATAACGAACTCGAAGCACTCTTGGCACAAAAAGAGCAAATTGAGAGAAGCTTAGAGAGAAAAGCTGAAGCACTTCAGGCGTCCAAATATAATGTTTTTAATGCCATGGAAACTCAACTCAGCAATGAAGACAGTGAAATTTTGTCCAAACTCCATCAAGTAAAACTCCAATCTATCGATTTGTTTGACTTACTCGGTGAAATGGTTGAATCTGCTATTATCACGGCACTTGAAAAAGATAAAGACGGAGACATAAAAGAAACAACCGAAGAGATGATAAAAGAACTTACCTATGAAGCGGTTAAAGAAGGTTCACTCAATACCATCAGAATCAGAAAAATACTCTCTACAATTCTCCAATCTGCAATCGATGTAGCAGAAGCTACCCCGACACGAGCCGACGAAATTTTGAATGCGACCCTCAGAGGGATGCGAAGCGGTTTAATCCGTTCTATAGACAGATTTAAAAAACGACTAGCTTTTATGCCTATAGAAGCCAAACATATCCTCATAGAAGACTATGACACGATAATAGAAGATTTAAATCAGACCGATATTCTCTTCTCGCAAGTTGTACAAACGCAAGCAAGCCAAAGCAGCCGGAATGTCAATAAACTCCTTTTAGATATCAATCATAATATGCATTATGACCTTCAAGAGTTGGTGCATATCTCTAAAGAAGCGGCTGATATTATGAGAGAAAGATTTTCTGCTTTTGCAAAATCCGCAGTAAAAAGGGGAGAAAAAGCTATGCAATCCCAAACAGCCTTGGAAGCAAAACGGATGGGCAAACAAGCTTGGAGCGCCGCTAAAAATGCTCTTGAAACAGCCATCAAAACAGCAAAAGATGTTATGCCTAAAGAAAAATAAATCTTTATTTCCACATGCCACGGCATGTGGAAATGGATAAATTCAACATAGCTACATATCTTTTGCTAATGTAAACACATGGCTAAAATCTACCCTATAATTTGCACATCTGTCACAAATCGGGTCTCCGCCGCGATAAGGGTAAGGACATCGGCATTCGTGGCACATTACCATCTCGTAATGCACAAGCTCTTTGCCTCTGTCATACGCAAAATCAACCAAGTCAATCCCTTCAACTGTTTTTATCGCATCTGTTTTACAGATATGGTCACAGATTCCACATGCTATACAATTACCGACGTTAAAATTAATTCCCTGTTTGTCTAAAGTATGCAAAAGCGCTTCAGTCGGGCAAAACTGAACACAATCCCCACAGTTTGTACAATCTTTAAAGCTAATCTCTTTTGTAGCAAATAAATCAAAATTGATTTGATGCGCTGTTTGTGTAATCTTTGGCAAGTTTTCTTTTATGGCTTGTTTAAAATGTAAAAATTTTAGAGGTAAACCGCTCTTGTTGGGGTTTTTTTGATACGCAAGCGTCATAGAAAGGGAATCTTTTTTCTCATCTTCTTGCGCGGCATCTTTTAACTTGGAAAATGCGACTTTAAAAAGAGAGCGTTTAGTATTTTCTTCAACAGCTTTTTCTTCAATGGTGCCGATATTTATTTTTGTACCGCTAAGTGTTAAAAAATTATTTGCTTTTTCTATCTGCAAGCGAATAAAGTTTTCAACTTTTTTATCTTGATTGAGTGCGCATCCATCACAATGAGACATCTCACAAAGAGGGGAAACATCGCTATCTAGCGCCATTGTGATGTAATGGTGCGCATCAAAAGCGCCTAAGCAGCTTGTAGTTTTTTTACACGAAAGTAATTTATTTTCATTCTCTTTAAAATTTTTTGTATATGCATTAGAATCAAAAGAGGTGATGCTCAGTGCCTCAGTCGGGCAGGAACCGATACAAGCGGCACATTCGATACATTCATTCGTAAAAAGTGTTAATTTGTTCCTCACAACTTTAAATGCACCCTCAGGACATATCTCTACACACAACTGACACGCATTGTGATAGTAGTCGTTACGTATACAATTGGTTCCGCTATATGAAAACAGCTGAGATTTTTGAACAAAAGAAAAATTACTCATTGATAGTCTCGTTTAATGATGCGCAATATTCATAATCCGCCACAAGGAATTCGACAATAAAATCACATATATCTTTATAAAACGGTGTGAGAGACATACTTTTCATCCCTATCATATAAGGAACGACCCAATTGAAAAGATGCTCTTTCAAAAAATCATACTGAGGTTTTTGCTCGTCTCTAAATATAAGAGTTTGCATAAATGCGAACTCTATGGAGAGGTGATCCGGTGCCATTAATTCTGTCTGATCCATGTTTAACTCAAAACCATGCTTATAATAAAAATTCATAACAGGATTTTGAAGTCCAACCAGTGTTTCATTTTTTGCATCAAGAACAAAAGATTCCACAGCCTGCGTATTAATAACAAACATAGAGGAAAAATCTTCGTTAAGTCCGTCTAATATAGTTTCATCGTCATTTTCATCAAAATATTGCACTGTATCCGAGCCTAAAAGTTCTAGGAGGTCTTTGTTTGCTCTTAAGTCTTTTATATATCTTTTATCGGCTGTGCTTGCCATTGTTCTTGAGAGAAATGCGTAGATGTAAAGTCGGTATTCTTTGTCCATAGTGTCTATTTTCCTGTTATATTATTGTCATCGGGTAGGTATTTTTATCATAATTTCGCTTCTATCAAATCATATATACAAAATTAATATTTATTTGAGGGAAAAGGAAGTGATAAGAAAAACACCTCTTAAAGCCGGACGGCTTTAAGATTATAAACAGCCCTTAAAGAAAGACTTTGCAGGCGGTGGCGGTCCTTTAATTTCAGTAGCAATGATAGTATTTGTATCTTCATTGTAAGAACCTATAAGGGTTACGTCGTTACGATTGATATTTTCATCAAGTTCTGATTTTTCGATTTTTGAAACATCGGCATTATATATTTTACCTTCTGTTTGTACAAAGATAGCAAGGGGAACGTTTTTCTCTTCACCTGGGTTGATATTTTTGAAACATCCGTCACTGCCGCAAGCATAATTTTCAAGATAACAATCTTTAAATTCACCTGAAGCGGCACATTTACTCACTGTGAAAAATCCCATTTTTTCAATTGGAACTAATTGTCCGGGTGTTTTTTTTGCTGCTGCTTCCGGAGCCTTGGCACCTGCAGAGCTACAGCCACTAAGCGCAAGGATTACACCAAGAGCTAGCGTTGATATGATTAAACTAAAATTTTTCATTATTTAGCTCCCGCTTTTAAAGTTTTTAAATATGCAACCATATTATCTAAATCTGCTTTTTCTAGGAATGAAAAATCAGTCATCGTAGATACTCTTTTGCCATTTTCAAGATTGTACCATGGCGTATTGCTGTGTGCGTTTCTATTATATCCCGGAACAACTACCGCTGAAGGGTTCACAATAGATTCTCTCAAATAATCCGCTGTAGCATATCCGCCGACATTTACTAATGATGGTCCCATAAAACTCTCAGCATCTGTTTTTTCAACTTGGTGACAGCCTGTACAGCCATTGTTTGCAACTGCCTCTTTGCCTTTTGCCGCATCCCCTTCTATTTTTCCATGAAGAGCACTCATCAAGTCTGCACCGCCTGTTTTGCCTTGAAGCGTAACGGCAGTCCACGATGTAAGATATTTTAGACCATTACGACCATTTTTTGCTCCATCCCAAACAGCAAATGAAACAGGAATTACTGCAGAATCAAGATTTACGTATTCATCTTTAAGAGGACGAGATAGTGTTCCTGTCCAATCTTTTTTTACATAATCCAAATGCACGTCCGGCTTTGCACCGCCATCTTTAATCTCAGTCATTGAGCGAAAGCCCTGCGCGACGAAACTTCTTTGATAGTCGGCAATCCCCGCAGCGGTCACTTCTTTATTATAGGTAGCAAGATCTTTTTCAAATAAATTAGTTTGATTTGGATTTATTTGATGGGATACATCCCCTTTACCGTTTGGCTCGTATGTTAAGCCAGTTTCTTTTTGAAGATGAATCACAACGGCACGTCCGTCAGAACCCATACCTATATAAGGAAGTTCTTTTGGATTGGAGTAATTTTCAGCAAACTGAACAGCAAAAGCATCACCGTAAATATCAGTTTTATTCCCTTGTTGGACACTTTTTGTTCCATCAGGCCATTTAATGATAAACGCAATCCTTGTTTCATTATAAGCAGCAGCAACTTGCGCGCTAATAGCTTTATTGTTGGCATTCAAGGCATTTGTTTTTTTATCGTTAAATTTAATAGTTGTTTGAGGGTATAAAGTAACTGTTGTATACTTAGCGCTCTTCCAAACAGGAGAGTTATAGCTTATCTTGTCTAAGTTAGCATTTACTTTTACCGCCGTAATAGCAGAATCAGCCGCTACTGCCGAAGCAATAACACCTGCTGCTAATAATGTACTCGCTAATTTTTTCATTATTTGTGTCCTCCATCTGCATGTCCGCCATGAAAGAAGTTCATTTGATGGCCGGGTTTAGTAAATTTTCCGGCTACATAACGCGTATCTACTGGAGCAAGCGCATGTTGGCCTTTTTCTTTTGCTACTGTTTGGTAGTAGTTATTGTCAAGACGGAACATATCTGAGTGTTGGTATGCAATTAAGATATCCATTAGCTCACTTTCTCCTGTTTCTTTACGTTTTTTCATTTCAGCTTTTAGTGTTGCAATCGCTGCATGTACTTCTTGTCCAAATAATTTTTCTAACTCTTCAATAGGAAGACGGGTAGAACCTTCAATTATCTTTCCGTGCGCATCAAATTTTGCCGGAGATTCGGTCGGTGGAACATAGTATACATTTGGCTGCGTACCGTAATCACTTCTTAGTCCAAGTGCTACTTTATACTTGTTTACTAGCTTGTGAACTTGACCTTCCGTGTCATCTAAAAATCCTACAAAACGGATACGACCGACACATTGTTGTGCACATGCCGGTGGAAGACCCTGCTCAATTCTCGGGAAACATAAAATACATTTCTCACTTTTTGAAATTTTTGGATTGAAATAGATTTTTTTGTAAGGACATCCGGCTATACAATAGCGGTATCCCTGACATCTATCTAAGTCCACTAAAACAACACCGTCTTGTTCACGCTTAAATATAGCATCACGTGGACACGCACTCAAACAGCCAGGATTTGTACAATGATTACAAATACGTGGCAAATAAAAGAAGTAGTTATCTTGAGGAAATAATCCCGCTCCTTCATCTTCATCCCAGTTTGGTCCCCATGTAGGCTCTACATTCGGCTCAAACGATGCTCCGCCTTGAAGTGCATCATAGTTATAATCCCAAGGCACACCGTAGTCTGCTTCAAGATTAGGAATAATACCCGGCTGAAGGTCGCCGGCAGCATCAAAACCACCGCCTAACTCCATCCAATTTTTTGGATAACCCGTACCCGGATATGTTTCAACATTGTTCCAATACATATACTCACGACCGTTACGGTTCGTCCACTGAGTTTTACATGCTACAGTACATGTTTGGCACCCGATACACTTGTTCAGGTCCATAACCATTGCTAATTGTCTTTT
>DZBD01000113.1 GCA_022729795.1 Sulfuricurvum sp. | reverse complement strand
ATGGTGGAATGGTATACACAAAAGACTTAAAATCTTTCCCTTTCGAGGTTATGGGTTCGAATCCCATTGCTGGTACCAAAAATAGACAAAGTAAGACGAAGTATAGCTCAGCGGTAGAGTAATCGCTTGATAAGCGATTGGTCATTAGTTCAAATCTAATTACTTCGACCAAAAGGAAAGAAAATGAAAAAAAGGGATGGGAATTTGATACTTTTTTCCAAGAGAGAAATTAATTTAGCTACTAGAGCTGAAAAGATATGTAAATTCTCTAGAAAAATGAAGCATAAAATAAATTTTAGATCCGTCGAATGAAGTCTCTATATCCAAGTGGTTTAAGGAGGGAGTTTGCAAAACTCTTATTCGGCAGTTCGAATCTGTCTAGGGACTCCAAAAATTAAGAAAAAATTAAGTATATTTTAATATAATATATTATAAAAAAGGAAAGAAAATGGAAGAATTCAAAGGAACTCAAGTTTATTCTGTTGATGTTTTGTATTTTGATGTAGTTAAAGATACAGAAAATGAAATAGAATTTATTGTTACAGGAAAATCTCTCCAAGAGATTGAGGATAAAGTAAGAAAAGAATGTGGTGAGCATTTTATTAGCATCGAAAGGCTATATAATACTCATAAAGTTTTGTTAAACTAAAAGATTGGAGAATTAATGATTGGATTTATTGTTGGTGCTATTGTTGGTGGGGTGGTAGTCTATTTCTTTTGTAATGATATTAAGCTATTTATCAAAGAGAAATTCCCATCAGGGAGTCCTGCCTACTAAATAGTCTAAAAGACTAAGTCTAAAAGACTAAATAAGAATTAAAAATAGTGATTACATCTTTAGAAAGCGATAAAATCCCACCAGTGGGGTTTAAACTCACTATTGATTTCATCTTATTTAGACTTAAAAAAATACAGAATTAAAAAAAGAAAATACATCAATTACAACTAAAATGAAATGAAAAAATCTTTCTTTTGCTTTTATCTGTATTTTTTTAAGTCTCATTCTGAGGTTTTGTCTAATATTTAATAGAACTAAAGGGAAGAAAAATGGCAAAATTTAATAAACCATCTCCAAATATCTCAGAGAATTCAACTAACTTGGAGGATTTTCCATCTTTTGATAGAACAGATTTTAAGAAAGAAGTTGTATCTGTTATCTTAAATTCATTATTAAAAGGTGACTCTTATTATGAATCAGAAGAAGAAAGAATCAAAAAAATCCAAAATTATATATCTACCAAACCAGAGCTTGGTTTATTCTTAGCAAAAGCTATGGTTTATACAAGAACAGTAGCTAATTTAAGAAGTGTCTCTTGTGTTCTAGCTATATCTTTAGTAGAAAATATAAAAAGCTCCACTTTCCTAAAGCCAGCTTTATATAAGACAATCATAAGACCTGATGATGCAACTGAAATGGTCGCTTTATGGAACTCTAAACATCCAAAAGTAATGGTTCCTAATTCCTTAAGAAGAGCTATTAAGATGACTCTTGAAGATAAATTTACAGCTTATAGTCTTAAAAAATACTTTGGAACAGGAGCTGTGAAAGTCTCAGACTTGATTAAATTAACACACCCAACGCCCTCCAATAGCGAGAAAGCTGTTGTATTTAAGCAAGCTATTGAAGGAACTCTTCCTAAAATTGATACTGCTCAAACTGTAAATGCTTCTTTGGTAGGAGAATCGAGATTAGAGATGTATAATAAAATGCTTAAAGAGGGTTCTCTTGGATATATGGCTGCATTAAAAAATATCAAGAATATTTTAGAGACTGTAAGTGGTGACTCAAAATCTTTATTAACAGAAACAATTAATTTGTGGTGTGATTTAATATCTAACCAAAATGCTGTTATGAAATCAAAAATCCTTCCATTTAGATTCTACGACGCTTATAGAATGGTCGGTACAGTTGATTTTGATTTATTTGAAATCAAAAAAATACAAGGTGCAATCGAAACAGCTTTCATATATAGTTCAGGGAATGTAAATATACTTGAAGATAATGAGACTTGTGCTATTCTCTTGGATGAATCTGGCTCTATGGGCTCAAACGACTATAAATCTCCATTTCAAACAGGCCTTGTTTTAATGGCTAGTATGCTAGTAGGTATAGATAAAAATAGAGCTTTGGGATATTTGTGGTCAGATAGTACAAGGCGAGTTGATATTAATACTTCTCCTATGGAATTTATCAAAAAAACAAAAACACAAGGTGGAGGTACAAACCTTGGAGCGAGTATCTCTGATTTGATAAGTACAAATACAAAAGTTGATAAGCTTATTATTTTTACTGATATGCAACAAAATCAGATTAGATATGGTAGTAGATATTCATACACATTCCACGAAATGGTTTCCCAGTATAGAGAGATAAGTCCCTCCGTAAAAGTATTATTTTGGAATTTGGAAGGATATGGGGGAGCTACACCAATGAAATTAAACGAAGGTATTTTGGAAGTATCAGGATTTAGCGATAGAATGCTAGAAATTATTCCAAAACTTTGGAATGATGAGGGTGCTTTAATTGACGAGATAGAGAATATAAATATCTAAAACTTCTCCAAAGCTGGGAATTCTTATCGCCCAGGATAATCTAAAAGGATTAGTCTATGGGGCTGAATTGGAATCGATTGGATTATATAGATTGAAGAACAAGTAGTCGGGAGACTTAAAATCCAAAAAAAAGCAAATGCAAACAACAAAAACTTTTCAAGGGTGGCTTTAGTAGCTTAATCCTTTGGAGCTTAACCCACTCCATTACCAGACGGGTCTTTTAAAAAACTTTTTCAAAAAACAAAACTTTCTAAAAATTTCTAAAAATCTCTAAAACTTGTCAATTCTTCTTTTAAAAATAGTTTAAGACTGGGGTTCGACACCCCACAGCTCCACCAGATTATAAATAAACAAAAGCAGAGTCCTTATCTTTAAGTACTTTTGATATACTTTTTAAAAAATAATTAAAAATAAGGATTATGATGAGTAATCAAATAAAGCAAGAAACCTTAAATCTTTTTCTTGATAATGTTGTAGATAACATCTCCGCGGGTGATATAAGAGAATTTATTGATAATGTATGGGATGATAAAGAAAATTCTATAAGAAAAATCTCTAATCTACAGAATATAACTTTTGAAATAGGTATTGAAGCTAATGATATAATAATTTGCACCTCAGGTCCTGATGAGGGAATCTATGTGACATCTATAGCAAATCCTAGTGTTTCAAATCTATCAAAAATTACTTCTCAAATTTCAGAATTACCAACAGGTCAGGATGGTCAAATCTTGACATTTGAAGAGGGTGTTTTAGTTTGGGTTGATAAAGAATATGCTTTTAGAGTTTTAGGGTCTTTAGCCATAGCTGATATTTTAATTATAAGACCTATTCCTGGTACAACTTATATTGCAACAAATAATGACTCTACAGCGCAAGTTCCTGGTGTTATAGGAGATGGATATTCTTGGGATGGTATTAAATGGATAAATATTGGCCAAATGCGAGGAATTCAAGGACAAGTTGGTCTAACTGGTCAAGCTGGACTGGATGGTAAAGGATTTAAACTAGTTGGGTATGATTCTTGTGCTAATATCCTAACAAAAACAGGTGATATAGGTGATATTTGGATTTGTACTGATACTGTTAATACTCAAGATGATTTAGGTAATATAGTTGAGCCAGGAGATGGTCTTTCTTTTAACGGAATAAATTGGGTCTGTATAGGGGACTTTATAGGACAACAAGGACCACAAGGTTTGACAGGTGAGCAAGGCTTACAAGGACCCACAGGAACCCAAGGACCGCAAGGCTTACAAGGACCCGCAGGACAACAAGGACCACAAGGTTTACAAGGGACTACTGGAGCAACAGGAGCAACTGGAGCAACTGGAGTAGCCGGAACTGAGGGTCCTGCTGGAACAGCAGGACTGCAAGGATTACAAGGACCAACTGGAGATGAAGGTCCGCAAGGACCACAAGGAGTAGCAGGACCCCAAGGTCCTTCTGGAGCAGCCGGACCCTCGGGTCCTTCTGGAGATGAAGGACCACAAGGACTACAAGGATTAGTCGGTGCGGCTGGTGCGGCTGGACCGCAAGGCTTACAAGGACCTACTGGACCAGTAGGTCCTGTTGGTGCAGATGGTCCAGCTGGAGCAGCAGGAGCAACAGGACCTGCTGGAGTACAAGGACTACAAGGAGTAGCTGGCCCCGAGGGATCTGAAGGACAGCAAGGCTTGCAAGGAGTAGCTGGACCTGTTGGGCCACAAGGACAACAAGGAGTAGCTGGACCTATTGGAGCAACTGGAGCACAAGGATTGCAAGGATCTCAAGGACTACAAGGGCCACAAGGACTACAAGGTCTTACTGGAGCAACAGGAGCAACTGGAGCAACTGTACCGGTTACTTTTGCTTCTCAAGCTGAAGTTGATGAAGGTCTTATAGATAATACTTCCATATCTCCAAAAACATTTAATGATAGTGCTCAACTTGCAGGCAAAGAAGATAAATTACCTCAAGGTATATCTGGTCAAATCCTCTCAATTAATTCAGCTTTAGATAGAGTATGGATTAATTCTTCAGTTTTAAATTCTGTCAATTCTGTTAATGGGCTAACAGGTGATGTTGTTATTACAAAAACATTAATAGGCTTAGGAAGCGTTCAAAACTTAACACCATCAGATATGCCTATCTCTAATGCAACCCAAATAGCTTTAAATTTAAAATCTGACCAAACACATAATCATACATTATTAAATGATAGTCTTTATGAACCAAAAAATAATAACATACAATCACATATAAATGATTATGATAACCCACATAATGTTAATAAAGGTGATATAGGACTTTCAGATGTTGATAATACATCAGATTTAAATAAACCTATATCTATAGCAACAGCTAATGCTTTAAATTTGCTATTTAAAGCTGGGGGAGAAGCTGATTTTGATGATATGAATTTGTTTTCTAAAGTTAATACAGTTTATGAACTTGTTGGTAACTTTTCATCTGCACCATTTTCACCTTTAAGAGGTATAGGATTTATTTTTGAAGCTGTTCCTGGTGGGGAGGCATTTCAATATTATTTTGACTCAATGGGTCCTATTTGGTCAAGAGGTTATTTAGATGGTACCGGCTGGTCAACTTGGGTAAGAAATACTAATCTAAATGACATAAATAATATTTTAAATGGAACAACAAAAACTAATGGATTTACACCATTATTAGATGAAGATTTTGCAAATAAAAAATATGTTGACCAAACAACTGCAAATTCAGGTTTAACACAAACTAGAGTTGCGAATATGTATCATTCTGAAGCAATAGTTAATGGAACATTTTATAAATTCTCTAATACAGATAAATTCAAACTTGATGGTATTGAACCTTTAGCTACTGCTGACCAAACTCCTCAAGAGATAGTTAATGCTTACAATACAGGATATCCTGACCATTTCCAAGCTACAGACAGAACTAAACTTGATGGTATTGAACCTTTAGCTACTACGGACCAAACACCTCAAGAGATAAAAGCTGCATATGAGAGTGTTGCAAATGCCTTTACAGACCAGCACAAACAAACTGTTCTAAATACGACTGGAATTAATACAGGCGACCAAAGCGTTGCTCAAATAGAGTCTATATTATATAATGGAACAAGGGATAATAATAAATATACTAACCAAGAAAAGACTAAGCTTACTAGCTTAGCTGATTATGGTTTATTTTGTGGAACGCACCTAAATGATACTCTATTAGCGCAAGTATGGTCAGACCCAGCCTCTACTCTCCCCCAGTCTTCAGGTAAGATACCTCTATCTGGCTCTTATGCTTATATAGATGATGGTATTAGCACAGATGTTGGATTAAGACTTTGGGATGTTGGGAATAAACATTGGGTTGAAATTGCAGTTCCTACAACACTGGTTCTAACAGATGAAGAGGTTAAAATTGCTTATGAAAATAATCCAAACACAAACGCATTTACAGATATAAATCAGGAAAAACTGGTAGCTTTAACAGCAGCAAATCTATCAGAAACGCAAGACCCATCATTAATACCTTCTGGAGTTAATAGTACAAATTACTATGTAACACCTGGAAATTTTAAAATTGTTAATGACCCTATGGTAACCAGTATAGCTACCAATACAGCTAATATAGCTACCAATACAGCTAATATAGCATCAAGCGCAACAAATATAGCTACCAATACAGCTAGCATAGTTACCAAAGAAAATTATTTAAATCTTCCAGCAGCAGATGGTTATATACTAACCTCCGATGTATTGGGAAATAGAACTTGGACCGAAGCAATAACAAATATTATTGTTGAAAATGACCCATCTATAATCTCAAACCCACCAACAACATCTGAATTAACATCTCTTTTTAATACTACTTTTGGTTCAGGTAATTGGGAAAGTAAAAATAAAACTATAACAATTACAACATCTTCCGATGGAACTTCAGCTGGAACTTTTGAAAAAATTTGGAATATTAACTTAAGGTCTATATTAAATGGTGGTAGTTTTATAAATAAATTCTATATAGATGAAGCTATGATAGTACCAAAAACATTTACTTTATTTACTTTAGACTATTCCACAACAGCCCCAACAGAAGCTCAAATAAACACTCTATTAGATAGCAAGTTTGGTTCAAATAATTGGAAGAATTCAGATAGAGAATTTGATATTTTAAATACATCAACAGGAACAAATTCTGGTGTTATTGATAAAGTATGGAATATTAGACAAAAAAATTATTTTAACGGAACACTTTATGTTGATAAATTTTTTATTAAAGATTCAACTTTAGTATCGTAAAGCTAAACTTTATAAATATAAATATAAGCTTGATATCAAGCTAAAGAAAGGAAAAAAATGGCTCAGCAAAAACCATCTTTTAAAATTTTGGATATTTGGGCGAATACAGCTTTAGAAGCTAATAAAGCTAAACCCCCTCTAACAAAAATCGAAACAGGGTGGGTATATGGGGAAAAACCGCCCCATAATGAATTTAACTGGTGGTGGAATTTAGTTGGAAAAATGTTAGTACATTTACAACAACACGGTATATCAAGTTGGGATAATGAAACAACATATCAAAACGGTGCTTTGGCTTGGTATTTAAATCAGGCTTGGAAAAGTAAAGTAACAAATAATACAAATAATATTCCTCAAGAAGGGGAGTATTGGTCTGCAGTTTTATCTGAGAGTGATGGATTCTCAAAACAAACTTTATACTATTACGGAGGATTTTAATGGTTACAATCACAAAAAAGCTAGGATCGATAAGCTCGGTAGCAAATACAAGTCATACTATATATACAGTTCCGGCCGAAAGATCTACTGTATTAAATATTAATGTATGTAATACTAATATTTTTGAAGCTGATGTAAGAATAG
>DZBD01000019.1 GCA_022729795.1 Sulfuricurvum sp. | reverse complement strand
ACATTACTGTGAAATTACTGATCTTTGCCCAAGAATTAAAATTCATTGGCTTTGTAACCATTTAAGTCTCCTTGAGAAAGAACAAGTCCTCTCTCAATTCCCCTCACTAAAGCTTCATAGACTAGCTATGAGATTAGTTTCAATGGATTTTTTATATAGTATCTATACTATTGGGTATCTCTATTGCTAGAGACCAAATAGAATAGACGGTTGTTGTTATTAATTATTTCTAAGTAACTTCCAACTTAAGTATTGTTATTAAGTCTTGTTACTTGCTTAGTTTTCAATGATCTCAAACCTCTTCAAAAGCTTCTACTCGAAGTCTCTCTAGGCCTAAACTTTAGGTCTCTTTGTTTGTGGACGGGAATTATAGGGATGATTCGCTTAGAGTATTCTTAAATGTTGGGGGAATTTTAAAAAAGAGTTTAGTTTATTGTTTTTTTTAGTAATTGATGGATTTCTGCTTATTATGCTTCCAAAATCCATCCACCGCCGACTAGCTTCTCATTATCATAAAAAACTGCTGCCTGTCCTGCTGCTACACCAAAAACACACTCTTTTAATGTTACAAAAGCTTTATTATTTCGAATCTCCACATGGCAAGGCACTGCTTTTGTTCTATATCTAAGTTTTACGGTTGTATCAAACTCTTTAGAATCATTAAACATATTTAAATTATCCAATACAACATATCCACATGCCAACTCTTCTTTATGCCCTACAACTATTTGATTTTTCTTTGCATTTATACTGACTACATAATGAGGATCATGTGCACCTTTTACTGTAAAGCCTTTTCTTTTTCCAATTGTATAGTGCATAAAGCCTTTATGCTCACCTACAATATTACCGTCTTTATCTAATACATCGCCAACTTGATCTACATTTACATAATCTTTGAGTACATCCGTATACGTAGTTTCTACAAAACATATTTCACTTGATTCACTTTGTGCTGCAAAAGATTCCAATCCGCTTATGGAAGATGCTATCTCTTTGATATCTGATTTTTTTCTATTTCCCAACGGAAATAAAAGTCTTGGCAAGATAGTTTTATCAACATAAAAAAGAAAATAGCTTTGATCTTTTGTGTCATCGCTTGCTTCATAAAAATATTGCCCATCTGTTTTAATATAATGTCCGGTTGCTATATATGCGGCTCCGATGGAGTCGGCAAATTTTACCATCTCGCCAAATTTCAAATTTCTATTGCACAGCGCACATGGATTAGGTGTTAGTCCTTTTGCATATGTATCAATAAACGGTTGGAACACTTTTTCATTAAATATTTCTTGCAAATCTAAAATATGCAATTGCACACCCACAAAATCCGCTGCTTTTTGTGCACGTGCTTGATGTATTTCATGATAACCCGGCTTAGAATGAAGTTTCATATACACACCTTCTACTTCAAAACCCTCTTCTTTTAGTAAAAGTGCCGAAACTGTTGAATCCACTCCTCCACTCATACCTATTAAAACTTTTTTATTATGCATTATTTGAAACTTTTTCATTATATAACTCTTTCTATTATGTGTTATGCTAGGCTTTAAGTTGCGTCAATCTCTCTTTTTTAGTGCCGATAGATGTTATCTGAACACCAAAGTTACCATCGACTATAACAACTTCCCCTTGTGCGATAACATGATTGTCTACAAGTATTTCCAGAGGATCATTTGCTAACTGGTTCAGCTCAATAACTGAACCTATATCCATATTTAATACATCTTTGAGCAACATTCTTTTTTTGCCAATTCTTACTCTAACGGGTAACTTTACATCCATAATCAATGAAATATTTTTCATCTCTTCATTGCTTAGCTTCATTTTAGAATTAGAATTGTCATCAAATGAATTTATTTCATCTGTATTGTTCTTTGTACTCATGGCTTTGACTACGGGAAAAAGTGCATTTTGTAGTTTTTCATCTATAATAAACATTAATAAAGAACTTACATTCTCTATTTTAAATTTATAAATAAACATTTTACTGTATGCTTCTAAACTCACTTCCGATTCATCTTTAGTAAATTCTATTGTATCCACGGAAAATGATAATGTCGGTATTTCTTTTTGCCCGGAAAGAGTATTCGCAATGGCTCCAAAGATGTTTGATACTATCTCTTTTGTTGCATCTAAATCATCGTCGGTTACCTCTTCTCTGTCAGTCACTTCCTCTCCCATCATCATATCTGCAAGCGATGTTGACAAATTAGGGGGAAGTGCTATCATTGCTTTGGCATTTACGGCACCGCTTACGTTTAATTTTACCAAGACAATTGGAGGAATAATATTCGATATAATACTTAAATCTTGCTCCTCATTGAGCTCTAACGTTGGTGCTTGTCCAATGAGTGCTTCAATAGTACCAACTGTTTCATCTTTAAATAATTTCATAAAATCACTCATTCGTCATCATCCTCATATTTATTTTCCGGTTCATGAATAATTTCTTTTACTCCGGATATTTTCTGATGTCTAAGCATTTCAAAATTCTCAAGTGCGCGTTTAACTGCATCTTTTTCAGTATCAATAATCTCTGTTATCTGAATAGACTTTCTAAATCGTCTCAATCCAATCTCCCCTTTAAATCTCTCTTTTCCATCAACACATAATGTCACTATGTCATTAGCGGCACTTGAGAGTCTTAAAATATCATCTACTTTAAGTTCTAGAATATCACCCATTGTTAATTCAGCATCACCAAGATTTGCTTCTACATCTACTTTTGCACCGCCAAGAAGAACTTGCAACTCTGTATTTCTACTTTTTTTAGTACTTGTTTCATTAAGCATCAAATCTCTACTGGCGAGTTTTGGAAGCACCGGTTCTAGTGATATAACGGGGTAACATATATTCATCATCCCAGAACTATGTCCGATTATTATTTCCATAACAACCATAACGACTATTTCATTCTGTGCAACAATCTGGACAACATTTGGACTCGATTCTTTGGATTCTATAGTAGGATATACGTCCATGACCGGACCCCAAGCTTCTCTGAGGGTACTCATCATTACTCGAAGTATCGTTTCAAAAAGACTCAGTTCAATATCCGAGAATTCTCTGCTTGCATCAAAAGGCTCCCCTTTACCGCCTAAAAGTCTATCCAACATAGGAAAAGCAATAGAGGGATTAATCTCGATTACACCACTTCCTTCAAGAGGCTTAATAGAAAAAACATTAAAGCTTGTCGGGTTTGGCAAAGACATTAAAAACTCGCCATATGTCATCTGATCCACTGAATGTAGTTGTATTTCAACTATTGAACGCATTATGGAAGATATCTGCGATGCCAAAGAACGTGCCATTTTATCATGAACACCACGAAACGCGCGGAGCTGTTCTTTTGATACTCTGTTGGGTCTTTTAAAGTCGTAAAGAGTTACTTGCCTTTGAGGAATAAGATGATGATCATCATCGCCCTCAAAGAGATCATCGCCCTCATCTTCGACGACGTCCAGCAGCGCATCTATCTCCTCTTGAGAGAGTATATCTGCCATATTATATCCTTACACTTTCTTTTATTTTATGAATCACCGATTTATGAATTTGTGAGATTCTTGACTCTGTAATATTTAATATTTCACTTATCTCTTTAAGCGTTAGCTCTTCAAAATAGTAAAACTGAATAATCAACTGTTCTCTTTCATTATAGCCGGATAAAACATGCTGTATCACTTCTAACAAGCTGTCTCTTTCAATTTCTTCTAGTGCTGCACCCTCATCACCGACATGTAATTGATCATGTAATGGCAACACTGTATATATGCTCGATGCTATTCTCGCTTCATGGATTTTTTCCAAGTTCTCATTCAAAATATTTGCCAACACTTCATCTGTCGGCTCTTCATCGTGTAAAAGCCTATATTCATCCACTGCGTAATCTATTGCTTTTATAAGCTTTCTACTTGCACGACTTAAAATATCCAAACTTCTCAAATAATCAAGCATAGCACCGTAAACCCTTTTTTTAGCATATCCCCAAAAAGAGTCATTGAGTTTTTCATCATATTTTCTTGCTAATTTAATCAGCTCTTCTGTTCCGATGGCTGAGAGATCCATATAGTCGATAGAACTTGGAAGTCTCTCTTTAAGCCTAAACGCCATCGCTTTAACGGCAGGTAAATATTGAATGGCGAGTTCATCCTCTTTATGTTTCATCTCCTGCATATAAGCATTGGGAATCATATAGCACTCTTATGTTTATCTTGCGCATTTACCTTCATCGCAAAATCGGTAATTTTACAGGCAGAATCAATCAGTTTTTCTCTTTGGTTAATCTCTTTAACAAACATATCCAGCTCTTTTTCATGGAGATTTTTCGGAAAATAAGAAGCTCTGGCATCAATAGTTCTAAAATAAAAAGCGATAATTATATGTGAAAAAAGATAAAAAAATGCAGTTATAAAAAAAGTGTATGTTAATAAACCCTCTGCATCAAAGGATTTTAATATGCCAAAAATGATTCCGACAAAAAACCCTTGTACAGTAAAAAAGTAGACAAAATTTTCTCCAAGCATTCATTACCCCAAAAATAATTAAAAATTTTCCATTAAGCGCTTAAACAGTCCCGTTAAGCCGCTTTCACTTGGAGTAACTAGCACATTACGTTCCAATCTGCTTGTAATTTTATTTGCTATTGCTATTATATCTTTATGGGGTTGCGAATTTGGATAAGAGACACAAAAAAGGGCTCTCTGTTTTACCGAGGATGCAACTTTTATATCACTATTTATTTTGCCGATTAGCCTTAATTCGAAACCTGTTCTAATATTTGCCTGTGCAACTTTGTTAATTTTATCAAAAACCGCCTGCGCCTCTTTTTCACTTTTAACTTGATTCATTATCATACTTACGTCATTACGAAGAGAGGCGATTGTTTTTATAGTTGCATAAGCATCTGTAATAGCAGCCGGATCCGGAACAGTTACAACAATTACATCATCCGAAGCATTTAAAAACATCTGGATATGCTCACCGATTCCTGCACCTGTGTCTATTATCATAATATCAAGTTTATCCAAGACCTGTGCATCTTCCATAAATCTGTCAAAAAGCGCCATATTAGAATATTTAAGTATCTCATCACCGCTTTCACCGGGAATTAAAATAAGATTTCTAGTGATAGGGATTAAAATATCGGCAACAGTTGCCTCGCCTTTTAATACATGTAGTATATTTTTTTTAATTTTAACATTAAACATCACATCTAAGTTTGCCAAACCTATATCCGCATCGAAAATCCCTACATTCAGTCCGCTTTGTGAGATAACATAAGCTAGATTAGAACTGATAGTACTCTTACCTACGCCCCCTTTTCCACTTGTAATAGCGACAAATCGAGTTTTTTTTGATCTTTTTTTAGAATTTAAAGATACCAGTTCTTCAAGTTTTTCAGCTTGATGCCCTATCATGCTTTGCTCCGATTGAATCCATGAAGCAAACATTCCACTAAAAAATCGCTGCTTGCACATACTAAATCTTCAGGCACTTCCTGTCCGACAGAAAAATAACTTATCGGCTTTTTTGTTTCATACGCTAAAGAAAAAATATTTCCAAATCCCATTGTCTCATCGAGTTTTGTAAACATCATCGTATCTATATTTAAACTTGAAAAATTATCGTAAGTGAGTTTTAAATCCTCATATTTAATAGAACTCGGCAAAACCAAAACAACATCAATATTGTATTCATTTTCATTTGCACTCAGACATTCATAAATTTTTTCAATTTTATTTTTATCATACGGACTTGAACCCATAGTATCCACAAGTATATAATCGCAATATTTAAGAGAATTAAGCGCACCTGCAAATTCGGGCGGGTCTACAACTATTTCAATACCTAGCTTCATCATTCTTGCATACTGCATCAATTGTTCAACAGCGCCTATTCGATAGGTGTCGAGGACAACAAGCCCTACTTTGTGCTTTTTTTGCATCAAAAAAGAGTATCTTGCAGCCAATTTAGCTATGGATGTAGTTTTGCCGACACCTGTGGGACCTACGAGCATCATCACTTTTTTGGAACCCGCTGAGGGGGAATTTTCCATCCGTACAGTAATCATTTTACGTAGCAGTGTTTGAAAATATCTTTTGACAGTCGATGAATTTTCTTTCATTTTTGCAGGCATATGTTCTAAAGTTATTCTCATAATACCCTCAAGATGCTCTTTGTTCATCCCGCTTTGAGAAGCCAAACGGTATATCTCAGCAAACTCCGGAGGAATTACACTCTGTAAATCGGGTGATTTTTCATTCCAAAACATATTTTGTATCAGTTTTACTTTATCGCCGAGTTTTAAAATTTCCGACTTAATCTCTTTAAGTTCTTTTGGCTCAAAAGCATTATTTTGCGGTTGAGTATTTCCAAACTCGTAATGCGGGTCTGTAACATCTGCTATTTTGGATATCTGTCTTGCTGCGTTAGAAATGTCATAAAGCACATCCTCACTCTCCCTAGTAATAGGCTTTTGCTTATTGAGCGGTTTATTGACTTTTGAGTAACTGCTATGCATAGCTGAACTCGTTTGTGTCTTTGGCGGAGTGTGCGTATCGGTTTCTATCCCTATTACTATTTCATACAATGCTTCTCTGCCGAGTGCTTTTTTTTGAATCTCTCTCGTCTCGATAAGCATACCGCTGTCACCTACTTCCAGCTTAGCCTTTTTTAATGCTTCAGATGGAGTTCTGCCGGTAAATGTAAGTATTTTCATTTTTTTAATTCCGACAACGGTATCAAGACACTTTCCCTCTCAAACCAGCCGGCATGTGGAATTGTAAGCTTTTGTGTTTTAACAACTCTTTTATCAAAAAATATTATGTCCAAATCTAAAGTCCTCGGGGCATTTGCAAAGCTTCTCACTCTCGCAAACCTCTTCTCTAATCGCATTAAATAATTTAAAAAAGCAACAGGCTGCATACTTACTTTCAACTCAACTATTGAATTAAAAAAATCATCTTGGTCCACAAAACCAAAAGGAGGATTTTTCAAAATCAACGAAGTCTGCAAAAGTTCCACTCGCTTGTCTTTTTTCAAATAAATAAAAAGATGAGCAAACCTTCGTTTAACATCACCTAGATTACCGCCTATTCCAACTATAACTTTATACCTGTGAAAACTTTTTTCTTGCGTTTTGTATCCAAAATATAAGCTTTTAAAAGTTGTTAAATCTTTATTTAGCTTTTTTTTGAGATACATTACAAGAGTTATTAAGCTTGTGCCGCTTGCTGCTGTGCTTCGTGGGCTGCTTGAATTTCATTCATTATTTGCAACATACCGACCATTGCCAAATGATATCCGAATGGACCAAAACCAACAATAGACGATGCGCACACAGGCGCTATCATATTTGTTTTTCTAAACTCTTCACGACGATGAATATTACTGATATGAACTTCAATTGTAGGAATACCTACGGCAGCAATCGCATCACGAATAGCAATAGAAGTATGCGTGTACGCTGCGGGATTGATAATAATTCCATTCGCTTCACCGTAACACTCTTGAATTCTGTCTATAATTTCACCTTCTAAATTGCTTTGAAAAAATTCAATTGCAACACCGTTACTATTTGCAAAATCTTTCATTTGGGCATGAATTTGTTCTAATTTCATTGGACCGTAAACGTGTTGTTCACGAACACCGAGCATATTTAAATTTGGACCTTGGATTACTACTACCTTCATTATTTACCTTTTTGCGAATATATTCAAATCTTTTAAGGACTTATTTTATCTAAATAAAGCATAATCTATTTTAAATTATATAAATTCAATTTTCAAAGATGAAATATGCAAATAATTAGCCCTAGCTTTATACTTACTCCAGATAAACTGCTTCAAGATTTATCCGTAGCGTTTGACAATGTCATACATAAAATAGCACCCTTGCAAGAACTCATAGAAGCATTTCCACATGCCAAGGTTACGACTCTCAAAGAAAACTCACTTTTAATGCCGGGACTTATTAATGCACATGTTCATATAGAATTTAGTGCAAATAAAACTGAGCTGAGTTACGGTGATTTTATAAGCTGGCTTTATAGTGTAATAGAAAATAGAGAACTGCTCATTAGTAGTTGCGACAATGTATGTATGCAAAAAGCCATTCAATCGATGTTGGCATGTGGAATCACTACGTTTGGTGCAATTAGTTCTCACGGAATGGATTTGGAAGCATGTGCTGGTGCACCTCAAAATGTTGTTTTTTTTAACGAACTTATCGGTTCGCAAGCTACTATGGCAGATGCGCTTTTTAATGATTTTTTACTCAGACTTGATGCTTCTAAAAGTATAAAAAGGGAGGGATTTTTTCCTGCAGTAGCTATCCATTCACCCTATTCCGTTCATCCGATTCTCATCAAAAAAGCAATAAAAATAGTGAAAAACGAGAAGCTAAAACTCACTGCTCATTTTATGGAGAGCGATGCGGAAAGAAATTGGCTCGACAATAGTGAGGGTGAATTTAAAGATTTTTTTGAAAATCTTCTCAAACAAAAGTATGCAGTGAGTGATGCTAATGAATTTTTGGGACACTTTGATACAACACCCTCTCTTCTTACTCACGTTGTAAAAGCCAACGAAGATGAACTTCAAAAACTTTCTTCAAGTGGACACACCGTTATCCATTGCCCTATCTCAAACAGACTTTTAGGCAACGGAGCCATAGATTTGAGCAAACTAGACAAATATAATATCAACTGGATATGTGCAACCGACGGTCTGAGCTCCAACTACAAACTCGATCTTTTTGAAGAGATGAAAATAGCACTTTTTATGCAAAGCGACTCTCCGCTTTTAGAACTTTCAAAAAAACTCTTGATGAGTGTTACACGCAACGCAGCCAAGGCCTTAGGACTCAATACCGGGGAAATAGCAGAGGGAAAAAATGCAGATATGCTTGTACTTGATTTAGATAAAGCTCCCGATGATGCATTGGCTTTGCATTTAATATTGCATGGATATAATATCTCCCAAATTTACATCAACGGTAAAATAATAAAGGAAAACTCATGGAATTCATAAAAAAACTTTTTTCACCGATAACCGCAACAATGGCGTATATCCAAAACCATTTTAAAGCTATGCTCTTTTTACTTCTGCTTTTTATCATTTTTGCACCCGGTAGCGAAAAAGAGTTGCAATCGAATAATCTAGAAAAAATATCTTTAATCGGTCCGATTATGGAGGTCTCTGAAATTCTCACACAAATTGAGCAAGCTACTTCTGATGATAAAATAAAAGGTGTCTTATTTGTCGTAGATTCACCCGGCGGAGCAGTATCGCCCTCAGTGGAACTAGCATATGCTATTAAAAGATTAAAAGAAAAAAAACCTGTTATCGTGTATGCACAAGGGACAATCGCCAGCGGAAGCTACTATGCCGGTATATGGGCAAATGAGATTATTGCAAATCCGGGTTCTATGATAGGAAGTATCGGTGTTATTATGGAAGGAGCAGATGTCAGTGGGCTCATGAATAAAATTGGGATAAAATCCCAAAGCGTTCAGGCCGGTATCTACAAAAAAGTGGGAACACCTGAGAGAGAATGGACACCAAGTGAAGTGAACGAACTTAACAAGGTTATACAAGGCACCTATGATATGTTCACCTCAGATGTTGCGAGTGCAAGAGGATTGGATATCAAAAAAAGAGACACCTTTGCCAACGCACATATCTTTACGGCAAGTCAAGCCAAAGAAGTCGGTCTCATTGATGCGGTAGGCGTAATTTATGATGCAAAAGAAAAATTAGTAAAACTCAGCGGAGTAACAAAGCCCGTATGGAATGAAGAGGATAAGTTTGACAAACTAATGAAAAAGCTCTCAGCTCAAACTGCCGTTACGCTTCATACCTACTTCCCTAATGTAGTTTTAAGATAATATCTTATTCCACATGCCAAGGATTATCTTGGCATGTGGAAATTATAACTCTACAACTTCTACAACACTCTCTAAATTTTCAAATATTCTTTTGACTCTATCTTGCCAAAGCACGCCGAATTCTTTAAGTTCATGCCGTGTCGCTATGCCCTGCTTCATTTTTTCCATGATAATCTGCATATCCGGGTTTGGCTTAATCACAGAAGGGTTATAAAAAACATCTACGCTTTTTTTGTTATCTATTCTTGTAAATCTTGCCGAAGAGCTTATCTCTGCGTTAAAAAACATAAGAGAGTGTCTGGAAAATTGCCCCAATAGACCTTTGAAGCCACTCGTATGCGTTGCTCCTGTTATTTGCGATATTACATTTGCGATGACTCCGGCAACACCCTCTTCCATAGACTCTGAAAATTCCACTTTTATATCGCCTCTTATTGCCCGTGTATTTGGGTAGAGAGCCTTTAAAGCTTTGAATGCCATTATATATGCACCTGCAACCGTCGGGCAGCTATGTCCCGCTGATTTTACGACATCGACATAAGTAAACTCATATTCCCCATCATCAAAAGCACCCAAGACACTTGAGAGAGAATCTTTCACTTTTATAGTTTCTACCGTATCAAAAAAAACCGGATAACTCATTTATTTTCCTTATTATTATTCACATGTGTCTGAAAGAAATACTCTAGTGATACCGGTAAATGCACTCTTTTAGCGTCCACAAAAAACTCCATTCCGACTCTTCCTATGTTTTTTATGTGAATCTGATTTTTTTCATTCACATTATACTCATTTTCAATAGTTATCCAAGCGATAGGATGAGGAAAAATGGTGTTGCTCATCAGGCTGTATTTTATGACATAAAACTTCCAAGTAGCCACGCAGTATTTTCACTCTAATTTTCAACACCGTCTGTTGTATCGGCTAACCAAATAGTTGCATTTTTTTCATGGACGAGTTTGAGTTCATACTTAAATGGATTTCTATAATCATCTACTTAAATCATTTCTTGGATTAAAGTTTTTGTCATAACATTGCATATCAGTACCATTTACATTTTCTAAAATTGCTTTTTTGACTTCTGGATAATCCTGGAAAATTTGAATCCACATAGAAAAAAAGCCGTTACACGAACGAGCTGTTTGTCTAATCATCGCATCATATTCAGGTAACTCTAAAAAATCCTTCAGTGCTTCTTGTGCTTTTTCCCAAGAATTATTTCTTGCAAGTTTTCTATCGTCCGTCATACCGGAAGTATCCACTTTCCTATCTAGTTGAACCAAATCAAAAGTTGCTTTTGCTAATGCTTTAGTAACTTCGTGTAAATCATTTTTTACACTCACACCATCAATCAAATATTCATATAAAAATGATGTATTATGAGTGTCGGGAAACACATAACCATTCCTACTAACATTTTTATCTGATTTAATAATATTGCAACTTTTACATGCAAGTAAGAAGTTATTCCAATCATTTTCTAAAGATGGATTATGATTTTTAGGGATAACATGCTCTATATCAACTTGATTTTCTATTCCCATTTCACAATATGAGCAGTAAGCACCCAAACTCTTTTTCAAATCATCTTTTGCTTGTTTATAAGAAGTATAAACCTTGTCAGTAACACCATCCTCTTGTTTTGGCATGTTGCCTCTATTAACAGGTCTCATAGCTTGCTTTCTATAATAAGTCTCTTTCTTTCTAAGAATGCAACATAAGCCATATTGTCATCATATATTGCCGAGACTTCATCCAATCTATTTTTTATTATTTCTATCTCTTCTTGTGAAATCCCGCCTTTTTCTAGTAGCTCTAATTTATCAAAATACTCTTTTGCAACTCCAAGCATCTCAATTTTCTTAGAACTCATTTGTGGGGTTGGAATATTTTGGATATCTTCTGATATATCCTCAATACTTAGTTCCGTTGCATCTACACTCAAAGCTTCACTGGATTCATCAAGCTTGATAATACTTCCACTTGTTTGTGATTGTATGATAAAAGGGGAGTGCGATGTTACTATAAATTGTACTTTTGGAAACAGTGTCGTGAGAATATTCACTATCTCTTTTTGCCACTTAGGATGGAGATGCAAATCAAGTTCATCAATCAAAACTACACCGGAAGTTTTTTCAGTCACATCTAATCCCAAATCAGGGTTTAAAACTGCCATACGATAAGCTATATCAGAAACAATTCCTATAATATTTCGATATCCATCACTTAAAGTTGATACTTTTTCTCTTTTTTCTTCATCTACATACTTAATCTCTAAATCATCTTCTCTATATATAAAAAGTTCCACTTCTTTTTTTGTAAGCATTGACATCATTTTTATTACAGTATTTCGGACAGCTTCTAAAATAGGAACTTGTTTTCTTACATTAAATGAATGCCTCTCTTGCTTTTCAAACCATACAATGAAGTTTCTATAATTTGATTTTGCATTTAAACAATCTTTATACCCATCATATTTTGTTAATTTTTCCATTTTAGAACTTTTTTTATTCGACTGTTCCCACAACCTTCCCGTTCCGTGATATGAAATAATTGGTAGAATATTATCATCATCTTTTTCTAATTGCTTTACAATATCAAATAAATCTTTATTCTCGATTTTAAGAAGCTTTGTCATTGCTGTTGTATTTGTATTTTGTCTTATTCTTCGTATATTTATATTCGTTGCATTAATGTTACAGATACCAGCTATCGCAACTGGGGTGTTATATTTTACTGATATGTTTTCATCTCTATCTATAATGTCTAGCTTAATGTCTGATTTAGTTATTGAGTGTCTTTCAGTTGATGGAATATCTTTAAAAGCTTGTAAATATCCACCTAATAAAGTTGCAATTGCATCTAAAACAGAAGTTTTACCACTTCCGTTTTCTCCAATTATTAACATAAAATTCTTTTTCAATTCAATATCTAAAGAAGTATATTTTTTATAGTTTTCGATATGTATTCTACTAATATGGAACTTATCTATTTGCACTAAAACCCCTTAAAATTTCACTACTCATTTTCTCTTAATTGTAGCTAATTAATCTAAATACTCTAATTTTCTAAACTATTTTTGGCTCATCACTTAATTCATTATGCTAAAATCGGAATGTCAATCTCCCAATAATGTATTCTTTTAATGAAATATTACTCCCTGCAAAAGTTCGCTTCACGGTTGCGATAGATTAATAAGGAATAAAGAGCGCCTCTTATTTGAGTTTATTTAAAATTAAAGTTTTATACATTACCGCTTATAAAGCACTTTTTTGAAGTACTTTTGCACTTAGAGATATGGTATCGCTCATTGCCTCAAAAACATCGCCTACTTCCAAAGATACAATATCAATCACTTTATTATTCTTAGAAATCTGTGCGAAACCGCTTTTACTCTTGAATTTTGGATTGTTTGATTCTAACATATTTTGCAAGTTGAAGAGTTGATTCTGCTTATGATTGAGAACAGAATGGATGGCATGTGGAAATCTTGAATCTACATGCACCTTCTCTTTTGCAGCGTTTTGCATTTTAAAAGAGATGCTTTGGGAAAAGCTCTCTTTGAGCCTTTGAAGTTCTTCTTGTTTAAGCACAAGCTTTTTCTCAATCGAATGCTGCGAATAAGAGTTGATAAGGTGTGAGAGTTCCTGCTTTTTTACAAAAATTTTCTGAGAAAGTATCTGCGTAAACTGCGAAGAAAGAGAATCTAAATACTGATATAGCTCATTTGTGTCGGGCAAACACATCTGCATCGCCGCACTTGGAGTAGGAGCACGTAGATCTGAGACAAAATCACTGATTACCCAGTCTATTTCATGACCCACGGCTGAGACGAGAGGTGTTTTCGCACAAAAAACTGCATCTGCAACCACCTCTTCATTAAAAGCCCATAAATCCTCTATACTTCCGCCTCCGCGTCCGATAACAATAATATCGTACCCTTTCGTATCACTCAGAGTGATTGCATTGGCGATATTCTGTGCTGCACCGGTTCCTTGCACCAAAACATCGTAGATATCAATCTCCAACAATCTATATCTTGAATCGGCTACCCGAAGCATATCCTGCAAAGCCGCTCCCGTTGCAGATGTTATTAAAGCAATACGAGAGGGAAACTTTGGAAGCTCTTTTTTAAATGAGGGATTAAAATATCCTTTATCGGAGAGTTTTTGTTTTAACTGCTCATATGCCAAAGCCAAAGCACCCTGTCCTGAGGGCTCGATAGTAAAACAATTGATTTGATACTCGCCACGAGGCTTATAAAGGGTTATGGCACCGTGAAGAATTACTTTCAAACCCTCTTTTAACTGAAATTTTAATTTATCGGCATTACCTTTAAACATTACGGCCTTGAGCGTAGATGTAGAATCTTTGAGAGTAAAATAAACGTGCCCGCTGTTGTGAAAAGTGATACGGGAGAGTTCCCCTTCCACAAGCACATGGGAAAAGCTAGCCTCCAAAAGAGTTTTAATCTGCTCATTGAGTGCGGAAACACTGAATGTATGCATTAAAAATATCTACTTTTTTTGCGCAATTAAAAGCGTAGAGATATCCATAGAAAAGCTTTTTGCATACAAAATCTCAAATCCTGCATCTTCGAGTTCTTTTTTCATCCCCTCAACCGTCGCAAAATCTCCTATAGAATTTGGAAGGTATTCATACGCTTCTAAATTTTTAGAAATAAATCCACCCACTTTTGGAAGTATTTTGTGCATATAAAAGTCTCTAATTTTGCCCAAAAAGGAAGGGTTTTCATTTTTCATAAACTCTAAAATCACTACAAGTCCATTTTTTTTAAGCACTCTATTAAATTCTTCAAGGGCAGCCTCCCTTGCAACAACATTTCGAATTCCGTACGTGATACTCAATATATCCACATTTTCGTCTTTGATAGGAATTTCTGTCGCTTTTGAAATATGGTAATTAAACTTAGGAAATTTTTGACGAGCAATATCCAGCATACCTACAGAAGGGTCTACTCCGACTATTTCACCGATAGTAATACCGCTCAAATCTGCACGACTTCTCCAATAATCCATCATGTCACCGGTTCCACATGCCACGTCCACTATCGTATCAATAGAATCTTTTGCATAAAATTCATACGCCAAATCACAGGCTTTACGTCTCCAACTTCTGTCAACACCCATACTCATAACACGGTTTGCCGTATCGTAAGTAGGTGCAATATCGTCAAACATGGATACAATTTTTTCTTGTTTATTATTCTCTTGTTTTTGCATCGTTTATTATTTCCTTTTCATCCAAATAATTATATCTTGCGTATCTTTTTGCAAATTTAAAATCTCAAATGTATCCTGTATATTTTCAAATCCGGTGGTGCCGCCAAAGCGTGGAGCAAGATAACATACATAATAATCCACAATATCTCTGCTTTGTGCAAACATTTTTGCGCTTCCCTCAATCATAATATTTTTATACTCTTGGCATGTGGAAAAATTATCTTCTATAAAGACTTGTCTTCCCTTTACTTTAAAAAGAGGGATTGTTTGATCAAACTCCTTCTCCCTTGAGATAATCAAAATATCAGGTGCTTTGCCCTCTACTAATCTTGCATCCAAGGTCGGTCTATCAATTCTTACCGTATTTCCCCCAATGACAAGTAAATCGCAAACATCTCTCATCGCATGCACGCTCTTTCTTGAGCTCTCAGAGCTAATCACTCCGCCGTCTGTTGTCCCGCTGAGCCTCTGCGCCCATTTAAAAAAGATAAAACGATTCTTTTTCCACATGTAAAACGGGTGGAGTAAAGCGTCGCACTCCTTTTGTAAAACAGAAGTTTGCACCTGAGTTCCACATGCCAAGAGCATCTCATTTCCACATGCCGCTTCTTTGTTAAAATCACGAGAACCGACATAAACTTTTTTTATTCCGAGATTTGCAATGAGTGAAGCACAAGAGGGAGTTTTGCCTATATGACTGCAGGGTTCTAGGGTTGTAAATAAGGAAATATCTTCGAAGCATCCCTTATGATTTGCTAAAAGATAGTTATGTATCTCTTGCGAAGAGTTGACATCTAAAAGAGATACATCACCGGTGAGTTTCAAAAAAGCATTTTTGAGAGCCATCACCTCGGCATGTGGATTGCCGGCTTTTTGATGAGCATTCACTGCTAAAATTTCGTTATTTTTGCCGACAATCGTGCAACCCACTGCAGGATTTGGATAAGTATAACCTTGATATTTCCAAGCCTCTTCAATGGCGAGGCTCATAAAAAAGTTACTGTCGATTACCATTCAAAGTAAGTTTTGGCTTTAGAAACATTCTTGAAATCACATTCTGTCTCTTGACCCTCTACTTCTAAAAAGATTTTAGTATCCACAACTCTCAAAAGTTTGCCTTTGAGTTTTTCTTTGTTCGTTAAAAGAAGAGAAATATTTTCACCGATTGATTTTTTAAAATGGTTTATATGAGACAATTTTCTCTCTATCCCTGGACTTCCCACTTCTAGTCTATACTCACCGGAAACCGGAGGTGTAACATCAAGTAAAGGGGAAATAAGATGTGTGAGTTCTACATAAGAATCCATACTAACACCCATTTTTTTGCCGTCTTCTCTTATTTTATCCGATACGACACTCACACGATAAATTGTTTCATCGTTTTCATTCACTATTGCCGTATCATAAAGCTCTAAATCAAGAGACTTTACTAATGATTGAATATCACTTTCTAAACTCATTCCGAATCCTTTGCAATCTTTTTAAATAGTTCTTCTATATTTTGTGATTGCTTGAGTTGCTCATCAAATTCAAAAGTAAACTTTGGGCAACGGTACCATCCTTGGTCTTTCAAACAATGATCTTCAATAATAGGACGTGCTTTTTTTAAAAGCCCAAGATATAACTTTTTATCTTCATCACTGAATGAACCGGGGTCAAGATAAACTTTTGCATCGCTTTTCCCGCGTGAACACTTTACTTCCAAAACATTCAATTCATGAAGTCGCTTATCATTGAGTGCGCCTAGCGCCTCAGGAACTAATTGTAAAAGAATCGATTCAGTCCGTTTTAACTTTATTTGCGCTTCTGTCACAGAGATACTTTTTGCTCAACTTTTTTGAATGTTTCTATAACATCGCCGACTATAACATCATCATAACCTTTAATGCCTACGCCACATTCATAGCCGTTTCCGACTTCTTCAACATCATCTTTGAAGCGTTTAAGGGAAGTAAGTTCACCCTCATGGATAACAACACCATCACGAATAACACGAACAAGTCCTCCGCGAACGAGTTTGCCTTCAACAACAACACATCCTGCAACCATCCCTTTAGGTGATTTGAAAGTATCGCGTACTTCTGCCTGACCTGTATTTGTCTCAGTAAACTTAGGTGTCATCATGCCCGTGAGCATTCCTGTAATATCATCAAGTAATTGATATATAATCGAATAAGTTCTAATGTCAACATTTCTTTGTTTTGCAAGTGCTTTTACATTACCCGTTGGACGAACATTAAAACCAAGCAATACACAGTTTTCACTATTTGCAACTAATTCAACGTCATTTTCAGTAATTCCACCGACACCCGAAGAGATTACGTTTACCTTCACTTCTTCATTTCTAAGCTCATTGAGTGAAGATTTAATCGCTTCTAGTGAACCGTGAACATCCGTTTTAAGAACAACTTTAAGTGATTTAAGAAGACCCTCTGCAATCATAGAAGTCATATCTTCCAAAGTCGATTTTGTACTACGGGAAAGTTCTTTATTTCTGTCATATTCATGACGCTTATGTGCATACTCTTTGGCTTCTTTTTCACTGCTCATAGCCATCATAATTTCACCCGAAGAAGGTACTTCGTTAAGACCTGCAACTACGGCAGTATAACTTGGCTTGACATTGTTAATTTGCTTTTTATTTTCATCCATAAGTGCTTTTACACGACCGTATGCACTACCGCAAACAACATAATCGCCAATTTTTAGAATACCGTTTTGAACAATCACGGTAGCAACGGGACCACGCCCTTTTTCTATGGAAGATTCAACAACAGCAGCTTTCGCCATTGCATTTTCATTTGCTTTGAGTTCTAAAACTTCCGCAGTAAGTAAAATATTTTCAAGTAAATCATCTATGCCCATTCCTGTTTTAGCAGAAATAGGAATAAACTCCGTATCTCCACCCCAATCAATAGGATTCAGACCTCTTTCAGCCATTTGACCTTTTACATGATCCGGATTTGCCGATTCTTTATCCATTTTGTTGAGTGCAACAATAACAGGAACTTTAGATTCTTTGGCAAGCTTAATTACCTCGTCCGTTTGAGGTTTTACACCGTCATCCGCTGCAACAACAATAATAATAATATCCGTAAGATCTGTTCCACGCTGTCTCATTGATGAGAAAGCTGCGTGACCGGGAGTATCTAAAAATGTAATTGCTTGTCCATTTTGCTCAACCGTGTATGCCCCGATATGCTGTGTGATTCCACCGGCTTCGCTTTGGGTGACTTTCGCTTTTCTGATTGCATCTAAAAGCGATGTTTTACCGTGGTCAACGTGACCCATTATGGTTATAACAGGAGGTCTTTGCGTTGCATTTTCGTCAATCTCTTCATCTAAATCACTTTCATAGTTAAAAGCATCTTTAGGATCTATGATTGTAACTTCAACTTCAAATGTTTCCGATAAAATTTCTATTTCGTCTTTTCCTAAAAAGTCGTTCTTCGTCATCATTAAACCAAGATCAAAAAGAACTTTAATAACCTCACCCATAGGTCTATTAATCGCATCTGCAAATTCGTAAACACGAATATCTTCCGGAATTTCTACATGTGTAACAATTTCATCTATAGGTTTATCTTTTGAATATTTTTTTCTTTTATCACGGGACACTTTTCTTGGTTTACTTCCTGCTTTTTTATTAGAATTTCTACCTAAAGGCTTCGGTTCTTTTGGTTTTTTAGGTTCTTCTGCAGGAAGTTTTGCACGTTCGGTTGAATTTAAATCTAGCAAAAGAACTTGGTCTTCCATATCCATAGAAACTTCGGAAATTGAACCGCCAAATATATCAAGCTTAATGCCCTGTTCTTGTTTTTTGGCTGTTGTTGCTTGCTTAACACCCTTTGTTTTTTTCTTTTGGGATAATTCCTCTAAAACCTCGGCACTTATTTTTCCATAGGAAGATACTGCAGTTTGGGGTTTAGGCACTTCAATAACTTCTTCTACTTCAACCTTAGGCATTTTCTTTTTTACAATTTTTAGCCCTGTTCTTTTTAGTTGCTGTGATACGGCAGGTTCAATCATTTTCAAACCGCCGACCGCTTCACTTTTTTGCTCAACAGGTTTAGCCAGAGACTCTTCTTGTGTAGTTTTAGGTGCTAATACAGTTTTAATAACATTCTTTTGAGTAGTAATTTCTTTATTTAATTCTTCATTTACATGAGCAGGAACTATTGCTTTAGGAGTATCACTGGCGGCAGGTGTTTTTTTTACGGAAGCAGTTGTATCGGTGGCTGTCTCACCATTCATAATAAAGTTCATCAGTCCATCGGCTTCTTCCATACTCACCGTACTTTGTGCCGACTTTACATCAATGCCCATTTCCATAGCTTTTTTTAGGACATCTTTTGAAGCTATACCTAGCTCTTTTGCAATTTCGTGTACTCTAACTTTTTCTATCATCAGTGATGATCTCCTTTAGTTTATTCATAAATTTGTCTTTATCACCACTTCTGCACTGTCGCATCAATGCTTTTAAAACTTTTTTGTCTTGATCAAGACAAGTGTGGCATACATAAAAACTTCTACCGTTTTTTCTAAAAAGCTCTAATGAGCCATCAACACATTGCAGTCTTACCAATTGATGTTGATTGTCTTTTTCTCTACAAGAGATACACATTCTAGTGGGTAGATGAAATTTTTTCGCCATTATATCTAAATCTTACTTTATTTAACAGAGATTATCTCTCTATTATAAGCCCTTCATTATCAAAATCTAATGTTTTTACTATAAATTCCGGGAATTTTTGTGTTAGTCTGTTTGCAATCGCAGCGCAGTCTTCGTCATATGCCATACTAAAAAACGTAGATCCGCTTCCGGACAAAGTACTCATCAGAGCTCCGCTTTCATATGCAATTTTTTGCACATTAAAAAGTTCAGGTAGTGCCTTCATTCTTGCTTTTTGATGGAACCTGTCCTGCGTAGCCAATTTTAAAATCTCCCAATCCTCATTAAAAAAAGCTGCAACGGTAAGCGCAGTATGCGACAAATTGTATACTGCATTTTCTTTTGAATAGGACTTCGGTAAAAGTGTTCTTGCTTTTAATGTATTAATAGGCTTATTTGGAATTACCACAATTGCTTTTATGTATGCAGGCAAATGTTTTTTCTGAGAAAAAACCTTATTTTTTTCTACCGTAGCTGCATTAAATCCACCCATGACGGCAGGCGTAATGTTATCAGGGTGTGATTCATACACAAGAGCATGATTTAAAATTCTTCTCTTAGAAACTCTGATGCCTGCGGCTTCATGCGCGCTTGCAATTGCACTGACAATCACGGCAGATGAACTCCCTAAGCCCCTTGACATAGGTATCTGATTATAAAAGGTAAATTTAAAATTTTGTTTTTTTTGAGTCAAACGCTCAAAATGCTCGTTAAAGATGCTAATAAATAAATTATTGCCTTTAAGCCTAGGATTATTTTCACCCTCGCCTTTAATACATACGCTAAAAAATTTTGATTGGCTAAATTCAACTTGATTTCGTAAATCAACTGCTAAACCTAAAGAATCAAATCCAGGACCTAGGTTGGCACTGGTTGCCGGTACACTTATTATCACTCATCTTTCCTATCAAACAGCACTTATCATATAAAGCGGTGTCGTAATTTTGCTATACTCATTATAATCAAGCACACGAGGTAAACGAAAACTGACCTCTGGAACCGTTTCTAATTTTTGAGTTTTTATTTCTGAGGAAATTTTAACAAAATATAGCTTTCCAATCGCTTTTATAGGATTATTTTCATTGAAATAAAATGCATCCACTGCAAAGAGCGGTATTTTTTTTAGAATACTCAGCGACTTCAGGAAAATATAAGCCACTTTTATTGCCATAAAACTACCGGGACCATTAGCAAAAAAAAGCCCCTGAACTTCATAATTTTTTAAAATTTCTTTGTATAGCAAAGGCAAAATATTTGAACTTTTTTCATCACTTTGTATTGTCTGTATAAGCGTATTATCCACATATATTCCAATAAGAATAGGGGAGTTTAAAGCTATAAGAACTATATCTGCTTTTTTAAGCATACGCTTTTTCTAACTCTTTTGTTTTTTCACCTACAAGCTCTATTACTTCATAATTAAGCGGGTCTTTTAAAAGCGCTAACGTAAGTTTGTGATTCAAATCGTGACTGCCTGCCATTGCTTCATAATTTCCTATAAAGTTCATCCCGATTAAAGACATATCGCCGATGGCGTCTAAAATTTTATGTCTTACAAACTCATCCGTAAATCTTAAGCCTTCCGGATTGAGTACCTTTTTATCATCAAGCACAATTGCGTTTTCTAATGATCCGCCAAGCGCTAAACCTTTTGAACGCAAATACTGCACTTCGTGTAAAAAACCGAATGTTCTCGCACGAGCAATCTCATTTTTGTAACTTTCTTTTGTAAACTCCAAAACATATTCTTGATTTTGTATTACGGGATGGGGAAACTTTATCGTAAAAGCATATCTTAAATCCGCAGAAGGGGAAAGCTTAACGTATTTTTCCCCTTCTTGAACAATGACCTCTTTTTTGATTCTCATCACTTTTTTAGGTACATCAAGTTCACGAGTACCTGCTTCATCCAAAAGGATGCAAAAGCTTGCACTACTTCCATCCATTACAGGAATCTCATCTGCATCGACTACAACTCTTAAATTATCGATACCATAGGCATAAACAGCCGAAAGCATATGTTCAATAGTAGAAATAACATAGCCCTCCTTGCCAATGACGGTTGCCATCTTTGTGTCTACAACATTCTGCGGAGTCAAAGGGATAGAAACACCCACATCACTTCGATAAAAAATGATGCCGCTATTAGATTCTAGCGGTTCTAGACGCAATTTTACGGCCACACCTTTATGAAGCCCTATTCCGACTAATTCAACAGCTTTATTAATAGTTGTTTGATACATCCTTACTCCTTATAAAATATTTAACTTTTATCTATAATGCTTTTTGCACTTTTTATAACATCTGTAATATTTAATTTTATCCACTCTTCATCCATCCATTCTGCTGGACGGACTTCTATTCCTTGGACTAGCACTCCAAAATGTAAATGGTCACCCATAGCATAACCAGTTTTGCCAGTATTTGCTATGTGTGTTTTGTCTTGAATAACATCGCCTGTGCTCACAACAACACTCGAACAATGCCCATAAAGAGTATAAAGACCTAAACCGTGATCAATAATAGGCATATTTCCATACAGACCGTTAAAATCAGCAAAAACAACAGTACCGCCATTTTGCGGTATGATGTCAGCTAGCCCGTTACTCGCCAAATCAAGTCCCATATGATAGGATTCACTTACTTTATTTTCATCATAATAATATTTTCTATAATCACCGAAATTTGCAACTACCTGACCGTTTCGAAGAGGATACATTATTGATATCTTAAAATCACTAATCATCTCTTTTGATACTTTAGAGGTGATTTTGTGAATGAGTGCTTCATTTTTTGCTCTTACATTTTCATTTATAATTTTAAACTGCTCGATAGAATCCGTGACACCTTGCGTTTCTTCAAATTCTTCTGCTAATTCAGCTATTTTACCTTTTAAAAAGCTATCACTTAATTTGATATCGGAAGTAATATATGCTTTATCTTTGAGATACAAAGGCACGTAGTTTTTTGTAATGTTTCCAGCATTATCCTTAGCAATAATCGTAGCTTTAAACTCTTCATTTCCTACAGGCCAAGCCAACAATGAGATGTAGTAGCCTTTTTTATAAAAGGGCTGAGGAATAAATATTTTACTATTTGTTTGTATATAAATATCTTTTAAATTTTCATCCACAGCTTTAAAAATTACAAGGGCAGAACCCCCTTTTGTAATCTTATAAGAATTGCCTATAGTTGTAACCTGCGGTCTTTTTTTATCAATCTTGAGCGTAAACTCTTTTACAATGGCATTTCCGTTAAAGAAGTTCCATTTACTTGCATCTACTGCTTCAACAATAATTGTGACACTGTTATCTTTGATAGTAAAATTGGCTCTTGGTGCTTGTATGTCAATACCGACGGAAGGTATAGGGGTAATAAGCTGCTCATTTTTTAAACTAACTTCGCTCTTGTCGCTTTTTAATATTACTCTATAGGATTTTATTCCGCTTGTATCACTAATCATTACTTGAAGCGGTTTTTTAAGATTCCAATAGCCGTTATTTTCTAAAACTATACTAGGTACTTCTCTTTCAAACATTGCTGATTTATACAAGTATGCTACCCCTGCTATTATCAAGCCTAATAAAATTAAAACACCCAGTGAAGAGCTACCTGTTTTTTTTCTCATACTACAATTCCTTCTCTAACAAATTTAAAATTTTTTCTTTAATAAGGTCCAAACATACCTCATTTGAAACTTGAAATCCCGCTCTTTGAGCATGTCCGCCACCGCCAAACTCTAGTGCTATTTTCAATACATTTACTGCATAATGGGAGCGTAAAGAACCTTTTATACTCAAATCAGAATTTTGTTTTAGCAACACGGCTACTTCTACGCTCGGAAGATAAAGAGACTCTTCTAAAGCAGCCTCACAATCCTCATCTCTCGCACCTGATGATACTATATCTTTATAACTAACATAAAATAAGGCTACTTTTGCGTTTTTTAAAAGTATCATGTTTGCAAACATAATTGCTTTAAGTCGTAATGATGCAAGTGTTCGGTGCTTGAGTATAAATTTATTACATAATTTATACTCAGCACCGCACTCTATCAACTCTTTAGCAAAAGCAAATGTTGTACCATCGACCCTCTCGTTCAAAAATCCGTCTGAATCATCCAAAAGTCCGGCATACAAGCCTGTTGCCATTTTGGAGTTGAGAAGAATACTGTTTTGTTGAAAAAAATCATACAATACTTTTGTAGTACTGATACAACGCGCATCTACCAAAGCAATCTCTCCAAACATCGTATTGCTGCTATGATGGTCAACATTTATCAAAGTACATGATGGCTCTACACCCAATCTGCTTAAAGAAGCACAATCAAAAGAAAACGCCAAATCCGCAGAGGAGGGAAATGAACTTCTTATTTTGTCACACCATGGAATACATAAATATTTTCTATCTATATTTTCAGTTGCGCAATAAAAAGAAACTTTTTTATGAAGTCTTAAAAGATGCGTATAAAAGGCACTTGCACTTCCAAGCGAATCAGCATCCGGATTTATATGGGCAATCACTACAATATGTTTTGCCTCATCAATTTTTTTTAAAATTTCATTCATAGCTTTCAATTACTTTTATATTTTCGGAATTATACTGTCTTTTTTATTTTTTATTCATCTTGTATACATATGCCAAAACTTCTGCCACCGCAGCAAAAAGTGTTTCAGGAATAGCTTTATCTAATTCCACTTCAGCGTATATGCTTCTTGCAAGTGAGGGATTTTGAACGATATGAACATTGTTTTCTCTTGCTATTTTTTTAATCTGTTGTGCAATAAGATTCATCCCCTTAGCAACAACAATCGGTGCATAAGACTTCTCTTCATCATACTTCAAAGCTACTGCATAGTGGGTTGGATTTGTAATAACAACATCGGCATGTGGAACCTCCGACATCATTCTTTTTCTTGAAGCTTGCATTTGTATTTGACGGATTTTAGATTTAATTAATGGGTCTCCTTCCATGTTTTTCATCTCATCTTTTATCTCTTGCTTGCTCATTTTTAAGCCGTCGAAGTACTGTTTTCTTACAATAACGACATCTATAATTGCGAAAATAAAAATAATGAGCAGCATCACAAATGCAATTACTATTGCTTTGTCACGCAGCCATTGCATTTGCTCACCAAGCCCAAAAAGAGCGACAGTAGGCAATTCTTCAATAAAATAAAAGAAAAATATAAAACCGACACCCAAAGTAACAAAGGCCTTAAAAGTAATTTTTACACCCTCTATAAGTTTTTTCATAGAAAAAAGATTCTTAGTTCCTTTGATTGGATCAATTTTTTTAAAGTCAGGCATAATCGCCTTACTTGTAAATAAAAATCCAAACTGTGCTATTGCTGCAACAATTCCCGCTATTGCAACGGCAGCAGCCATAGGCATAACAATCAAAAGAAATTCTTTCATCGTTACAATAGCAATATCAATCAAAAAAAGTTTGTCTAAGGGGGTGCCTACAAGTGAAAAATAATATTGAAATAAATTTACAACATGTCTGGACATAAACGGAAACAACATAAGTAAAGCTAAAATTGCAACAAAAAGTGTTATTACCCCCGAAGCATCCTGACTTTTAGGAACATTTCCCTCTTCTCTGGCATCATCAATCTTCTTTTGGGTGGGCTCTTCCGTTTTTTCTGCATCATCAGCCATACATCACTACTCTTTTCTTGGCATGTGGAAATTAATCCATTTTCATAGACAGGTCAATCCAGTTGGCTTGATGAATCATCGAACCGCTACTAATTGCATCTACTTTTGTTTTTGCGTAAGATTCTATTGTTTCAAGAGAAATATTTCCACTTGCTTCTAAAAGAATATGGGGATAATTTGCATCCCTGAATCGTACGACTTCTACAACCTGCGTAGGTGTCATATTATCACACATTACAATGTCGCTTCCACATGCCATGGCATGGCAAGCCATCTCATAAGTTTCTGCTTCGACTTCTATCTTTGCCGTAAAAGGGATTTTTTTTCTTGCTTTTTCAATATAAGCTTTCAAATCTTGAATCGTTCTCAAATGCGTATCTTTGAGCATCAAAGAATCATCGAGTCCCATGCGGTGGTTCACACATCCTCCACATCTGCTTGCATATTTTTCAAAGACACGAAGCATAGGTCTTGTTTTTCTTGTGTCAAGAAGTTTAACACCGTAAGGCTCTATCAAATTCACGTATTTTCCGGTCAACGTTGCAATAGAACTTGCATGTAAGAGCATATTTAAAAGTGTTCTCTCAATGCGCAGGAGTGTATGGGAATCTCCTTTGAGGGTTGCAATAATTTCCCCACATACGAATGTCTCAGCATCTTGTTTGTTCCAAATAATTTCAAATTTTTCCAAATGTGCCAACATATTGATATATGCTTGACCGGCCACGACACCCTCGCTTTTTGCAAAAATTTTTGCACTTGCCTCAATACTCGGCTCAACCAAAGCATATAAATCTCCGCGACCTACATCCTCTTCTAGTGCAGCCTTTACAAACTTTTTTATCATAGTGCCAACATTCTTTCAAGTGCAATTTTTGCCCATTTTTGGGTCTTTTCATCCACTTGTATCTCATTGATAGGCGTACCCTCATCAATCGCTTTGAGAGTGAGATACAAATCTTCCAAGGTAGTTTCATTCATTGTAGGGCATTCCGGCTTCGTGGAAGAAAGTACGTAAGTGTTTTTTGGTCTTAAACGGTTTACCATATTAAATTCCGTCCCCACTGCAACTTTTTGATCTTCAGGCAATTGAGTAATATATTTGATAAGTTGTGAGGTTGAACCCACGAAATCACTTGCATCACAAACACTAGGATCACACTCTGGATGAGTTGCTATCAAAATACCGGGATATTTGTTGCGATAAAATGCAATATCATCCACACTAAAAAGCTGATGCACAGAACAAAAACCGTCATAGCAAATAATATCTGCTTCTTTTGGATCTCCTTCGTGACCGATAACCATTGACTTAAGTCCCATCTGGTTAGCGATATTTTGTCCCAAACATCTATCAGGCACGAAAAGGATTTTTTTGCCTTCAGAAAGTGCGGTCGTGATAATGATTTTGGCATTGGAACTTGTGCATACCATACCGCCCATCTCGCCTACTTTTGCTTTTACATCGGCATTAGAATTAATATAAGTAATAGGCAAAAT
>DZBD01000112.1 GCA_022729795.1 Sulfuricurvum sp. | reverse complement strand
TAAAACTATTTCAAATCAACAACAACAAAGTATCTGAATTAGAAGGCAGATCAATAGCCCTTCGCCTTTGCAAAGAAAAGGACTTGTTGGAGGAATTAACTTTGCATTTTATATCTTGACAAAATAAAAAATGAATTGTTTTACTGACAATAAAGTCTCTCTCTTTGTAAGAGAGAGACTAAGAGAGAGTTAAATAATCTGATGTGATAATAGAAAAAGTGTTAAGTTTGGGAAAAGAAATTGCTGTTGATATTAATTCAATTAAAAAAATGTTAACTAAACAATGAAATCATTTCAAAATAATTATATTGAATCAATTCCAATCACCCACAATGTTTTACAGACTATCAGGTTGATTGGTGAATACAAGGGTAAGCAGGATTTGTTTAAAGAGCAATCACCACAGTTGCTTGAGACATTAAAGCAAACAGCAATAATTCAAAGCATCGAATCATCAAACAGGATTGAAGGAATCTCTGCACCATTAGAAAGAATAAAAGCTATAGCTTCTGATAAAACAACACCTGCCAATAGATCAGAGCAGGAAATTGCCGGATACAGAAATGTTCTTAATACTATTCATTCCAGTTTTGAACATATACCTGTTTCTACAAACATAGTTTTACAATTTCACAGAGATATCTACGCTTTGTCTGCAGTACCTGGTGGTAATTTTAAAACTACTGAAAATGAAATTGCAGAAGTTTATCCTGATGGAAGTAAAGTTGTAAGATTTAAACCTGTTTCCGCTTTTGAAACCCCTGGTGCAATGGAAACGCTGCATACATTGTTTAATTCTGAGATGGATAAATCACAACTTGAACCATTATTAATAATTGCAACCTATGTTTTTGATTTTCTCTGCATTCATCCTTTTAATGATGGCAATGGCAGAATGTCCCGCTTACTTTCGCTTTTGTTATTATACAAATCCGGTTATGAGGCTGGAAGATTTATAAGTCTTGAAAAACTGATTGAAGATAATAAAGAGAGTTACTATGATGCACTTACTAAGTCATCACAAAATTGGCACGAAGGTAAGCATAATTTAATTCCCTGGTGGGAATATTTTCTTGGAATTTTACTTAAAGCATATAAAGATTTTGAGGGAAGAGTTGGACTGATTTCATCCGCTCGCGGCGGTAAAAGTGCGATTATACTAGATGTAATTAGGAATCTTAAAGGTGATTTTACGGTCCATGACCTCCTTGATAAATGTCCTACAATCAAAATAGATCTAATCAGAAAACTATTGCAAAAGGAAAAAGAAAAAGGTAACGTAGATTGTTCGGGCAGGGGACCCGATGCAAAATGGCATAAACTTAGGTAGTACTTAGCTAATTAAGAACATTCTTAATAATTAGGTATTGAAATGTAGTTCATTCCTATATGATTGTGATTATAAGCTATTTTCAAAGGATGTATTTTAGGAATTGGTGGAACTTAATTGGGTACTATACCCATTAATTAGGCAATGAAAAGCAGCTATTACCTATATACTTTAGATTTTAAGCAATTTTAGAACTATTCAATAAACACTATCATATATACGTTAATATGATCATAAAGCAGGATGTGATTACATTTAGATGAAGAAAAACAACTGGCAAAATAAAACTTTTGGGATCTTGATTTACTCCCTTCTCTTTATGAGCTTGTGTGAAAATTAGCGCGGTCACTTCGATCCCGATTCATCGGGAGAGAAGTCTTTAAAAATAAACAGATTTCTAAATTTTCCGACAAAGGCGAAAACAAAGTAACAATAAGACCAAAATATGAAGATGAGAAAGTTTACATAAATGGAAGCCAGTATTTTACTAATGTAAAAGAAGAAGTTTGGAAATATCAAATTGGTGGAAACCAGGTCTGTGATAAATGGCTCAAAGACCGAAAAGATAGAGAACTCTCTCTCGATGAAATTCAAACTTACTGCAAGATTGTTACTGCACTCAGCAAAACGATTGAAATACAGAAAGAAATTGATGAGAATTATGAAGGGGGTAGAATCCTAGCTAATACTTATTAAATACACATAATTAAATCTTTTAGGAGAGATGATGAATAATGAAAATTTGATCATCTGGATCCTAGTATTACTTTTTTATCTTTGTTTGATTTTTCCCTTCTATCTTGTAATCCCAATTATATTTTTGGTGCCTCCATTAAATGAATCAATTCCAAGTAGAATCACAATTCTTTCTATAGTTGCTCTTGTTTTAGCCGTTTCATTCTATATCTCAAATAAAATTACTCATATTATTTATTTTAAGTTTTTTTATAAAAAAAACAAGACAATAAATCAACATAAATTAATAAGGCGGTAATTCATTTTTCTAGATTCTTGCCTTTATTGAAAGTTGGAAAGAGCTAAAATATTTTTTTCTGTTACATGGATAAACTCTAAAAACTCATTATCTATCATAATTTTATTTAAATATTAAGATATTAAAATGTTTTTCAACTATGCCCATTAACCTTCTATTTAATGATCACTTAATGCTAAATTATTGTTTTATAAGGGGGTGGCTACTGATATACAGTCAGTAGATATAAAAACCCCTACCATTTTGATAGGGGAGTGAAATAGATAATTAAATAATTTTACTTAAGTAAAATTATTTTCTTGGTTTGTATAAAATCTTCTGCTTTTAGTTGATAGAAGTAAACTCCGTTTGTTAGGTCATACGAGTTAAACGTGTTCTTCATAAGTTCATTCTCAACCACATCGAGTTTTACAATTGTTGCGGCTATTTAGGCATAACAGGAACCAAACCGTAACTGGTCATTACCTTTTTTAGTTTCTCAATATCCGGAGGGCCACCAGCATTTACGATTACAGCACATTCCTTGAAGAAATTAGGTCCTAGCAGAGCCGGAGTAATTACTGTTAATGCCTTGGCATTTTCTGACCCGAAGTTATTAAATCCGTGCACTGCACCACGGGGGATAAAACAAGTTTCACCTTTAGCTATATCAATTCGTTTACCTTCAACGGTAAATGTAATAACTCCCTCTAACCCATAAATTGTTTCATCATAATGTTCGTGGTAATGAGGAAGGGGTACTTTTGCTCCTTCCGGTACACTGAACTCAAACATAGCTACCGAGCCGTTTGTATCTGCTGTTTCCAGCAGAAAATCAATCGATACTTGCCCGACTTTTATTGTTTCGTTTTTCATAACACTACTCCTTATATTCTTTGTTAATTGTTATTGTACAAGTTAACTACCTAAAACAATAAAGTCCTTGATTTGAATCAAGAAATTATTTTTGGGTTAATTTATTTCTAATACGGCTTAGCGTTTCCGGGGTCATTCCTAAATAAGCAGCAATTTGGAACAAAGGCAAACGCAGAAGAAGATGATTTTCTTCCTTAAGAAAGCGCATATACTTTTCTTCAGGAGTTTCAATAGTTGCTTGTCCTAATCGTTTTTTTAACACGTAATTTGTTTCTTGTTGTGCCTTAATAAAATACATTGTAAATGGAGCTATATGTGTTACAGCATATATCCAGTTTTTTTGATTCATTGCTAAAAGTACACTGTCCTCAAGTGCTTGCAAGTTTAATTCTGTTGGGATATCATTTAAAAAGCTTTGTAACTCGCTGCACCAACCGCTTTCAACCTTAAAATAAATATTTCTTTCTTCTCCATTGCTATTAATTAGATATTGTCGCAGACATCCTTTCTCTATAAAATAAACCTTTCTTGAAATTTGTCCCGTAATAAATAAGTGCTCATTTTTTTTGACGTGAATTTTCTCAAGCAAGGGTGTAAGCTTTAAAAAATCTTTGTCCGGGAAATCGACTATTCGTCTTAATTCCTTAAGGAGTAAAAAATGCTCAGGAGTATCATTTATCATATGGCTCGGCTAACTTATTAACTTAATAATACAAAATATAAATCAAATTTCGATTATTAACGCAGAGAAAACAAATTTATCTTGTAAGTCTATAAGTGAAGAAAAACCAAATGTTGTAATAAAAATTAATATGCAAACTATTGCAATGTCAAAAAGTTTTTGGTGTGTTGAATATATTGATATAAAAAAGTGAGAGGGCGCGGCACTTTCACTACTTTGAGTGCCACTCAAAGAGAATTGAACAATTGACTAATTACTCCCACTTCTTGTGATATGTATTTTAATAACCATGTAGTTGGCGAAACTACTTTTGATAGATTATTCTTTGATATAACCTAAAGTGAGTCGCGCCTCTCTCAAAATGTGGGTTAACATTGTAACCTCGTATCTGAGAGAAATTTAACTCTCATTCAAAAATAAGGAAAGACATTAGATTTATAAATTATTATATGAAAAGTATTTTGGAGTTAAAAGAATCTAAAGTCGCTAGATTTATTACGGAACATTTTAGAGATGATCTTCTAAAAGAACTTGAAATTAATACAAATGTAAAACTTCATTATGAAGTGCAATGGATTATTGAAAACGGAGACCTGGATTTATTAATTATTAATCCTGATGTTGTGCAGGAAACTATACTTATAGAATGTAAACGAATAAAGGTCGAGATTAAACAAGACCAAAGTGAAAAAGTAAATAAGATAGAATATCTTAAAGAATTGGTGGGGCAAGTCAACAATAGAATTAAAAGAGGATTTCACAAAGTTTATTTGGCAGTTTTAATAGTTTGTGATGGTAGAAATAAAATTTCTAACAATATATTCTTTAATCATGCCACTGCTAAAACTTTAGAATCAATTTATACTCATCCTTATCTAAATAAATTAAATACAAAAGCTGGTATACTTTTTTTAGAACCAAGCCAACTAACTGCAAAAGATTACAATCAACAAGCTGGTTGTGGCATTTATGTGATGAGAAAACCGACAGCACAAACACAACCAGTAGAGCTTACAAAAAAATAGGTTTAGTTTTGAACGGTAAAAATGCACAATGAAAGTATTTGCAAAAGAAATATCAAAAGTTTTTTTTATCACGTACCATTTCTCGACAGAGATTTAATTTTTATATGGAAGCATAAGCACTATGTCAGACATAAAACTATTTCAGATCAATAACAACAAAGTAACTGAATTAGCAGGGAAATCAGTTACAATAGAAAAAACACTGCAAATCTTGTTTGTCAATCTTCTATCCAAAGAAATAAATGTGATAGATAACCTGGTTAAAAAGGTGATGGGGTAAGAATATCAGACTTTTTGCAATAAAATAACTCTGTTTTTAAGAACTCGAATGACTAAATTTGAACTATGAAATTTGAAGTTGACATAAATAATAATTTGCTCATATGGGCAATAGAGCGTGCAGGGATTAATATAGATGAAGTATCGCGGACAATTCCTTCGTTTTCTTCCTGGTTGTTAGGTAAAAAGAAACCAACGGTAAAACAATTAGAAAAATTTGCACAGAAAGTACATATACCTTTTGGTTATTTATTTCTTGAGAATCCACCGGAAGAGAAACTGCCAATTCCTTTTTTTAGAACAGTAAATAGTCAAGAACATAAAACCAATCTCAATATTTATGATTCCGTTCTAATATTACAGCAAAGACAGAGTTGGTTGACAGATTATCTAAAAGAAAACAATTACTTGCAGTTAAACTTTGTAGGTAAGTTTAGCAGCAATCCTGATATAAATGATGTTGTAAACGATATAAGAACGACGTTAAAGATAAATGAAGATTGGGCAAAGGAGTTTTCCACCTGGGAAAATGCAAAAGATCATCTAACTCAACTGATAGAAGATGCCGGAATCATAACTAATTTCAGCAGCATTGTTGGTAATAATACACATAGAAATATTAAAGTTGATGATTGTCGTGGGTTTGTTCTTGTTGATGATTATGCTCCATTTATGTTTATAAATTCGGCTGATAGTAAATCCGCTCAGATGTTTACTATGGCACACGAGTTAGCTCATATTTGGATAGGGAAAAGTGCAGGATTTGATTTCAGACAACTTCAACCTGCTAATAATCAAACCGAAGTATTATGTGATAAAATAGCTGCGGAGTTTTTAGTACCGGCTAAATCTATTGAGGATAGTTGGCAGACAGTCAAAGATATTTCTCAGCTAGCAAGATATTTCAAAGTAAGTCAAATAGTTATTGCAAGACGTTTATTAGATTTGGGTAAAATTACTAAAAATGAATTCATCACTTATTATGATAATTATATAAATCAAGATTTTGCCCGTTCTGGAAGTAGAGAAGGCGGAGGTGATTTTTATAAGACTCAAAGAAAGAGATTAAGCGTCAGATTTCTAAGTTTTGTTAATCAGGCAGTTAAAGAAAATAAATTGCTTATACGTGATGCCTATAATTTAACTAACCTTAAAGGGGAAACTTATCATACGTTTATGAGGGAGCATCTAAACTGATGGATGTCTTTATTCTTGATGCTAATTTTTTCATTCAGGCACATAGAATAAACTATCCCTTAGATGTTGCAACCGGATTCTGGAAAAAAGTGAAAGACCTCTCAGAGAGTGGCAAAATCATTAGCATCGATAAAGTAAAAAATGAAATATTTGAAAACGAAGATGCATTGACTGATTGGATCAAAACGAATCTACCTGCAAGCTTCTTCGTTAGCACAAACACTGCTGATGTACTTACTAACTATACAAATGTTGCAAGATGGGCAAATTCTAAAAATACCCACTACCTTCCTCAAGCAATAAGTGAATTCCTGGATGCGGATAATGCCGATGCCTGGTTAGTTGCATATGCTTTATCAGATGCTACACATAACTACATTATAACTCAAGAAATTAGCGAACCAAATAAAAAATCTAAAATAAAAATTCCTGATGTATGTAATCATTTCGGGATTAGATATGCAAACACGATAGAATTATTTAGAAAACTTGGTGAAACATTTTAATTTACTTTTTAAATTAAAACTATTTTTGCGTGATCTTTATAAACACTTTTTCAAAACTTCATTAATTCCCTAATTATGGTTTAATATGAAAATACTATTCTTAATTAACGATGCACCTTACGGTACAGAAAAATTCTATAATGCTTGCAGACTTGCAATGACAATCCAGAAAGAACATACAGAAACTGAAGTAAATGTGTTCTTAATGGCTGATTCGGTAACTGGTGCACTTGTAAATCAAAACACGCCACAAGGATATTACAACATCGAACGAATGTTAAAGGCTATCATCAATTAAGGCGGTAAAGTAAAGCTTTGCGGTGGATGCATTGATGCGCGCGGTGTTGCTTCTCTCCAATTTATAGAAGGCTGTACAAGAAGTAATATGAGTGAACTCGCCCAGTGGTCCGTTGAAGCAGATAAGATATTTACTTTTTAACTGTTGAAGTAAAAATTTGTTTAAGACAAAGTGAAATAAAATCTAAAAAGGACATATGCCGGAATTAGAATATTATATAGATAAAGAATTTTCAAACATCAATTTTGCAAAGAACTCTTTTACAACTGGTGAATATGAAAATTGTAAATTCGAAAAATGCACTTTCCCAAAAGTTAAATTGTCCG
>DZBD01000111.1 GCA_022729795.1 Sulfuricurvum sp. | reverse complement strand
ACTCCAATGCCTTGTGTTCGTTTAGCGTATGCATAGTTAGTTGCATTTGGTATTAAGAAGATTATCACAAGCAAACTTAGAAAATGTCTCTATGGCTGCGTATAAAAAATATAAGCTACAGTCGCTCCAAAATAGGTAGCGCTGCTTGTATCAACAAGAGGAGAATCTCTAAAAACAGCTCCGCTTATGTCATAATGCGTGAGAGATGCTCCCAATAGATAATTATTCTTTTGATACGTGACACCTGCACCGTTTCTGAATCCGCTATATCCTCCGCTTGTCTTGTATGCGGTTCTTACGGGCGTTTCATACTCTTTGGGAAGCTCGTAAAAGTAACTATGGTACTGCTCGTCTGCAACCATAATCCCGCTCCTGAGTGAAAATACGAGAGCGCCGTAATCGAGTGAATATTTTATTTGGGGCGTAGAGAGCAGACCTTGTGCGGAGATACTTGTAAAATCGGTTGAGAATACGAGACGCACGGGAAGTTCAAAATCCAGTTTTGCTACTCCGTGATGATAGATAAAATAGGTGATTCTCGGTCCAAATTCAAAGGTGGAATCTAGGTTTGGCATCCCTTCTCTCACCTTGGAATTTTTGCTGTTTGCAGGAAGTGAACCGCTTAAACTTAGATCAAGTTCGAGACCGTCTATCCCGAATATTTTTCCCTTAATCCCATCTTTGTCTATGCTGAGATACTCTGTGTGATATTGCACATAGGGATAGGGAAGCGTGTAGGTTTGTATAGATTTTGAGCCTATATAATCGGGAAAAATGATACTTCCTAGACCAATTCCAAATTCAAATGTAGGCTCTTTGGCAAAAAGAGTGAGACTTATAAAAATAAAAAATAAAAGCTTTTGCATCTTTTATAGAAGATAGCTTGTGCCGATTTTTTGACAATACGCTTCGAGCATAGCATGCTCAAAGTCGTTATTTGTAGAGTACTGGTATCCGAACGCCTCTTTCCACATGCCGTGTTCTTCCATGCAGAGATAAAAAAATACCTTGGTGTGCCATGGTTTGAAACTCTCATAAGCATGTTGAAACATCTCTAGCTTTGTGGCATGTGGATAGGAAGTTTTTCCGCTTGCATCGGCATGTGGAATCTGCGTTATTTTACTTCTAAACTCCCGCTCGCGAAGCTGTTTGATAACGGGCTTTATAAAGGTAAGCGTTCCAAAACTTACAAGTGCTACTTCATGCGTTTGAAATGTACGCATAAGTTTTTCATACACCTCTTTATACTCATCAAGATAGTTTTTATATTCCACAATCGGATGGAAATGAAATCCTACTCTCACGCCTTTGTCTGCAACTTTGCGTGCAGCATAGATACGCTTTTCTAAAGAGGCCGTGAGATGTTCCTCGTTTTTTATAATAGTGTCGGTATTAAGAGACCAAGTGCAGAGTATATTTTTGGGTACCTCATTTTCCAAAAAGTATTTGACATTGTCGGATTTTGTTTTGAACTCTAAAATTACATTGGGATTGTTTCTTGCAAAATCAAAAAGAGCATCCAAAATCCCCTCTTTATTTCCCCACATCAGAGAATCTGAGGATTGACCCGTTCCTATATGATAAGTTTTGTTTTGCTCAAGTTTTAGATTTTTGAGTTTTTCTACGAAACCGCTGTCAAAAGTGATGGTATTTTGCTTATAAAAACTCTGAATAGAGCAGTAAGAACAGTCAAATCCGCAGCTCTCTACAGCGTCAAGAGTGAGCAGATTGCAACATCTTGTTTTCTCGCTGGCAACAGGACAAAGTCCTAGTCCAAACCCATCTTTGGGCTCTGTTTTAAAAGTGTATTTTTGTTCTGCAGGGATATTTTTGAGGGTAAAATTTTCATAAGAATTGGGAGCGTTTCGGATCGCTTCATAGGCATCTCTAAGTCTTGAAAATACCACTTTTTTTTGCGTATGTTCGGGAAAAATTTCTTGAATACTTTTCTCATTCCACATGCCAAGGTCTTTTGCCATATCTATTATCTGTTTTAACTCTTGATGAGAAAAATGTAGCTGATGTGCTTTACTTGCAATAAACTCCTGTTCGTCAAGGGGCAGCTTTGCAAAGAGCGTATTTTGGATTGCAGTATTAAATTTATCGGTATATGTATTCATGAAGGAATTTTAGCAAAAATAGTATTGCAAAATGCAATTATTTTTTGTCCTTGTTATTATTTATATTAGCATTACAAAAAAGATGTAGAAAAGAGTTTGAAATGATTTTAGGAAAATGCCCTTATTGCAGTGACGGAAATATAGAAGTGCGGGAAAAAGAGGTGCGAGGAAAAAAGGTCAAACTGTATGCTTGCACAAATGCCGACTGGAAAACTGACGACGGGGAGATGTTCGAACTCACGGAGGATTCCACATGCCGGTTTAAAATTTGGCAAAACACACTCGGCAAATACGGGAAATGGCTCTCCTATAAAGAGGTGAGAGAACTGCTTGAGGGTGAGCCCTTGGAAGTGGAACTGCTCAGTAAAAAGTATGGCAAAAAAATCAACTATACCAAATTTATAACTTTAAATGAGGAGTACGGAGTAAGTGTGATTTGGGATGAAAGGTGATAAAATAGCCCATGCTAAAACAATACAAAGAAGCCATTGAAAAGAGCAATATTGTTTCCAAAACGGATGTATTTGGAATAATCACTTTTGTAAATGATGAGTTTTGCAAAATTTCCGGGTATTCCAAAGAGGAACTCATCGGAAAAAACCATAATATTGTCAGACATCCTGATGTTCCTGCGTCTACCTATGTAGAGCTTTGGAAAACTATCCGCTCCAAACAAACATACAAAACCACCGCCAAAAACAGAGCAAAAAACGGTTCTACTTTTTATGTAAATACAAGCATAACCCCCATTTTAGATGAGTTTGAAAATATTGTAGAGTTTATCGCCATTCGGTACGATGTTACAAATGAGGTTCTCTATAAACATCAGCTCCAAAAAAAAGAAAAAGAGCTTGAAGAGCTTAACGCAAGTCTCGAAAAAAGGGTGCAGGAAAAAACAAGCGAGTTAAAAGAGCTCAACGAAACACTGGAAAAAAGGGTTGCCAAAGAGATTGCTAAAAATCAGCAAAAACAAAAAGTGATGTTTTGGCAGTCCAGACTTGCTAGTCTTGGGGAGATGCTAGCAAACATTGCCCATCAGTGGAGACAGCCGCTCACAGAGCTCAACCTCACTCTTTTTACACTCAAAAAAGCGGCACTTAGAGGCGATGTAGAGGAGATTAATAAGCTTTATGACGAGAGCAAAAACAATATAAAAAATATGTCGAATATCATAGAAGATTTTACAAACTTTTTTAAACCCGGTAAAGAAAAACGGTATTTTAAAGTAGCCGATAGTATAAATGAAGCGCTCCAAATTTTAGAAAAGCTCATCAAAGAAGAGATGATAATCATAAAAACAGAGTTTGAAGATCTAGCAGTTTTAGGGATTACAAATGAGCTCTCTCAAGTGATTGTCAATTTGATTAAAAATTCAAGAGATGCCTTTGTGCATAACAGTATTTTGATTCGAGAAATAACTATAAGCGTAAAAAAATTCAATACAAACCTTGCAATTATTGAAGTTCAAGATAACGCAGGCGGTATAAAAGGCAAAGAGATTTATAAGATATTTGAGCCCTATTTTACGACAAAACACACAAGTCAGGGAACGGGTCTGGGGCTTTTTATGTCAAAGATGATTTGTGAAAATGGACTAGGCGGCACTATAGATGTAAAAAGCAAAAAAGGGACGACAATATTTAGTATCACAATTCCTATAGAAGAGCAAAATGCGTAACAAGTTTTTAAAACAGTTGAAAATTTTGCTTGTAGAAGATGAAGAGAAACTCTCCTCGCTGCTTAAGAACGCCATAGGAGACAGCTTTGGTAGTTTTACGCTTGCGGGCGATGGAGCAGAGGGTTTGGAGATGTTTTTAAAAATATCCCCCGACATTGTTATAACAGATATTATGATGCCACTTATGACAGGGCTTGAGATGGCAAAAGAGATAAAAAAAATAGACCCGACTATGCCTATAATCATATTAAGTGCCTTTAGCCAAACAGATAAATTTTTAAGCGCTATAGATATCGGGGTGGTGAAATACTTTATAAAACCTTTTGACCCTGATGAGCTTTTAGAGTATATCGCCTCTCTCGAAACTACAATGCACAGCAAGTTAGTTATGCTTGAAGAGGGATTTTCATTTAACAAAAAGACGCTTAGTTTGTATAAAGATTCGAAGTTTGTTCCGCTTACAAAAAAAGAGAGAGTATTTATGCGCTTGTTGCTTACAAACCAAGAAGTAGTTAGCGATGAAGCCATAAAAGAAACACTTTGGGAAGAGCAAAACGTAAGTGACGAAAGACTCAGAACTTTTATACGAAGACTCAGGGCAAAAACATCAAAAAACCTGATACTAAATATAACCGCTCAAGGGTACAGAATAAACTTATCGCCAGAGTATCTCTAAATTATTAGACAATAACGACTTATCAAAAAAAGTTTTGGGATGTTTTATATTCCCTATATTAATCCCCGTATCTAAAAATTTTTGTAGGTAATATTTTTTATTATAGCCTCTTTGTTTGAGGTCGTTTATGATGGCATTTATGTCGTCTTCATCCAGTAAATCAGAATGAAGCGTTGTTCTAACCTCATAATCGACCTTGCTATTTACCAGTAAATCGAGCGTTTTTGAAAATTGCTGATACTTGTTTGAGTGGGTAAGAGCGGTAAATTTTTCTTTTGGTGCTTTGTAGTCGAGAGCTATAAAATCGAGCAAATCAAGCGATAAAAGTTTTTCGAGTGTTTCAAAATTTGTTCCATTCGTGTCAAGTTTGATTTTAAAGCCAAGCTTTTTTATAGCTGTACAAAAATCCGCTAAGTCATAATTTGTCGCTTCTCCGCCTGAGAGGACAACCGCGTCTAAAAGATTTACCCTTGTTTTTAAAAAGCTTAGGAGATCCTCATAGCTGTAAGAGCCGCTCTTGGCAAAAACAATATCTTTGTTGTAACAAAAATCGCAACGCATGTTGCACCCGCTAAACCAGACTATGCAGGCGAGATGGTTGGGGTAATCAAGGTGTGTAAATTTTGTTATATCATAGATGACTTTAGTCTTGAATAAACTGTTTTCTTTGCTTATGCTCACCGATTTTTCCTACATTGAAACTCTCAACAGGTCTATGATACCCCATAACTCTTGTGTACACTATACATTTTTGTCTTTTGTCTTTTAAAATTTCCAATATTTCAATCTTACTCATGATACTTTTTCCTTTGTATTTTTAAATTTTTGCAGCAACTCTTCGTCGCACTTTGGACAATACTCATGTTCTCCTGAGATATATCCGTGTTTTGGGCACACTGAAAAGAGCGGCGTGATTGTTATGTAGGGAAGTCGAAAGTTGGAGATAACATTTTTCACAAGCAAACGGCAGGCTTCAGGTGAACTTACCTGCTCTTGCATGTAAAGGTGCAAAACAGTGCCGCCAGTGTATTTGCACTGTAGGTCGTCTTGGAGTGTGAGTGCTTCAAAGGGGTCATTTGTTAAATCAACCGGAAGCTGTGAAGAGTTTGTATAGTAAATATTCTCATCCATTCCCGCTTGGATGATGGAATTGCCGTATCGTTTTTTGTCTTCTTTAGCAAACCTGTATGTTGTCCCCTCTGCCGGAGTGGCTTCGAGGTTATAAAGATTTCCGCTTTCTTCTTGAAACTCAAGCATTTTATCTCTCATATGATTTAAAATTTCAGTGGCAAAAGCTATCCCTTGCTCCGAGCTAATATCGTAGCTATCACTTGTAAAATTTCGAATCATCTCATTTATTCCATTCACGCCGATAGTAGAGAAATGATTCTTAAAGCCTCTAAGGTACCGTTTTGTGTAGGGGAAAAGACCTCGGTCGTACATCTCTTGAATGAAAACGCGCTTCTTCTCTAAAGTTGATTTTGCATGATGCATAAGTTGATCAATTCGTAGATATAGAGCTTCTTTGTCGCCCTTGTATAAAAAACCGAGTCTTGCCATATTAAGGGTCACAACACCTATGCTTCCCGTCATTTCGGCACTTCCAAAGAGCCCGCCGCCGCGTTTTAACAGTTCTCTTAAATCAAGTTGCAATCTGCAACACATACTTCGCACATGCCCCGGTTTGTAGGCTTCTTCATTTTGAACCAACTCGCCGTTGGCATCTCTTTTGTATTGACTCCCTACAAAGTTTTGAAAATAAGAGGAACCGACTTTGGCGGTATTTTCAAACAAAATGTCGGTGTTTTCTCCATACCAATCAAAATCTTCCGTGATGTTTACGGTCGGGATAGGAAAAGTAAAAGGCTGTCCGGATTTATCTCCCTCGGTCATAATCTCATAATAGGCTCTATTGATTTGATTCATTTCCGGCTGAAAATATTTATAGGTCATATCTTCAAGATTTTTACATCCGCGTTCATTCGCTTTTTCTAAAAGCTTGCTATCAAAACATTCTTTAAGGAGATGATTTTGTTTTCTTGTTGGAATTTGGTCTTTTAAATCATCGGGAACACTCCAGTCGATGGTAATGTTGGTAAAGGGAGATTGTCCCCAGCGGGCAGGCACATTTAAGTTATAGATGAAGCTTCTTATCGCTTTTTTAATATCTTTATAGGAGAGTTTATCTTTAAAAGCATACGGTGCCAAGTACGTATCGAACGATGAAAAAGCTTGCGCTCCCGCCCATTCGCTTTGCAAAATACCTAAAAAATTTGCCATTTGACCGAGCGCTTCTCTAAAATGCTTCGGCGCATCGCTCTCAACTCTGCCGCGAACACCGTTAAAACCCTCATCAAGAACAGCTCTTAAACTCCAGCCAGCACAATATCCCGTCAAACAGTCAAGGTCGTGAATATGATAATCGCCGTTTCTATGAGCGTATCCTTCTTCCTTGGAGTAAATTTTATCGAGCCAATAGTTTGCGATAACTTTTCCCGCAGTGTTGTTGACTAAGCCCGCATTTGAGTACCCCGTGTTTGAATTTGCTTTGATTCTCCAGTCGCTTTTGTTGATGTACTCTTCTATAGTTTGCGATGAATTAATATAGGTCGTGTCCTCGTCTATAAAGCTTTCTCTTTGCATTTTATGCATGTGTCTATAGAGAATAAAAGAACGCATAACTTCAAAATAGCGCCCTTTATAGAGTTCATTTTCTATGGTATCTTGAATATCTTCAACCGCAACAACTCTTTTGCCCTTAAGCCTCTCTAAAACATTAAAAAATATACCACTGTCATAAGTTATATGCTCACTCTTAAAGGCTTTTTTTATGGCATCTTCTATCTTAAACGCAGCGAACTCTTTATAAGAACCATCTCTTTTTAAAATATTTTCAATCATGCTTTTTCCTATGAATATTTTTAAAATGTTCTGAAAAGTTTATCTCAATGCACATTAAGCATGATTCAAAAAATGTGTCACATTTTTGTCACTGTGTGAGCGAATATGGCTTGCCTTCGTCTTTGTGTCGGCATGTGGAAGTTTTATAAAATATTAGTTGAGAGGCGTTTTTTTTATTGGGTGCAGGCTGAGGATGACGGATTTTCTATGTTTTTTTATCTTGCTTTACTCTCCATAGTGTGTCCACATTCTAGATATTCTAACAACTTTATC
>DZBD01000110.1 GCA_022729795.1 Sulfuricurvum sp. | reverse complement strand
ACAACTACATCACGCTTAGGCGTTTATAGTCTTAGGAGACGAAACAGATGACAACGATTACACTAAACAGAAGAGACAACGCTAACCCGCATCTATCTTATGGATTTATTTCCAATGGAATGCAATGCTATTCAGGCTTTGGTTTGAAAAATGAAGCAGTTGTAAAAAAAATGAGTTCATTGTTGCCTTTAGGGGTACAACATGATTTTCTTGAGGGCAAAACCATTGAAGTAGAAAACTCTGTTTTTGATTCCATTAGAAGCCTTTGGCATTCAATGCGATACAAAAAGTACAAGTCTGTCTATGTAGATAGGGATGCAAATATGGCTCATGTAGCGCAAATTTACGCAGCATACAAAAGTAGAGAGCTAATTATGGTTCAATATGAAGAAGGATACGAAATGTACCCATCGGATGATGAAGATGCTTGCGTAAGCGATGATGGATTAAACCATGTTCTCTATGTAGGAAAAAGTACAGGTGTTAAACCAGTATTGCTCCACATGGAATCTTCTTGTGCCAGAGGCGGCGGTGAATTTATGTTTAAAGGCATTACATCGATCAAAAGAATTGGAGGTGCGCTATGTGCGTAAATAATCTTTCTCATGATGTAGAACCGGAAAATGCAGAGGATTTCCTTCGGAATTGGTATTTAAACGAGTTAATCCTTACAGGATGCGCCAGCATGACTGAAATACAGCATGAAGGATATTGGTACACACCATTGGATTTCTTTTCTGCTGCTGAACTCATGTTACTTGGCAAAATTGCCCAAAATAATTCAGATAGCCTTTGGGATGTTTTAACAGTTGATATGCTTGAAAGGGCATTAGTACTTGTAGATTTAACCAACTATGGAAGGAGAACATCATGATGGTTTTAACAGGACCTTCAGGCTCAGGCAAGACAACTCTCAAGGAAGCTCTAGTTGACAGTGAAAGCTGTATGGCTGCTATAACGGCAACAACTAGGCAAAAGCGTCCAGGTGAATTTGATGGTATCCACTATCATTTTTTCACAAAAAAGCAGTTTGAAATATTGATTGCCAAAGGCGAATTGATTGAACATGTAAAAATTGATGGTGACTATTATGGTCTTCCGCACAATTCTATCGTGTCCAACTCAACGAAGCCTTGTGTGATTGTTTTAAACAAAGAGGGAGCTGTGGCTTTGACAAATATCCGAAAGGATGTCTTCTTGGTTCACCTCAATATTGATAACCATCATATTTGCCCTAAGCGCAAGGAAAGAGACAAAAATACAAATTGGGATGATTTTATTCCTGACTTGATGATTGATTCTTTTGAAGATATAGATATACCTCGCATCATGTGTCATTATTATGGCAAATTCAACTAGCGTAACCATTCCCCCAACGACACTCCTTAAAATGCTTTTAAGAGGCATTTGTGATCTCTCATTCATTGATGAGGTTATGAAAGACTCACACAATTGCAAAATAGGAGAACGAAGAGGGCTTAGGACTCTTGGTGGAATAGTTGCTTACTATGAGAAAACCACAAATTTTGAAATCATTATTGTCTCCACTTACCTTCAAGGTAAAGAAGAAGAAAGACTGGATGAACGCATTGTTGCGTTGTCAAATCTTTTAATCAATATGATTGCCAGATAATTTTTAGCCTCCCAACGGAGAGCTTTCGTACCAAAGGTATCTGAAGCACTCCGTATGGGGTACTTCTGTGCTTTTTAAATAGCCAAAGGAGTATATCATGGCAAAAACTACTACAAGCGCAAAAGAAATTTTTAACAATATAGTGGAAACATTCAAGCAAGAGCTTAGAGAAGGAAACAATCCTTTTTACACAAAAGGGCAAAAAAACTTCTCTACAAAAAATCCTTACGGAGGTTTCAATAACCATCACCTTGCTCATGTGGCAAAAAATAACGGATTTCAATTTGATGGGTGGCTCACTTACAAACAAGCAATTGAATTGAAAGGACATGTACACAAAGGAGCAGTAGGCACACCAGTGTTTTTCTATAAGCCTGCAGTGACTGTGAATTACCTCATTGGTGGGCAAAAAAACACCTTTTGGAGTGACAAAACAACCCTTGCAGAAGCACTAAAAGAGTGTGAAACAAAAGTAAAAGGTGCAACGAATTTAAAAGGTACAAAAACATTTATCTTAAAACACTTCATTGTGTTCAATGTTCATCAAACAACACTAGCACCGCTTACAACCGAAAAGCAAAGCAGAATCACCCCGTCCCATGTCAAACTTGCCACAAGCAAGAATGTAACATTTGTTGACAATGACACGCCTTTTGCATCGTATGATGTAGAAATGGATGTCATAGAGGGTGCATTTTCGTGTCCTGACACTAGCCTTTTTTATCAGGCAGTAGTTGAGTGCACAAAACACGAAACACGCAATAACCGTTCCCTCGAGTATGAGGAAGAAGAGATAGTAAAAGCAATTGGAACATCATTCCTTTCTTGTGCTACGGGACTTTCCTATGACTTAAAAGCAGAACTTGTCGATTCATTAATTCAAAAGTTGGATGAAAATCCTTTGAAATTATGGAAATTTGCAAAAAAAGCGGATGAGGCATTTAAGACAATCCGGGAATGGATTGAAAACTTAGGAAAGGCTGCGTAATGACACTCTATTTAGTAATGGCTGTAAGCCACACGGATGTTTATGAGTCGTTTCTGTATCAAACAGAAGATGAGAGAGATAATAAAGCGTTAGCTATTGCAAAAAAATATTTTCCGGATGATGTTTTTGAGAATATCATGGATGTTCACGATTACTTAGCTGATCCAGATTTTTTTGACAAGGGCTGCTCGATGTCTATTGTTATGGACAACATAGAAAAATAAGACATTTCCCAACAGGGATTCAACCGCAAGGTTAGGAATCCCTCACGGGACTCCTATGCCTTTTATTGTGCTATAGGAGCAAAAAATGTTAAATAAATCTGAAATAAGAATCCAAATCGCTCACGCAGAGCAACTGGGTTTTGACTACACAACGATTAAAAAAAATGATCCTTTCCTTACAGTTATGAAAGATGCTGCAGGTGGCACTGTAAAAAGGATGTCAATGAAAACCATGACAACTAGAAAAGACGGTAGATCACATGTGGCTTACATAGCTTATGATGGCATCGACTGGCATTTAGGCTGCGGCAACCATTTCCTAGAAGGGAAAATGGACTCCACTGAAGTAATGTCTTCCGTTACGGTTATGGCCGCTAATGCTGAAGAGAAAAAGTCAATGCTTTCGTATTACAAAAGTGAGGATGCTAATACATTCTGCCACTTTTGGAAAAGTTGGAATGAAAAAGGCAAAATTTGCAAACATGTGTCTGACTTATTGGCTCAAACAACAGAAGAGGATTTATCAACTCTTGAAGCCATACTCCTTGGTGAGGAAATTATTCCTGAGCCGATAACATCAGCAACCGCAATAACTTATGAGTGTCCTGTAGCTGCAAAGCTAAACAGATATGAGCACACACGCCATATTTGCATTACAGGAGAAAAAGGTTCGGGTAAAACCCGCTCCACTTATGAGTATTTAAAGGCAAACAAGATCCCACACATTTTTGTCGGTGGTAACAAAGATATAGAAGCTTCTGATTTAAGAGGTATGTTACTTCCGGTAGAAAAAGATGGAAACAAAGAGTTTATTTGGGTAGATGGGCCACTTACTGAAGCGTTCAGAAGAGCATCAAAAGGTGAAAAGATTTGTCTTATCATCGATGAGCTATTAAGGATTTCAGATTCAGGACTGTCAATCCTCATACCTTCATTATCGCTTGACAATACAAACCATTATGTTTTACCTACTGGTAGAATAGTGGATGTTGATGCTGACGGTGTTGGTAAGATGGAAGTGTTAAAAGCACCAAAAGATAAATTCTGGGTAATTGCTACAACCAATATCGGAGCAGGATACGATGTTACCCGTATGGATGATGCGCTAGAAGATAGGTTTGAGTATATTGAGCACAACAATGAACTAAGTAATATTCAAAATATTTTGTTGGATGTGGCTTCAAAAAATGGTATCTCTGCTTCTTCCGCTATCAAATTGCTGAATTTCTATCAAAAGATGAAGGCTTTGTATGAGGCAGAAGAGTTGAACAAACTTATCAACCTGCGTCACTTGGTACAAATCATTGAAGATTGCAGGGATGAAAAAAACCTACATGATTTTATAGTTGATCGATTACCAAAGTGGGTAGAGCGTGATATTCATGGGAAATTGTTGCCGGAGCAGATTAAAATAGTTCATAGAGCTATAGATAAATCTGACATTAAGGTTATCTCATGAAAAGTCTAATTGAAGAAGAGGTAAGAACAGCGTATAGAGAAATGATTATGGACGGCATTCTAGCTGAAGAGCCATATACCATTTCGATTTCAACAAAAGGAAGACTCACCAACACAGCATGTTGGACATTTAAAAATGATAAGCATGTGATATTTGTCGGTGCAAACATTCTTGACAAACTCCCTAAAACTGATGGAGATATGAGTCATTATATTCAGTCCTACCTCTATCATGAGGTGGCACACTCTCTTTATACTGAGCGTGACTTAAAGGCAATTTTTGATGCACTCAAGAGTTTCAATATTCCATTTCGTGTACATAACCTCTTTGAGGATTTACGCATTGAACACAAAATGAGAACTGAAATAGATAGAAGGTTTAATTGGGCTGAGTATGAGGAGCTAACCAAATCAGATATTGCTTTGAGTAAGTTATTTATTCTTATTCAGTCTGAGTACGGTAGCCTTAATGAAGATGAAAAAAATGAGATTTTATCTCGTTTTGACATTGAAGAAAAGATTGCAAACTACTACAATGACACGACACTGTGTAATGATAGTTGGGAAGTAATTGAGGTTATTCGTAATTGGTCTTTTGACTATCCTTTTCCTCCTGAAGAAGATAAAGAAGATGATTCGGATTTGATGCATTCTTTGCTTTTACAATCTGATAATGTCGCTTTTGATGAAGCAATGTCAGATTCCGAAAATATCAGTGAAGCACCAAAAGGAGACAACGAAAAGGTTGAATCAGATTTGGATTCTATTGAGGAATTTACAACCCATGATTTTAGCAATTTAGGCTATGAGGAAACTCGTCTTGATAGTAAGACTATTCAAAAAATGTTGCCAAAGATAAGAACTATCTTTAAAAGCAACAGCGGTTATGCTTCGACAAGAAAGCCATCAAAAAAGTTGAATTTAAAAGGTGTTGTTCAAGGTAGTGAGTATCTTTACAAAAAGAAACTTGCCATAACAAGAGCAAAAAAACCTTTCAACTTCGTGATTGACTGCTCTGGTTCTATGTATGGTTCACCGATGTCTAATGCTGCTACCATAGTAGCAATGTTTAGTGAACTTGCAAGAGAGAATCTCGTTGAGGGCTATGTGATATTGTCTAGTAGCAGTGGCTACCAAACATTTAAAATGCCTATGAGCAGGAACAAAATTGAGAAATGTTTCCAATCTGGAGGAGCTGAAGGATTCGACCACACATTTTCGTGTGTAGAATCTATTCTCCAAAAGGGAGAAATAAATTTTGTTATCACCGATGGGCTTATTACTGATGGTAATTTGAACAAGCTAGAACACACCAAAAAGGGCATACATACTTTTGGGTTGTATGTCGGTGAACCTGACAAGTGCAATCTTACTCCCTGGTTTCATAAGGGTATTGCACGGCATAAGCTATCAGAATTGGTAGATGAGCTGGTTAGGAGCATCTTGGTTACATCACTTTAAAAACTTTCGTTTTTACCCCTCCGGGGTTTTTTTACACTCAACTTCTAAGAATCTAATTCCATACAAGCTTTGAAATATATCTTACCTACTCGTTCCACTTCTTTACTTTTTTTTACACCATTTTGTATATTTTTTTGGGAGATACTAACTCTAAGATTATCAATCCCAACTCAACTTCTTTTTGTTCAAAATCTGTAATAAGCGTTGCTTTTGACACAACTTCCATTGGGATCACCGCTATTACCATGCCTAGCATGATATTTTTTGAAAATTTCATATTTTTCTACCTTTCTATGATGCTGTCTTCATCATAATTGGGCGTTGAATAATCGTCATATCCACTTCCAACTGCTGCTTCATTGACATCAGGTGTAGTGTAATCATCATAACCCTTGCCAACTGCCGCTTCATTCACATCACCGGTGTTGTAATTATCATAACCACTCCCTAAAGATGATTCATCTATATCAGGTGTAGTGTAATCATCATAACCGCCGAACAACAGGCATAAATTAAATACAACAAAAAACAAAATTCTCATCTAATTTCTCCTCATAAAATAAAATGTAATGCATAGATAATAAGCAAATGAAGAGGGTAGAATAGATAAAAAAACCATTTCCCTCTTCTAGGAATCTCAATGTTTATTTTATCTGAAAAATGTATTATAAGGGGTACAAGGAGAGCACCAATGGCGTAATAGATATTTCCGTAATTCAAGAGAAGTAAAAAAACCAATGACAATATGCAAACTTTCTTAAAGTGGAATCCTAAATATAGGGAAAGCAAAAAAAGAAACCCGATAATCCCATAACTCGTAGATAGTGACATCAAAGTTCCTAGAATCGTTATAACCATGTAGGCTATATATTTATCTCGCTCCCTTCTCTCTTCTTTTGCTATGCTTTGAATAAGCCATATACTTGAGAGTGATAAAGCTAGAATAAAAAACACATTCAAATCGTCTTTGATGGTTAGTGTGTATGCTGGTTGACTAATCACTGCAAAAAGCCAAAGTCTATTGATATATTTCTTTTTGTCTCTTGTGAAAAACAGGAAGTTATGAACCATGGTAAAACCAAATAGAGGGAATGCAATCCTTCCGATGCTTCTCCATACTTCGTTGTCTCCAAGCATGATGAAGCCTATGTGGTCAATTACCATGCTTATGATGGCAATCCATTTAAGTGTCTCTATTTCTTGAGAAGAGTATTTGCGAAAAATCAATTTTTTCTTCTTAAATGAGAATTTATGTAGTCTAATTTTTCTGTCTCTAACATTTCTTCAAGCATTTTAAATTTTATTTTTGTCATTATGTTTTCCCACAAAAGGTATTTGTGAAATCCTAAGGACTTCATAATCCTTAGTTTAATTTTTTTCTTTTTTCCCAGTAAAAACAGTAACCAATATCCTGTTGTCTATCCACTCTTTGTCTATGTTTTTATCAAGTCCCTCAAATGTGCCACCTTTATTTACAGCACCAGCGATAATGAAGTCGCCTGGAATAAATGTATTCTCTACATCATTTCCCTCAAGCACGAAAGTATGAATAAATTCCATTTCACTTTCATCTTCCTCTGATAGGATCAGATTACAAAATTTTCCTCTTCTTACCTCAATATTTTTGCTGCCTAATTCTTTGCAGATTTGCTCGAAGAAATCATTTTTATCTATCCACAACTCATCTATCTGTGTAATGTTCTTTCGTCCAATTCTTTTTGATTTTACTGTAGCAAACCGAACTAAGTTTTTTTCTTTTCTATTAACTTTTAATAATTCCACTAAAATCCTTTAAAAAAAAGATTGTATTAAAAAAACACCGATTAATAAAGAAAAAATCAAAATTAATATTTATACGATAATATGAATGAATTATAATAGTTTTCTACTTATATAAGTAAATTCAAAACATTAGAAACCTCTTATTTTGATTATTTTTTTAATACATAAAAATATTTATCCGATAATATTACATTATC
>DZBD01000109.1:3965-7761 GCA_022729795.1 Sulfuricurvum sp. | reverse complement strand
AACTCGTTCTAATAGACCTTATCTTGTTGGCTTTGATATTACAGATAATACGATTCGAGAAGCGATTTTCCCTCGTGATTTTAAAAATATTGCTAATGGTAAACGCCCGCTTGTCCGACCTTATTGGGTGGATTTGACTGACGAAGGTTCGGGTGAGAATATGTTTATATTAGTAACCGAAGAATACAATGGGTTGGAAGGCTCTGTTGGTAAATCTAAATTGCATTTATACACCAAAGAAGGCGACCCAATTACTTTCCCTGGTGATGCTGTCTTTCCGCCTATAGTTGGTGGTGATAACCATTACTGGTCTGTTGCTATGGGCAATGTTGATGGCAATTCTTGGAACGAAAATAAGCCACATTTCCCAAATAATCCGGGCAAGGAATTGATTATTACTCAATCAACTCCAAATTATGCTTATCCTTCTAATAAATTGATGGTAGTTCGCTATCAAACTAATGGCGATATTGCTAAACCTTCTCCTCCGGGCACTTATCTTTACCAATTTGATACTATTTGTACCCAAAGAATTAACGGGTGGGTTGCCGCTGTGAATGATTTTGATGGTTTGCCTAATAATAAAGATGAAATTTTCCTTGTAAGCGGTGGAACTTTGAGAATCCTTACTATGCGTGATTATCAAAACGAGAATTTCCAATCTGGAATGCACTTTGATACTTTATTTACTCACACTTTCGTCAATCAAAATATCTTTTCTGTTTCCGTTGCTGATATGGAAGGCGATGGTAGGAACGATTTAATTGTCACAACTAACGATAGCACTTATTTAATTGGCTCTTTTATTCCTAATTCTCTTAAAGTGCTTAATCCTATTTTGCAACAATCTCCTCCCGAAATGCTCTGCTATGGTGATACTCTCCAATTGAAGTGGACTAATTACACCTTATCTGAAAATCAAGTGCAAATCAAGTTTCAACGTACTATAGATTCTATTCCTACTTGGGATTCTTTGCAAGTTATTAACAATAATGTTAATAATAATTGCGATACTTGTTTTTACAATCTCGTTATTGATGATAAACTTTCCGGCAAGGAAGGTTTTTTTGTGCTCTCTGGTATTAAAAATCCAAGCCAGACTTCTGATTCTTCCGCCATTATGTCTTTTGAAATCCCCAGATTTAATCTTGATGAGTTCGCTACTATTGATTATAACATCGGCGATGAGATTATTATCACCGGCAATACTAAATGCGTGGATTCGCTTTCGATGCAAATCGCCACCGATACTGCAAGTTGGCAGTTTGCTACTGGTATTAAGATTAATCCTAATCAAGACTTCGTGCTGAAGGGTATTGTTCCTTGCTTACCTGTTTTTAATTGCTCCAGCCCTGATTCTTCTGCTGTTTTGCTTAGTCGCCTTATCATCCACAGGACGCAATTTAACGATACTTCTCAAGTTTATTCCCTGAACATTCTTCCTGCTCCGCTCCCTATTACTCTCGAGCCTTGTTTGACTAATTGTCCTACTCTCGTCTTTAGTTGGGACACGCTCTACACTATTCCCCTTGCGATTGATACTATTAATTTCTACTTCTCCGATAAGCTCGGCGATAGTTTGACTATTATCGGCTCCGTCCCCGCTGATTCTCTCGGCTTCAGTTGGAATATTCCTTACAATTTGCCTAATAAAATCCATCTCCGTGCTTGTAGTAATTCCTCCTGCTTTAGATTCGATACTATTTTGACCGATGTTTCCCCTAAATATATTAATACCGTTTCTCCTAATCCTTTCCGTCCTAACTTCGGCGAGATGGAAATTGTCTACGAAATTCCTGTTAATGACGATATTTCTATTCGTATCATCGACCAAGCTAATCGCATCGTCAAAAATATTATTGAAAACCAGCCACGCAAGAGTAATATCGTCTATTGTGATAGTTGGAATGGTTATAATATGAATAATGAGCCCGTCGCGAATGGTATGTATTACATTTTATTTGAACAATCTAATGGAGCGAAGGAGATTTATCCTGTTTTCATTAGAAAATAAAAGAAAATTATTAATTAAAATTATAAATTATAGGTAATTATTATGCGTATTCTAATTGTTGAAGATGATAACAAGATTGCTGCTTTCATTAAGAACGGTCTAACTCAAGATAGATTTATGGTAGAGACTATTAATGATGGTGATTCCGCCGTGGATTTGATTGTTAATAGCATTTTTGATGCGATTGTTCTCGACGTCATTCTTCCAGGTAAAGATGGTTATACTATTCTTCGCGAAGTGCGTGATGCAGGCGTCAATACTCCTATTATTCTTCTCTCCGGTCGTGATAATGTTGAAGACCGAGTTCGTGGACTTGATTTGGGTGCTGATGATTTTATGGGTAAGCCTTTTGCTATGGAAGAATTATCTGCTCGTATTCGCTCCATTCTTCGTAGAACTCTCCCCGACAAGACTACTAAGCTAAAATGTGGTGATCTTCTTCTCGATACAGTTGCTCACGTTGCCTTCCGTGATGGTAAAGAAATCGAATTGACTACTAAAGAATACACCCTCCTTGAGTATTTTGTCCGTAACAAGAATAGAATCCTCAGCAGAAGTACTATTACCCAGCACGTTTGGAAGCATAACTTCGATTCTGATAGTAATATTATCGATGTTTATATTAAACGCCTTCGCTCGAAGATTGATTATAAGAAAAACAAACAACTTTTTCAGAGTATTCGTGGTGTTGGTTACAGAATCAGAGATATTATTAGCGATAATTAAAGTCCCGCTCCTTTCCTCGCTAAATTTTTCTATATTTTGATTAATGATTTTCCTTTTTGTATTCGTCTTGCTTATAATTTTATTCGTCTTTTTTCGTCTAATATTAAAAATAATATAATGAATAATAATAATTCTTACTTCAAATCTATTATTCTCGCTATTTTTACGATTGTTTTCTTCCAAATCATCGTTACTGGCGAGGATTCTCCTCTTAATCTTACCAATCAGCAAGTTGCTAATTACAATTTTCGTAGTCATAATAACAATTCTTTTGGTTATGGCGAAAGATTGGATTATAAAATTGGTTATAAGTTTATTACTGCTGGCACCGGCTTCCTTGAAATTGCTCCCAAGCCTCTTAATCGCTTCGGCAGGAATGCTTATCAAGTGCATTTCGAAGCGAGATCTCTCGAAAGTCTTGATTGGCTTTACAAAGTTCGTGATATATTTGTAACCGCTCTTGATGTAAATGGTATTTTTCCTTGGGATTTTACTCAAAAGGTTCGTGAAGGTCGCTATAAGCGTGATTCTAAGTCCTATTTCAATAATATAAATAATGTCGCTCATTTTAAAGATTCCATTTTTACTATTCCTCCTTATGTCCACGATATTATTTCTGCCTTCTACTATGTTCGTACTCTCGATTTGAATAGTTATAAGAACGGCAGTATTATATATCTTGATAATTTCTTTGATGGAAAGACTTATAAATTGGGAGTAAAGATCCATCGTAGAGAGATTTGTGAGGTCTATGCTGGTAAATTTAACTGCATCGTTATTGAACCTCTCATTAAGGAGGGTGGTCTTTTCAATGCTGATGGTGCTATTTACATCTGGCTTACTAATGACGATAGAAAGATGCCTATTAAAGTTGCCGCTAAGATACCAATCGGCTTTGTAGAGGCGAAATTATCAAGTTACAATGGACTACGTGGTCCCCTCACTTCTATTATTAAGTAAAATACTCATCTTATTGATAAATATATTGTTTATCATAATAAAATAACTAATCATAATACAAATTATATCAGTAATTTCAAAAGAATTACTGATTTT
>DZBD01000109.1:0-3865 GCA_022729795.1 Sulfuricurvum sp. | reverse complement strand
GAATGGTATTAATTAAAAAAAGGCTACTCAATTTAATATTTTGAATAGCCTTTTTTATGAAATAATTATTAATAATAATCTATTCCTTAGTCCATAAGCGAGTATTAAGATTTAATTCATCAACAATACTAATAACAAGACTGAGAATACTAAAATAATCACTCAATTGTTCAAAGGAAATCTCTTTTTTGCTAATGCGGGGCTCAAAAAGATCTTTTAAAATAGGAATAGCAATATAAATTTGCGAATTAGCAAAACAAATAAAGATATTGCTATCAGCCTTACCTCTAAAATTAACAAGCCTTTCCATCAAACTTGTAGATAAAATATAACGTGCTTCAATCTGATCGGTGCTATAAACAGCAAAAACTTTCTCAAAATCAATACTTTCGAGCTTAACAAGCTCACCGAAGGCAGTATTTCTCTTCTCGCCGAAGATAAAGAACTTCTTAAAGCTCTTATTATTATTGTCGGGCAGAACATAAGTCTTCCCATTGAAATTTTTATTAAAATCAACGATAATAAATAGACCCTTAAAGATAGTTGTCCAAGTAGAATTGCCTTTGCTATCCTTGTTTTCCTCCTCTGCGTGAAGCTCGGAGAAGCGAATACTCGTCTTATCCAATTTACCACTAACATTATCATCGCCACGATAACGACTAATGTGATTATTAGGAAAGAAATTAGCAGTTTTAAAGTCCGTAATGGGAATATAATTAGTGGGTTCGTAATTTAAATCAGGAGAAATGAAATAAATTATCTTACGGATAACATTTTCCTTAAAAATAGCACGATATTTATTATATTCCTTGCCCATAGAAACAAAGAAATAAATCATAGCAGTAACGATTATCACAAAAATACTAATAAGGACGACCCTTTCAGTATCACCGAGCGTGTCATAATTAATCGTTTCAACAGAAACAAGAGCGATAAGGACAATTCCGATAAGCAAAAAGCCAAGAGCAATAAATAATTTCCTGTAATAATTCTTACGGAGGGAATTAAGTTCAATAACGAAGGGAGCATTCGCATCGTTGAACTGATAATGAAAGAAATTTTTGAACTCATCAATAGTCTTCATAGCAAAAAACCTCAATTTTTGAACAAATTCTTTACATTAATATTCTGCCTTTCTACTTCCGAAATCAAAAAGAGTGTTCTTGGAGTAAATTTCATCATTCCTGCGAGTATATTTGCTGGGAAAATTTGTATCGCAGTGTTATAATCTGTGACCGCAGCGTTATAAGCCCGTCTTCCTGCTGATATTTGTTCCTCCACTTCGTGTAAAGACCCTTGTAATTGTAGGAAATTTGTGCTCGCCTTTAAGTCAGGATAGTTTTCTACTGATACTTGGAGGGTTTTCATTATTGTAGAGAGCTCGTTATCTAATGTAACTGCTTCATTGCTTGAGATTGAGCCAGAAATTGCTTTTGTTCTTAGCTCCGTGATGCGTGTTAATGTTTCTTTTTCGTGTGATAAATAAGTTTGTACTGATGAAATTAGGTTCGGTATTAGGTCATATCGTTTTTTGAGTAATGCGTCAAGGCTTGCGAATACATTATCCACCTGATTTCTTCTTCTTACGAGTGAATTGTAGAGCATCAGCGGTAAGATGACGAGTAATAAAATAGCTGCGACTATTAGAATTGTAGTTAAATCCATTGATTTAATCTCCTGTATTAATTAAAATGTTAAGAATTGTATTTAAATCTTTATTATTAGTCTGCTTGAAAGTAAGAACATAAACATTATCTTCAACAGGCATAAGCCTGAAGTCTAAATTAATAAATAAATCTGAATATTTAGTTATGATTTTGTAAATATTAAGAATATTTGGGTTAATAAGATAAAGCAAGAAGAGGGAAGTAGTCTTCATATTTTTAAAATAATCAATATCATTACGCTCTGTCATAAGAGAGAGGAAGTCGTTATTCTTTAAAATTATGTTTTGATAATGATTATTACGGGAAAACTCATTCAAAAGAGAAGCGGCATTATCGTTATCACTAAAATGAATACGATAAGTACTAAAATTATCAAAGAAGACAAAAAGAGTATTATCGAAAATTTGTTTATCGCTAATAATAGTTTGCTTACCATTAGGATTGAGCAAGGATTTATAAATAATATTAATGTTATTACTCATCGCGGACTCAATCATCTTAGGATAGAAAAGCTTATTACCATAACGGGCGAAAAGTTTAGCCTGATAAAAGGAAAGATGAGGAATGGGGACGGCATTATGACAAAGATTAGGGTCGATATTAAACACGCCTTCCACATCTGTCCAAATGGTAATTTGTTTAGCATCAAGGAATTCGGCAAAAAGAATAGCGGTGAGGTTAGAACTCTCAAAGCCCATAGTAGTAGTATTAGCATTCTCGTCTTGAGCAATATAACCCTGAGTAAGAATAATATTCGTATGGTTAAAAAGCGGAGAAATCTTAGTAATAATATTAGATTTAATCTTATCGTGAATAGGATTAGCGGCATTAAAATTAGAATCAGTGATAATAATATCTCTGACATCTAAAGAAACAAAAGAAATATTATGATAACGAAGAAAAGAATCGAAAATAATAAGAGAAATATCCTCGCCAAAAGCAAGAACTTTATCTTTAGTACGAGGAGTAACTTCCCTAACAATAGAAATATTACGAATATAATTAATAATCTCATCGAAAATGCCATTGATTTTGGAATTGCAATCAGCAAAAATAGCATTATCCTCAATCAAATCAGTAATAAGATTAGAAGAAATGTAATTTAGCTTCTCCACAATGCTCAAAGCACTATGCAATTCGCCAATTTCAGCAAACTTCAAGGCTTCCGAAAGCCGCCGAGTAGTTTTACCAAGTGCAGAAATAACAATTAAGGTCGGGGAATTAATTTGATTGACAATTTGCAAAAAATTATCAAAAGCATTTTTAGATTGAAAATTAGACCCACCAAATTTGAAAATAGTCATTTTTTATTTTTGTTTGAATATTAGAATACAAATATATTTATATTTGTTGATTATTTAATAATTTTGAAAATAATCATTAAGAAAATTCTTGATTATTATTTAAAAATAGAAAATTTACATAAAATGAAAAATATAATTGGATTATCGCTTGGTGCTTCCACCATCAAACTTGTATTAGCATCTATCGATAAAAACAACAAAATTGAAATAGAGCAATTAGGCAACTTTCCTCATCAGGGCAATCCCAAGCAAGTATTAACTGAAAAAATCAAATTTCTTAATCCAAATAAAATACCAATAGTTGCAACAGGCAGAAAATTCAAAAACATTGTGAAAATCCCAAATATTTCTGAAGCTGAAGCCACCGAAAACGCATATTTATATCTAAAACATAAATACTCAAATGTTCAATCAATAGCATCTCTTGGAGCAGAATCCTTCATTACTTACACTTTAGATAAAACTGGTCACATAATTAATGTAAATACTAAGAATCAGTGTGCATCGGGTACAGGCGAGTTTTATTTACAGCAAATACATAGAATGGATTTGTCGCTCGACGAAGCAATTAACATTTCCCCTAATTGCACTCCACATCGAGTTTCGGGAAGGTGTAGTGTGTTTGCAAAATCTGATTGTACTCACGCATTGAATAAAGGCGTGCCAAAATCCGAAGTATCAGCGGGTTTATCCTTGATGATTTCAGATAAGATAGGCGAGTTATTACACAAAGAAAATGAAGGGCAGAAGTTGCTTGTTGGTGGATTAACTCGGAACAAATCAGTAATTAACTATATTTCCAATCAATTTGATATTATTGTACCCGACGAAGCAGATTATTTCGAAGCAATCGGTGCGGCAATTTATGGCTTGCATAATCAAATTGAGTATGAT